>CALWBA010000085.1 GCA_944375815.1 uncultured Lachnospiraceae bacterium | reverse complement strand
CCCCACATCCGGCTTCCTTCAGATTCCACCTCACGGTGATCACCCTTGCCTTCGGCTATATCTTTCCCGCTACCGGGCAGATTTGGGACTTGCACCCTTAAGAAACGTGCGCCGCCAGGCGCACAAGAAAAAAGCAATGGACGGCATCTAAACCGTCCATTGCTCACTCTCTTTCCTACGGAGACGGTGGGATTCGAACCCACGTGCCCCGGATGGGACAAAATGATTTCGAGTCATTCCCGTTACGGCCTCTTCGGTACGTCTCCAGACAAAACATTAAGTACCTGTCTATTATAGTTCCAAAGAGCCCTTACGTCAATTCCTTTTCTTTTAATTTTTCCTCTTTCTTTATTTTTCGGAGTTTTCGGAAAAATTCACTGAGCATTTGACTGCACTCCTCTTCCATCACGCCGCGCGTTACCTGAACCTGATGATTAAACTGGGGCATTTCCAAAAGATTCAGGATGGATCCGGCACAGCCTGCCTTGGGATTCATGCTTCCGATCACGACCTCGCTGACGCGCGCCTGCACAATAGCTCCGGCACACATCTGACACGGTTCCAGCGTAATATACATCGTACATCCTTCAAGCCGCCAGTCCCCCAGCTTTTTGCTTGCCTTTTTAATAGCGTTCATCTCCGCGTGGGAAATTGTATTTTTATCCGTATTTCTCCTGTTATAACCCCGGGCAATAATCTTTCCCTCATACACAATCACGCACCCGATCGGCACCTCCATAAGCGCTTCCGCCTTCTTTGCCTGACGGATCGCCTCCTTCATATAATATTCGTGCCCTCTGTCTTTTTCTCCGGTTGCCCTCATACTTTCCGCCCTTTCCTCATACCTTTCTGTAAGGATAACTGTGATACAGCTTCCAGAAAGGATTTGTCATATGTCAGATTATCAGAGATTTGTTTCCTACCTCTATGAATACCACAAAGATATTAAAGGTGAAAACAGAGGATTTGTCAAGGTAGATTCCAGAAATCGCCGCTGCCAGATCACGCTGCGAATCAGCGCCTTCTCCCTGCCGGACGGCACCTTTGCAGACATCTATGGTTTTATCAGGCGCAATGACAGCATTGCGGGAATATTTCTCGGAAATCTTCCAGCATCAAACGGCTGCGTCTACGGATCCATACTTGCAGATCCCAAAAATCTGGGAGAATCCGGCCTCTCGCTTCAGCAGCTCGGCGGCATGATCTTCTTTGCCGGAAACGGAAAAATCTATGCCACACAATGGGACGATCTGCCCATTCTCCCCTCTGCATTTACCGTGTGGAAACCGGAACCTGATACTGCACCTGAACCCGAACCAGCTCTTGAGGAAATTTCACAGCAAACGCCCGAAGCACAGCCCGAAGAGATGCATATCGCCTCTGCAGACGGAGAATCCGAAACACCAAAAGACACACTGTCCAAACGCAGGGAGCAGGTGCTGCATACCTGGGAAATATTCTCACCTTTCGGGGATGATGAAATCACGGACTGCGTCAAAATCACACCTAAAGATTTTTCCTCGCTTCAGCGAATGGGATGGTGCATATCATCCAATCAGTTTTTGCTGTACGGCTATTACAACTACCGCCATCTGCTGCTGGGGCGCACAAAGACTTCCTGCATCATCGGCGTCCCCGGCATCTACTCCGCGCGGGAACAGTTTATGGCAGAACTCTTCGGCTACTCCCATTTTAAGCCCTCATGCGCAAATCTGGGGGAAAACGTGCGCTTCGGCTACTGGTACCGGACGCTCGCATGAGCGCCCTATTCCACGCCGCGCACCTCTACCTGCGGGATATATTTCAGAAGCTGCGTCCTGAAACGTTCCAGCTGTTCTCTGGAATACCCTGTAAACCCGGGAGAAATCACAAAATCAGACTCCCGGTATCCCTGCAGGAAATACCTCCTGCATCCCTTCAGCCACTTTCCTATGATCTCAAAATCTTCCCTCTGATGGAACTCACGCATCACCGTGGTACGGAACTCATAATCCACATGACTCTCCATCAGATATTCAATAGACTCCTGAATCTTCAAAATCTCCAGTCCCTCCAGACCGCAGACCTGCGGATATCTGGAGGGAGACGCCTTGATATCCATAGCCACATAATCCACCAGGCGATCTTCCACCAGCATCTTCAGCACCTCGGGACGATAACCGTTTGTATCCAGCTTCACCAGATAGCCCATTGACTTGATACGGGTGATAAACGCAGGCAGCTCTCTCTGCAGCGTCGGCTCACCTCCGGTAATGCACACACCGTCCAGAATCCCTTTTCTCTTCTCCAGTACCCTGAACACCTGCTCCTCTTCAACGACCGGCTCTCTGTCCGGATGCAAAACAAGATTTCCGTTATGGCAGAACGGACAGCGGAAATTACAGCCTCCGAAAAAAACCGTACATGCCACCTTTCCCGGGAAATCCAGAAGCGTCAGTTTATTAAATCCATGTATCGTCATAATAACCTCCTGCCGCATAAAATCAGGTCACCCTGACCCTCTGCCGCTATTTTACTATTCTCCGAAAAAGATTTCAATCAGCACGGACATTTTCAGTTGACTTTCCACGACGCTTTACCATACAATAATAAAGAATTTTTGTAAAAGAAAGGATTATCATATGATGAAAAGTCTGAAACGAATAGCCGCGGTTCTTTGTCTGTCTGCATCGCTCCTGGCTACAGGATGCGGCACAGAGGAACAGACATCCTCCTCCGGACAGTTTTCCTCTTTCACGGCAACTGCTGTGGATGGGACAAGCATCGACCAGGAAGTCTTAAAGAGTTCCAAAGTCACCATGCTTAATGTCTGGGCGACATCCTGCGGTCCCTGCCTCAATGAAATGCCGGACCTGGGTGAGCTGGCATCAGAATACGACAGCTCAGACTTCCAGATTATAGGCATTGTTCTCGATACGGCAGACTCATCCGGTGAATTCGTATAGTCACAGGTGGAAAAAGCGCAGGAGCTCATCGAGCAGACCGGCGCGGATTACCTTCATCTGCTGCCCTCCCGGAACCTTCTGGAGAATCAGCTGAAAAATGTTATCGCTGTACCGTCAACATATTTCGTTGACTCCGACGGAAATATTCTGCGAAGCGTTGCCGGAGCAAAGGATAAAGATAACTGGAAATCCATTATTGACGATTTACTGGCCAGCAGATAGGAGACACCATGGAAAGAAAGAAAAACATCGCGGCAGCTTTTCTGGCTGCCGCCGGAATCATACTGATACTCGCCGGAATCCAGCACGGAGAAGCAGCACAGGTCTGGTCAAAAGCGGCGCGGATCTGTCTGGAGTGTATCGGCATTGGTTAGGCTGGCCGCCCGCCTGAAAAACCATATCCGTCTGATTGTGCAGCTCTGCTTCACTGCACTTACCAACGGATATGCAAAAGGCTTCACCGAGGGTACGATCTATGCCGGTTCTCTTAAAAACGTGTGTGTCCCCGGGCTCAACTGTTACTCCTGCCCCGGCGCTCTCGGCTCCTGCCCCTTAGGATCCCTTCAGTCCGCTTTCGCTGCTCCAGGCAGCCGTCTGCCTGTTTACCTGATCGGATTCTTTCTGCTCATCGGCTCCATAATGGGACGCTTCGTCTGCGGATGGCTGTGTCCGTTCGGTCTGATTCAGGATCTGCTGTATAAAATACCCTTTTTCAGAAAACGCAAAAGTCTGCCCGGCCATCGCTTTTTGAAATGGGTGAAATACGGACTGCTCCTGGGTTTTGTGATTATACTGCCGCTCTTCGCGCTTGACGCTTACGGCATCGGTGCACCATATTTCTGCAAATATATCTGTCCTTCCGGAACGCTGACCGCAGGAGTTCCTCTGGCACTCTTAAACAGCGGGATCCGTGCCTCCATCGGATGGCTGTTTGCCTGGAAAAGTCTGATTCTGGTGATTTTAATTCTCATGTCGCTCTGGGTGTACCGGCCATTCTGCAAGTATCTCTGCCCTCTGGGTGCAATTTACGGGTTCTTCAATCCGATTGCTTTTCGAAGATATCGGATTGACAAAACGGCCTGTACAAAATGCGGTGTCTGCCGCAAAGTCTGTATGATGGATATCGATGCGTCCGAGAAACCCAACAGTATGGAGTGCATTCGCTGCGGGGAATGCAAAAAGAAATGCCCGCATGGGGCAATTCACTAAAGAAACAGTCAAATTTTCGCCTATCCGGTATACGATTATTTTCATAAAAGAACAGTTTTCTTAAAGAAAGTCTTCCTGTAAATTTTTTTGCAAAATCCAGGGAATAGACAAACAGAAAATTGTTCTTTTTTTTAATTTTTCATCTTCCAAATTTGGTGTAAACCGATTTAAATCTCGGTAGTAATTCCAGGTGTTTACCGGCGGTACAGCTGTACCTGGTACTGCTATGAGCAGTGTTCAGGACGTAAAAGCTGCCGATGTTGATTATGAAAGTTTAACAGGTACCGACAAAGAAGAAGCTGATGCAGCACGTGATGCATTACAGAATAGCATGACCGCTATTAAAGCTGAAATGCCGGCATACTACTCTATGGCAGACAGCACATGGGGAGATGTTGCTACAGCCTTTAATGATGCTGTAAAAAAGTTAGATGTTCTTGGAAATACTGCTGCAACTTTCGATACATTCCTCACTACAGATAACAATACGTTACTTTCTTCCTTGTCTGCAGAAGACAAGGAAAACGGCGGAAATGTAAACGTAGTAGGAAATCTGTATATCAAGCTGTCATCTGGTACCACTGCAAAAATTCCATATACCATTACAGTACCTTTCTATTGGTCTGAGCAGGTAATTAATCGTCTCCAGTTAGAGGATATTTTCGAGGATGCAACAGTATCTGTTCCGTATAATACAAATGATGGTACAAAAGCCACCACTGCTTTAGAATATGCCGAAGAACAGGTAAACGCAAAAATCAGCGAATTACCGCAGGTTGTACAGGATAACTTTACTATTGATGTAGTACAGGATGGATTTTCCAAAGATCAGTGGACAGGACGTGTAGTAGTTAAGAATGTACTTTGGGGTGAGTCCAATAATAAGACTACCATTACTGTCTCTGTAGAAGAAAAAAATTCTGAGGAAGCGGAAGGTGTTTTAAATTCTTTAAATGTTCCTACCGTAAGTGTAGATCAGAGTTATATTAATGTTGGCACAGTAGGTGCTGATTTCTTCAATGAGATTATCGCTCCCGCTATTAAAGATGCAGATAGAAGAATTTCTTCCGTAGAGATTTCGGATGATAACTATGGTGAAATAGTTGTAGCGGATGCGGAAGATAATAAATCCTGGGAAGGTATTGTTACAATCACATTAACTAACGGAGCAGCTGCAACAGGAAAAGTAACAGTTCCGCTGAAAGCCGATGCAAGTGCGGCATATAAGGATATTACCCTGGTATATGACCGTCGTACTGATGCTAGCAAAAACGTAGAGCTGGGTGATAAAGCATATAATGAGCTTGATTATACTGGTGTTTCCATCAGACTGACGAAAAAAGATGGAACCACCGAACAGTATACTGATGCAAAAGGTATCGCAGATGCAGTTTCAAAAGGTGCAATTGTTATTGATACCAGTGAATATGAGAAAAACAGTATTGGCTCCTGTATGGTATACTTCCGTCTGGTAAATGATAACACGAAAAAAGTGGATTTACCGGTAACTGTTCATAAAACTCAGACAGTTAAAGCAGAAGATGTAAATTTAACCAAAATAACTGCATTAAAGTCTAAAGATGAAACCATTTTAAAGGCTCAAAAGGCTGATGGTAATAATTTTACAGTTACTGTTCTGAAAGCGGGAACCGTAGATGCAGAGCTGACAGACGATAAAGGAAACACAATTACCGTTACATTCGTTGTAGACAATAAAGGAAACATTGATGTTCAGACTGACTTCAACGGAACCGGAACAAGAAAGTCCTTTGACTCTATCGGTGCAAAGTTAGCTGTTGGTCAGGATGTAACTATGGTAGTTCAGGAAGAAGATGTTGCAGAAGCAGCTTATGAAACTGATGCAAAAGGTAACGACTATCTCAAAGTAACTCCTAAAGCCGTAGGTAAAACAAACATTGAGATCCATTTTGGAGATGCCGGAAAATTTGTATATGTTGTTCCAGTTACTATCGGCAAGACAGGAGCCGTAACAATTGGTCAGGTTAACGGTGACATTACAGTATCAGGAGTATCAATCAGTGCAGCTACTAAAAAAGCGTTGGCTGATGGAAATTATTACGCTGAGGCAGATGCACTGAGCAATAGTGCAAAAGTTAAAGCATGTGTTTCCGAGGCAATTGATGTAGATAACAACAAGCTTATTATCAAGGCTAAACTTGCAAGCGGAAAAGTTGTTGAAGATTCCCTTTCTTTCAGCAAGGTTGACTTTGGATTTACAAATAGTTCAGATTTTGGAGCTAAAAAGGCATTCGTTAATGTTGGTTTTGGCGGTAAATGGTTAGAGAGCTCAAATAGCCAGGTACAGATCACATTAAAAGAAAAATTTGAGTGTGATAATAACTCTACAGATACTTTATATGGAAATAGCTCACTGGGATTAGTGGCTACCCGTTACACCATTTCTCCAAGTGATAAAAATTATGTAAGCGTATCTCTCGAGAACGGAAAAGTAACTATCAAAGCTGAAAATCCGGAAGGAACTGTTTCAAATTCAACTATTACATTCTACGATGCAAATGGTGCTCAGGCTACTGTTAAAGTAGGAACAACAGATTACAAATTTACAACACCAGATATCGCAGGATTAGATCTGACAAAGGCAACCATTAATTGGACCGCTCCAACCAAAGATACTTATAAGATTGGAGAAAAATTAGATTTAACAGGTGCTTCCTTTAGCTATATTCCAAAGACAAATGATCCTACCATTACATTGAATCTTACAGAGGATATGTTTGATGGCTTTGATTCTTCAAAGGTTACAGGAAATCAGACCATAACTTTCCAGTATGGCGGGGTAACAAAGACTTTTGATATCAGTGTTGATGCTGCAACACTTACAGTAAACGCTTCTGATATGGGTGCCAACTCTGATGAAAAGATTAAATCAGCATCCTTTGTTGATGGAGAGTCCGACATCAAACTTGATGTCGTAAGAGATACCTATGTGAAAGTATCAGCAGAGGCTGTAGATCAGAAAGCTGTTTTAACAATTAAAACAGATAAGGGAAATACATATCAGGCAAACCTGACTGTAGATAAAGATGGTAATTTCACAGCTGAGAAGGTAACCGTATTCAACAAACATCAGGTTACTATTAGCAGTGCTGAATTAGGTCTTGCTCCTGCTGGTGCATCTTCTGAAGATAATGGAATTGTTACTGCTGATACAAAGGAGGATTCTGTTACTCTTACTTCCGTAAAACCTGGAACAGCTAAGGTTACTGTAACAGATACAAATGGTAACCAGGCACTGATTGATGTTACCGTAAATGCTGATGGTTCTATTTCTACAGATATTACACCATATGTTGAGCCAGAAGAGCAGCATTGGGTACAGGATGGTTCAGACTGGTATTACTACGAGGATGGAAAGATGGTAGTATCCGACTGGAGATATGTAACAGAAGCAGATCCGTACAATAACAACGAAGTTGGCAAAGTATGGTATCACTTCGGCTCTGACGGAAAGATGCAGCGCGGCTGGATCGTAGACGAGACAGGCTGGAAGATCTATCTGTTAGACTCTAACGGTCGTATGATGCACTCCCAGTGGGTAAATGCACCGGCTCAGGAATCCCTGAACAGACCGGCTGGACTGTACAAGCTGACTGATGACGGAGCTGTTCAGATGAATGGTTGGGCTAAATCTGTTGACAACGAAAATATCGAGTGGTTCTGCAATGCCGGAAACGGATTATTTGAGGTAGATAATCCTGCATCCTGGAGAGTTATAGGCTAATAAAGCAAAACCAGTATAAAACTGAAAACGGTATTTGATTCCGAATATAAATAACCTGCCTTTCTGCAGAAGCAGGGAGGCAGGGCTTCTCAAAGGAGCAAAAATCGGAATGGCATATACTGAAATTATTACATACAAGAACATCTCATAAGATTCCGGAGATTATCGGCCTTTTGAGATGTTTTTGTATTTTTCAGACTATCATTTATCCATATAGCGTTTCAGGCTGATAGTAAGCCCGTGAATTTCGCTCAAACACATGTCATATCATACATAAATTTGATTTATTCTCAAAAATCTGTAAACTCCTTCAGTGATTGAATATAAAGTTTTTTTACTTTTAATATTTAAGTAAAATATTATACATTATGTGCTAGCAATAAAAATTCATTTTGCAAACCAATTTAATGGCGCGCACAAACTGTATACAATATTATGAATTAATAAATTTTTATTGAATATACAGTAGAACGATTTTGGAAATATTATGATTATCATTATCTGGAAATATATAGAGCCATACAGCTTATGTATAAAGCAAGGGCGAAAAGCTAAAGTCTCAAGCTTTTCACCCTTATTTTCCATAGAAGAGAGCCAATGACAGACTTCTCCCCATTTCTGTCTCTTTTAAAGTTTACAGAGCAATCTCACCCACAAATACTGTAGTTG
Source organism: uncultured Lachnospiraceae bacterium (assembly GCA_944375815.1). Taxonomy (GTDB): domain Bacteria; phylum Bacillota; class Clostridia; order Lachnospirales; family Lachnospiraceae; genus Egerieimonas_A. The sequence continues at coordinate 41,901 of CALWBA010000085.1, read as the reverse complement.
CCGGTCCTGTCATATAAACTGTGTTCTCCTCCCGGTTCCACTCGATTCTGAGGTCTCCCCCCAGAAGCTTCACTGTAATCTCACCTTCATCCACCAGGCCGTTAAGTATGGATGAAACTGCCACTGCACATGCACCGGTTCCGCATGCCAGAGTTTCACCGGAGCCTCTTTCCCACACGCGCATCTGCACGGTATGACGGTCAATCACTCGTACAAATTCCGTATTTACCCTGTCAGGGAATGCAGGATGATTCTCAAATTTGGGTCCGATTTTCTCTATTTCAAGTCCGTCCACATCATCAATATACACAACCGCATGCGGATTTCCCATAGATACTGCAGTTACCTTCCAAATGCTGTTATCCACTTCGATTGGATAAGCTATCGCTTTCTCTTCCTCACATACCATCGGAACATCTTTTGCACACAGAATCGGAGCCCCCATGTTTACCCTGACGGATTCCGCTTTGCCATCCTTTGCAAATACATCCACATATTTGATGCCGCTCTTGGTTGCAACACTGATCCGATCTTTTCTCGCAATTCCTGCATCATATACAAACTTCGCCACACATCGTACGCCGTTTCCGCACATGGCCCCCTGCGAACCATCTGCATTGTACATATCCATTTCACAATCTGCAATCTGTGACGGCTTAATCAGGATCAAACCATCCGACCCAATGCCGAAGTGGCGGTCACTTACAAACTTCGCTGTCTCGGAAGGATTCTTAACCTCCTCCTCAAAGCAGTTCACATAAACATAATCATTCCCAATTCCGTGCATTTTTGTAAACTTCATAATCCATCTTCTCCTCATCTCGTGTAGTTTCTCTGTTATTATACAACAGAACTCCATACTAGAAAACAAAAAACCTTTTCCGGATCAAAGTTTAAACTTCCCAACCAGATTTTTTCGGTTCACATGTCCCAGCTGCTCAAACAGTTTTAGAATCACCTCGCATTTCCCGTCGCTGCGAACAGTAATCCTCTGGATGCTGCGTTCCAGAATCTCTCTTGTTGGATCGGGCGCATCCAACAAGGCTGCAATATCTGAAAACATTGTTTCAATCAGGCTATTCATCTGTCCTATCATATCCAGTCTTTCCTGTACCTTCTTAACTTCCCGCTCCAACCCATCCATCTCCCGCTTGGTACCATTTAACTCGAACTTAAGCTCATCCTTTGTAATCATCTCCTCGTCAAATAGATCCACATACTTTCTGCGGTCTGCTCTCAGCTTTTCCAGTCGGACTCCCACCTCTTTCTTCTGCTGTTCGTTCTCCTCTAAACTTCCATACTTTCTTTCGAACGCCTCCTGTATCTCCCATGTTGTCCGCTCCTTATTTTCCAGAAGATCATAAAAGTAAGCGCGTATTTTCTCCAACAGCATATTCTCATCCACTGCCGCCCGGTTCCTGCACGGAATTTCCTCCTTGGTGTACCGCGCACTGCAAACCCATCTTCCTCCCGGATGTGCTTCCGTAGGACGCATTCTCCTGTACGGATATCCGCACTCCAGACAGTGAATCAGGGTACCAAACGGTTTTTCTCCGTTTGCTGAATTTTTTTTTGAATGTGCCGCCTCCTGCCGTTCCCTCAGAATTCTCTGTGCTTCCTCAAAATCCTCAGGTTCCACAATCCGCAGTTCCGGCCGTTCAACAATCAGCCATTCTTCCGGTGCAATATCCCGCCGTTTTCCTGTCAGAAAATCCGCCACCTCCTGCTTGCCGTTAATCACTTTTCCCGTATAAAGAGGGTTTGACAAAATCCGAACGACTGCATTTTTAGAAAAATCACAGCCGTTCTTTGTCTTTAAATTCTCTCTGTTCAGAATATTGGAAATCTTCAGCGTCCCATATCCCTCGTGCAGATACAGATCGAAAATCTTCCGGACAATTTCGGCCTCGGTTTCATTGATCGACAAATGAAATAAATCTCCTATCGTCTTATCATACCCGAATACCCTGTTTGGAACTTTACCCTTCTTGGCATTCTGTCTCTTTCCGAACTTTACCCGCTTCGAGGTGTTTGAGCTTTCTTCCTGCGCCAGTGCCCCGAAAATCGTAAGCATAAATTCCGAATTATCCATAACTGTCATGTTGGAAGTAAGAAACAGCATGTCAATATTCAGCGCCTTCAGTTCTCTGGTGCTGTTCAGAAGGTCTACGGTATTCCTGGCCAGCCTGGAAATATCTTTTACCAACACCATGTCAAACATTCCTTTATGCGCATCCTGCATCATTCGCAAGAACCCTGTTCGGTTTTTTATCTTTGTTCCCGAAAGGCCCTCATCCGCATAAATCTGCACCAAATGATGCCCCTGTTTTTTCGTATATTCTTCGAAAAATTCTTTCTGAGCCTCCAAGCTATTCAGCTGGTCTTCCTTATCCGTCGAAACACGACAATATGCCGCTACATTCATGCTCCAAAATTCCCTCCTCCGTTTTCTCTTTCTGCTTATTTTTTGGTTAATCTGATATGTTACTTAGGTTTTCCCTCAGGGGCAGAATTTATTTCTTTTGTGCAACGTGGAAGCAAAATAACTCTGTACATCCCCCCCTATTTCCACTGCTGAAAGAAAAGCCTGATGCCCCATATTTACATGTTAAATGATTCAGCGTCGAAATAAAAGAAAATCCGTCGAAATCAGAGCAAGTTTAGCCGTTTTTTACAAAAGTCGGAACAATGGATCAGATAGAGATAGAATTAAGTAATCGTTTAATCAAATATTTATTTCTTATATTATTCAGAAAAACATTAAATAGTCAGAAATCCGTTTAATATGATATCTGGTAATCCGTTTATTCCACTATTTAAATGATTCAGCTGCGCAAAATAATTTCGTATACTTTGTATTTGAACTATATGTAGATAAAATGTTTTTCGTGTTCTTTTTCTTTTACATTTTTTCAGAACAAATATAGAATGAAAAACAAAAAAATTTTGCTCTTTTTTTATTTTACAGGACGTTCTGATATAGAGAAAAAGCTGCATATTTCAAGTGCATTTATAGGTCGAATCAGTAGGTACAGCTGTACCTGGTACTGTTGTAAGCACAGTTCAGGAAGCTCAGGCTGCTGACGAAGTGTCTTTTTCCAGTGCACAGGAAGCTTTAAACTACTTAAAAGAAGCTTTTGAAAATAAATATCCGACTACCGTTTTTGTATTCGAAGACGAAGCATATGATCCGAATATAAGCGAAGACCTTAAAGAAGCAGCTGATAATGTAAGAGAAGCCGGATATTCGGTTGATTTTGTGCCAGTAATGGACGGCAAAATAAAGAAAGGTACAACTGTTACTGTATCTAAAGCTAATGACACAGTGACACAGCAGTTTGATCTTCCGGTAGAAGTTTACACTGCAGAGCGTATTGCAGAGGAGTTCCTTGGAGCAACATCAGACAAAAAGATTGATTTAAGCGATATCGAAATTACTGAAGAAACCTCCAAGGCTACTGTAAAGAAACTGGTTGAGGAGAAAGTTGCAGCAGAGCTTGATGGATTTGCAAGAAAAGATGATGTTAAGGCAGACGTAACGGTAAATGAACCATCTACGGACAACGATGTTAAGAAATTTGAAGTTACGGTGGAACTTACTGCAGGAACAAGCACTTATGAAGTAACAGGTACTGTTTCTACAGAAGTAGCGCATGTGGCAACAGATTCTGAAAAAGCTGCAGAGATTGTTAAAAACTCTTCACTTGTAGCAGTTGTGCCGGATAGTGTTTCCATTGGCGCTTCCTCCACTGTAACTGCTGAGATTAACCAGGCTGTATGTGATGCTGCTAAAGCTGCGGTAAAAGCAGATGAGCAGTTTGCAGATCTGAGTGATGCAGATATCACTATTAAGGAGAAGGGTAATGCCAACTCCATGATCGGATACGGTGCATGGCATGGCGTTCTGCAGATTTCGGTAAACGGTAATGCAGCAGTTGATGTAGAGCTGGATGCAAAAGTAGTGCATGAAAGCGAAGCTGAGGCTAAAACAGTCATTAACCTGGAGCTGGTTGAGGCGAAGGATGAAATCGAAGTAGGTACTGGATTTGAAACAGCTGTAACCGGAATGAAGATTTACTTTGAAGACGGAACCAGCAAAGAATTAGCAAGTTCTGATTTTGCAACAGGTAAAAACACCTATTTTACTTATAATAAAAATGCATTTTCTTCTACAAAATTAGGTACAACATCTGTTGAATTTAAATCTTTAAACAGCGTAAATCCTGTTACTGTTACATATACAGCAAATGTTGTAAAGACAGAGGAATATAATAACATTAAAGAGATGACTAATGTTGTTGCTGAAACTGAGATCAGCAGCCTTACTTCTTCAGATGAAAATGTTATTACGATTGTAACTGATAAGGATAAAAAAGAATGGTCTTTCAAGGCCGTTGGAGCAGGTAAAGCTACGGTTACCGTAGTTGCAAAAGACGGAAGAACTTATACATCCGAAGTGACAGTTAAAGATAACGGAGAGACGACATTTGCCACCGCAAAATATCTGAAAACAGAAAGCTATATTACAAGTGACAGCTATGATCTGATTGCAGATAAGGTAACTTCCCAGAACCAGACACCGGATAACTGGAAAGATGATGTTGTAGCAAAAGCAGAGGTAGTAGATCTGAATGGAACTAACGCTGTAAAGATTACTCCGGTAGCAAATGGTAAGGCAACCTTCAAAGTGACCGGCGGTGATAATGGTAAACTCGAGAATACTATTGACGTTACCGTTAAAGATACAGGAATTGAGGTAGTACCTGGTCAGGCAAACTTCGATAAACTTGTGCTTAATCAGAAAACACAGGATGCTCTTCTTTCCAGAGCATACAGCGAGTCTGATCTGAACGGAAAAGACGAGATCACACTTAATGTTGCAGACTTTGATTTCCCGTCTGATGCAAAACTTGTATTAAAGAACGGTTCTAAAGAAATTGATACCGTATCTGCAGATGAAATTACCGGAATCACTCTTAAAAAGGAAAATGGTAAATTAAATCTGGTTGTAAACTACTGCGACACATTCACTACAATTAAAAACGTTGCAGCTGTAGTAAATGCAAAGAGTGTAGAAAATACAATAACAGAACTGGGACTGGTTGCTGACAGCATTAAATCTGTAGAAAAACCGGATCATAACGAGTACATCCAGGCAGAACTGACCAAGAACGCTTCTGGACAGAGCATTGTATATATTACTCCGGGCGAGGATCTTACTGCTACGACAGATGCAACAGTAAAAGTTGTTGTGGAAGATGCTGAAGGAAATACAGCAGAGATCACAGTAACAATTACTGATGGAAAAATTGCAGCTGCTAAGCCTACAAAGTTCAAAGGCTATACTGGTTATACAGTAAATGCAACAGAAGCTGGAAAGATCGTCTATACTCTTGGCGATGCAGTAAGCTATGATGGTATTTATCTGGTAAGTAAAGATGGTAAAGACAAGGTTGCTGTTACAGATAAGATGGTGACAGGTTATACAACTTCCAAAACTGCAAGTCCGGATAAGACAGGTGCGTTAGCAGAGGAAACAGCTATCGTTAACTATGGCGGTTCAAACGGTACATTTACTTATTATGTGAAGCCTGCACTGGCTACTGTGGATGTTGACTCACTGGAGCTTGCTTCTGGAGAGAAAGTTACCAATGTTACCTGGAAGGGTGACTCTACAATCAGTGCATCTCTGACAGATGATAAGACTGCTATCGAGATCATGGCAACCAAGACGGAGCAGAGCGGTTCTGTTCTGGTAACTACAAATAAAGGAAATACTGTTAACGTAAAAGTTTCTGTAGATGCAAACGGTGATATCGAAACCTCTACAAATAACTATTTCGAGTCCAGTATGACTGTTGTAGACAACACCATTGAAAATCTCGGTGTTGTAGGAACAAGCGCAACTTCCAGCAATACAGATGTTGCAATTGTAAAACTGGCAGGAAACCGCGTGGTTATTACTTCTGTAGGCGTTGGTACTGCTGAAATTACTGTAACAGATGGAAACAGCAGTGCAATCATCCCGGTAACTGTAGATGAGTTTGGTACCATTACAATCGGTGATATCCAGACAGCAGTAGAGGATGGATTTGTTCGCGGAGAAGGTTCCGACTGGTATTATTACATCAACGGCAAGAAAGTTACCAACGACTGGGTTGCTGTAGAAGAGGCAGATCCTTACAATAACAACGAGGTTGGAACCGTATGGTATCACTTCGACAAAGACGGCAAGATGCAGCGCGGATGGATCAAGGACGAGACCGGCTGGAAGATCTACAATCTGGACAGCAACGGACGTATGCGTCATGACATGTGGATTAACGCTGAGGCAAACGAGGAACTTGGAATGCCTACAGGAATCTATCACTTACTGTCTGACGGTGCAGCACAGATGAATGGATGGGCAGAGTCCATTACTGAAGGTATCTATTGGTTCTGTGCTCCGAACTCAGGTGTATTTGATGCATCTAATCCGGCAAACTGGGCAACATCCATGCCTAACTAAGTAAATATCTGACGGAAAAGTGTTTTAAACAGTAATGCTTTGAAAAGCATAAAAGCTTTTCGGAAATAGTACAGCATTTTCTCTGTTAATATTCATATAGAGGATCTCCTATGATTCAATTGAATTGTAGGAGATTTCTCATATCGTCTATGAATAGGTTTTACCGTAACGCGATTTTTTATTACACATTTTAAGAAAAATTTTTCCTTTTGCATATTGCAGAAGGTTGACACAGGCTAATAAAATTATACAAAATTATAACAGGCAGGCGTAAAGCCTGCCTGCATTTTTTGCCATAAATGAAAGTTATACTGCTCTTACTGAGCATTTGATACAGGAACAATTGCAACGGTAAATGTATCGAGGACTTCGCCGTATTTAACCAGTACATTTTGATTAGCAATTATTTCATCATTCTTGGTAGCAAATTCATAGCCTTCCGGAATTGACCAGTCCTGACCATAAATAAAAGATGCCCATTCTCCTTTTTCTCCGGTCTTGGTCAGTTCTATTTCATCTATAACCGTCTCAAATTCATCGGTTAATGTGATTTTGAGAACTGCTTTTTCAGCCTGCACAATTCCTATTTCCAGAGTATCTAAAGTCTCTCCGTATTTTATGGTGAGATCCTGCTTGGCGATACTTTCATCGTTGTATGAAGCAAAGGTATATCCTTCCGGAAGTACCCAATCCGTTCCATACTGGAAATGTGCATATTCGCCTGCAACTCCGTTTTTCGTAAGCTCAATAGGTTCAATGCCATCAATCGGATTGCCAAATGCATCTACAAAATGAATTTTAACAACGGCATCTTTTGTTTCCTGCGGTTTCTCTACTGGTTTCAGCTCTACCCACAGCCAACCGCCATTAATTGCAATGTCGCCTGTGCTTACAAGCTCATAGCCTTCCGGTATCTGTAATTTGCTTGTATTTACCGCGGTATCATATCCGGAAACAGTAATGGTATCTTCCGTTACCTGTGTATTATTCTCGATATCCCAGTAATTAACTCCTACGGTTATATCGGATTTCTTAACATCTGCCCAGATCCATCCGTCATTAATTGTGACTGGTGTCTCTGTATTGCCGATAAACTCATAGCCCTCCGGAAGCGGAATATCAGAAGCATTTACCGTTTCGGCATAGTATGGAACATTCATTGTACCCGTGCATGCCTGCTCATTCAGAACATTATCCCAGTAATTGATACTAATCTCTTTTGTTTCTTTTGCCAGTTTTACAGGTACATAGACATAGCCGTCACGTACTGCGAATTCTGTGTCAGTACCTGCGTATACATAATCCTGCGGAAGCTTATCCAATACCAGTGCAACCTCTACAGTTTCCTTTCCCTTATCCTTTGGAACGGTAACAGTTACCTCACCAGCCTGTCTGTTGTTTTCTTCATCGTAGAAATTTACAGTGATTTCTTTCTGAATATTTGTTACAGAGATGGTAACAGGTTTTCCGGGAACACCTGTATAGCTTTTAATGGAATCATAGACCACCGTCTCATTTTCTGTAAAGATTTTTACAAAGGTAGCCGGATTATCATAGGTTTTCTTCCAGCCATCTGCCAGGAGACGGTCAATCACCTCCTGAGATGGTGCTACATTCCATTTCATTTCTACCGGAACATCGTTAAACGTTGGTTCTGTATAAACGTATCTAAGTTCTGGCGCCGGTACTGTGCTGTCGACATTTGTAACATTTATACCAACGGTGGATTTGTTTCCTAACTTGTCTTCTACATCGTAGCTCTCGCAGATAGAGCTGCCTGCAGATGCTGACCATATTGTTGCATAGCCGTCATTATCATCATCATTTTGAGCTGTAAAATATAATTTATCTGATGTATCGGATGTGATTTTAAACGGTTCATCGCCGCTTAAAGTCACGATTTTTGTAGGAGTCGGCTCATCCGGATTTTCCACGTCCACTGATACCTGGGGGCCCTCTCTGTCGATATTTGTAACTTCTACAACAAAGTCATCTCCCGGAATTCCTGTATGGCTCTTGATTTTGGTATACTCCAGCTTCTCATTCTGCTGGAAGATTCTTACAAATGTTGCCGGAATTTCATGTGTTTTTCTCCATCCGTCCGCAAGAAGTTTGTCCTCAACCTCTTTTGAAGGATATGTATTCCATACCATCTCTACCGGAACATCGTTGGCGGTCGGTTCTGTAACCGTATAATTAATGGTCGGCACAGGCTTCGTGCTGTCTACTTTTGTTACAAGTACGGCAACCAGCCCGGAATTTCCAAGTTTATCCTCTACCGTGTAACCTTCATAAACTACATTTCGTACTGCCACAGCAGTCCAAATTGTTGCATAGCCGTCACCATCATCGTCATTTTGGGGAGAAAACGTCAAACTGTTCATCTCACCCTTTACAACTTTAAACGGTTCGTTTCCGGTCAATGTAACGGTCTTACAGAACGTCATCTCATCTTCTTTTTCCACATCTACAGTTACATTTGGTGCTTCTCTGTCAATACCTGTAACCTGGATTTCTGTATTGATAGTCTGTCCTCCAAGACTTGTAAGCGTTACTGTTTCTGCTGTGTTTTCTGAGAAGGTCTTCTGGAATTCATTTCTTTTTGTACTTCCCGGAACCGTTTCCCATCCCTGCGGAATGCTGCACTCCAGATTTGTCTTAATAGTTACAGTGACATCCTGGGTTGTGGCCTCGCCATTATTGGAATATAAGACATCTGCGGTTAATTCTTCAGATTCAATTCTTTTAACCTCGTACGAAAGTGGAGATGTGTTTCCGGCACGGTCCGTAAAGGTTACAGTATCTTTCTGGGCTTTTTTGTATAATTTTGTCCATTCCTTTCCGTCAGAACCTTCCACTTCTGTCCAACCGTCATCGATTGGTGTCACAGGCTCATCCGCAGTCAGAGTTACTGTCTTTTCTATACTCATCTTATCGTTGGACGGGCTGTAACTGATCGTACCTGTCGGTGCATCCTTATCGATCTTATCTACAGCAACTGTGACAGGTTTTTCTGCTGGAACTCCTGCAGTGGAGATGAGCTGAACTTCTTCGGTTGCATTTTCTTTATATACTTTTGTAAATTCCTTCTTACTGCCGTCGACCCGTTTCCAGCCTTCCGGAGTCTCACACTCAATATTTGTTTTCAGTGTAACGGTTACATCCTGATTTGTCCATGCACCATCATTTGAGTAAGAAACCTCAGTTGCTTCAGGAGCGCGTGATTCTATTCGTTTGACCTCAAAGAAGTAACCTTCTTTCGAAGAATTGCCTGCAAGATCCAGAACTTGGAAATTTTTATCTTTAAAATTTTCTGTAAAGGTTCTCTTCCAAACTATCCCGTCTTCTGAAGTCCATCCATCTCCAGGACTTTGAATTACCTCGCTGGCAGTCAGAGTTACAGTTTTATATGCGGACATTACGTTGTTGCCAGGTGTAATATCAATCTCAAATGTAGGATACGTCTGATCCAGATAGAAGGTATACTTTGCCGTATTTCCTGCCTGGTCAGACACATCTAATGTATTCTTACCTTTTTCCCCGTCACCTATGTTCAGATATTTCTGAATGTTCTGCAGGTTGCCGTCTCCCCATTGATTGCCGTTAATATTTGTTGGGCCTGGATGTTCGTTAAGCATATAAGATTTCAGCGCAACATTGTCATGGAACTTCAGACTTGGAAGTACATTATAATGACCCTCATTAACAATGTCTGTCAGAGTTCCGTCGATATTAAACTGAGCTACCGGAGCAACTGAATCTGTTACTCCATTTTCTGATACCAGCTTCGGTGCGGTACCAGTTGCATACGAAGCGGCAGATACAGATGCAGCAGGAGAGATGGCCATGCTGGCTGATAAAGCGATTGCCAATGCAGCGTACTTTCTTTTCATATTACTTACCCCTTTCTTGACATCTTATTATGTAACCGGAAAAAGGACTCCGAAGAATCCTTTTCCCAGTTCAAGTTCTAACTAACTATCATGTTTTTTAGAAAAGCTTTTCAGAACCCCAGGAAGCCGGATTGTCTACTTCGAAAAGTCCGGTACCTGCGTTGCAGAACCAGTAAATACCCGGTGTCACGGACTCTGCCCAACCATTCATCTGAACAGCTCCATCGTCTGTGAGCTTGTAAAGGCCGGCAGGTCTGTTCAGCTCCTCAGATGCAGGTGCATTTACCCACTGAGAATGCATCATACGTCCATTAGAGTCCAGGAGATATACTTTCCAGCCGCTTTCATCAATGATCCAGCCTCTGTCCATAAGACCCTCAGCGTTCATGTGATACCATACTTTGCCTACTTTGTTATTGTTGTAAGGATCAGCTTCCTCAACTGAAATCCAGTCGGAAACTACTTTCTTGTTGTCAATATAGTAGCTCCAGTCAGAATCTCCAACTTTGTACCAGCCGTTCTTTTTTCCATCAATACCCGGAGTACCCGGAACGTAGTTATTATTCTTTGCAAGCTGCACTACGAACGGACCTGCGTCTACAGATTCATTACCCCATCTAAGCATCTTATAGCCGTCCGGCACATATTTGCTGAGCTCAGACCAGTTAAAGATTCCATCACCGTCCGGATCTACAGCGTATCTTCCAGTTTCCAGTATTTTCCCTTTATACATGAAAGCTACATAGATGTCAGATTCTTTTTTTATCTTTTCAAGCGGAATTACATATGTTGTGTTCGTATCTACAAACACATCCCCACCAAGCTGCATTTTATATCCATGAGGAACTATTTTTTTCAATTCACTGTAATTAAAGATACCATCGCCATCTGGATCTACCCACCAGCAGATATCTCTCATAACATTACCGTTATAGGTGAACTGTACGTGAATCCGAGACTCTTTATGAATCTTCTTAACACTTACCTCTAAAGGTGATTCCCAATTAACAAATTGATCACCAAACTCATTTAATTCATAACCGTCTGGGATATATTTTTCTAACTCAGAGAAGTTAAAGATGTTATCATTATCTTCATCTACGACATAAGTGCCTTCGCCTACGACATCATCTCCGTCCTTAAAAACAACGTCAATAGCGGTTCCGTTCTCTTTAGAGCTTCTACGGACTTCAGCATACACCCATCCATCATTAATCTGTAAGTCACCACTCCATACTAGCTCATAGCCATCAGGAATAGCCATGAACATACTGGTATTTACGTTTACTGCATCTGCTTCAACAGTAATAAACTCTTCAGCAATCTGACGCTCCTCTTCCGGACAGTAATAATTTATGCCAATTTGTTTGGTAGTTGCTTTCAATTCAACAAAAATCCAACCGTCCGGATACTTAGCATCTCCTCCAGCAATTGCAATATCACCTTTTATAACAGTTTCATATCCCTCCGGAATATCTTTAAGAAGGCTGGTATTTACATTACTAGCGTCAGCCGGAACCTCTACGCTGCCTTCCTTATAAACTGTTTCACCATTCTCATCTGTGTATTGATAGTTAACGCCAATCGTTTTTGTAGTTTTTTTCTGAAGCTCGACAAAAATCCAACCGTCCGGATACTCAGTATCTCCACCGCCAATTGCAATATCACCTTTTATAACAGTCTCATATCCTTCAGGAATATCTTTAAGAAGACTGGTATTTACATTGCTAGCATCAGCCGGAACTTCTACGCTGCCTTCCTTATGAACTGTTTCACCATTCTCATCTGTGTATTCGTAGTTAACACCGATAGTTTTTGTTGCCTTTTTCTGAAGTTCAACAAAAATCCAACCGTCCGGATACTCAGCATCTCCACCGCCAATTGCAATATCACCTTTTATAACAGTCTCATATCCTTCAGGAATATCTTTAAGAAGACTGGTATTTACATTGCTAGCATCAGCCGGAACTTCTACGCTGCCTACGCTATAAACTTTTTCACCATTTTCATCTGTGTATTCGTAGTTAACACCAATTATTTTTGTTGCTTCTTTATCTGTTGCCGAAGCAACCGTATCTGCAGCAACCACAGGAGCCACATTCGTTGATACCATAGATATCGCTAATGCGCTTGCCAGGCATACTTTCATTATCTTTTTCGTATTCATTTACCATTTCCCCCATTTTATATTATATTTTTCATTTATGGAATTATTAACCAATTAATAGTTAAAAAAACGTACAAAGATACTTTAACAGCAGAATTCCCTTCCGTTTAAGTATCCTTGTACGCCTATTCTTTACTGCAGGAATCCCGATCCTTTTCCCTTTGAGGGGAGCCTGCTTTCCCTGCTGTGCAGGAAAGCAGGCGGATTATGTCTCGGAATTAAGTACTAATTGTCTGTTTTTTGCCTGTCTTGCTTTATAATTAGCCTACAACTCTCCAGGATGCAGGATTATTTACTTCGAATAATCCGTTTCCGGCGTTGCAGAACCACTCAATGTTTTCGTTGTCAACAGATTTTGCCCAGCCGTTCATCTGTACAGCTCCGTCATCTGTTAACTTGTACATACCAGCCGGTCTGTTCAGAGATTCCTGAGCCGGTGCATTTACCCACTGAGAGTGCATCATACGGCCGTTGGAGTCTAACAGGTAGATCTTCCAGCCTGTCTCGTCAACGATCCAGCCGCGCTGCATCAGTCCATCAGCTCCGAAATGATACCAAACTTCACCAACTTCGTTGTTGTTGTACGGATCAGCTTCTTCTACAACTACCCAGTCGGATACTACGCGCTCACCATTTCTGATGTAGCCCCAGTTTCCATCGCCAAGGTCTCTCCAACCGTCCTCATTGTATTTGTGTACAGTTGTAGTGATGTTTCCGAACTCGTCAACCGTTACATCGATGGTTGCTACGTCCTCACCGTTTGCAACTTTAATCGCAGTGCTTCCTTCAGCATGAGATGTGATGGTTACAAAGCCATTCTTAATTACTGCGGTTGCAACATCCGGATTTTCGGACTCGATAGTTGTTCCGATGATACCGAATACATCCTCAGTGTTGTCCAGGGACTTGGAAGATTCCTCGAATGTCTTCACAACATCTGTTGTGATCTGGCCATTCTCATCTACATCTACGCGAACAGCAAGCTTGTCGCCGGATTTTGTTTCAATGATAGCTGCTCCGCTCTCATTGATCTTGGTAGCTGCAATTTCGATCTTATCACCGTCAAGTTTCGCTGTGATGCCATCATCGCCTGCACTGCTCACTGTCTTAATTTCAGAAGCTTCCAGTCCGAGATCAGACAGGTTTACAGTCTCTGTACGAGCTTTGATTCTTACGCTGTAAGTATAATCCTGGCTGTTTCTTGAAAGCATTCCGTAAGAAACGGAGATCAGCTGGCTCTGTGTAGCAACGCTGGAATCAAAGCCTGTTACCATGTACGGCTCCAGAGCGATGCTTGCGGCGTTATTGATATTGATGGAACCGCCTGCTGTATCCAGCTTCTCGCCAATATAGTAGCTCGTCTTTGTCGGAGCTGTGAAGGAAGTCGCTGTCTTTGTCAGGTCATATGGCGTATAGCTTGTAATCTCCACCATATATGTATTGGTTCCGTCATCTCTTACTGTAATGGTAAAGGATGCCTGGTTTCCTTTTTCATCTGCAACAGTTACAAGGTTTGCATCTGTAGCTTTGTCTTTGGAGGTACGTTTAATAATAACCTGTCCGTCAACGATTTCTACGCTTGCATACTGTCCGGTAATCTTATCTCTGTTCTGATCCAGGATCTTTCCTTCAAAGTTTACAATCTCTGTCGGAACTAATCCTAACTCTGTCAGACCGATAGACATCTGTCCCATAACCGGAACGGTCATGTTTGCAACATAGCCTGCGTAGAAGAAGTTGATAACCATATCGCGCGCATTGTCGATGGTGTTCAGGTATACGCCCTTGAGGTCTGTAGCCGGCACAGTATCCTGTTTTGTCTGACCATTCTCTTCGTACAGGATGATCAGTTTGTCGTTCTCATCAAAACCGATGGAATCGATGGTAACGTAATCATTCTCATAGAAGTTTGCTGCGTTTACAGCCGCTTCTGCGCTGGTATCCAGCTTGAAGCCTGTTACGTTGGTAGCTACGTTTGTAGTTACAACACCGAATTTGTCTACGGTAATATCAATCGTAGCTTCAAGGCGTCCGCGGTCACCGCCCTTAATGGTAACTTCTGCAGTTCCCTCTGCAACCGGTTTGATTACGAATGCATTTGCCTCGGCGTCAAAGGTAACGTCTGCAACGATGTCAGACTCTTCTGTTGCGGAAGCTACTTTATGAGTTGTCTTAAAGCTGTATCCGCTCTCTCCGTCATGGTATACAAAGCCCAGTACGTCTGTGCTGTTGGATACATAGGAGTCTGCGTTATTTACTACCTGTTTCAGAGTAAAGGTTCCGTCCTCTTTTACAGTCAGCTTGTACTGTTTCTCAGAGAAGTCTGCGCCTTTTACCGTAATGGTTGCCTCACCTGCATTGTAAGCAGTGATTGTACCATCAGCAGCGATGGCAGCAACGTTTGTATCGCTGGAGGATACAGAAGTATAAGAGCCCAGAAGATCCTGGATAGTCTTCACAACCTTTACAGTCACAGTCTTATCTGCGCTGTCCGGGCTGCGGTCATCGTTGGAGCTTACTGTGTACTCATAGCTTCCCAATTTGTTCTTGTTGAAGCCGCCGTTATCAATTGTAAAGTATTCATTTGCCTGGTTTTGGAACAGCTCATACGGAAGACTGTCATACTGTCCAAGCTTTGCTCCTGTGATCACTGCGTTAGCAATATTCAGGTTAGAGAGATCCTCCTGCGCAATCTCAAGCTCCTGGCTGCTTACTTCAGCGCCGCTTGCATCCTGCAGGGAGATATTGTCAATGACATCCTCAGATACGGTCATTGTTACCGGGATTTCCTCGCTCGGTCCAACAATGCCTCCCTGGGAATCTGTCATACCAATTACCAGAGTTGCCTCCAGCTGAGCTGTATGATCATCAATCTTTGTCAGGACAGTAGCTCCGCCTCTCAGATGCAGAAGCTGGTCTGCCAGAGCTCCGTTCGTATCGATGAACTGGTGCTTCTCAAACAGTTCCTTAGCGGTCTGCATCAGGCTGTCCTCTACATATCCATTGCCATAGCCGTCACGCAGGTCAGCGCCAAACGGAACATATAATGTCTCACCGTTTAAGTGCTCATCCAGGTAACTTGCCATTTCTTTATATATATCGGAAGATACAGTCAGTTTAAAGGACAGCTGTAAGGTTGTGATATCTGTGCTGTCTTTTGTATTTCTGATCTCCAGATTTCCATGCCAGTAGCCTTCCTCATCGATGTAGCAGTTAGCTGCTGTCATGTTATCAACATCAATAAATGCTGTGAAGTAATTAGCGAACTTCGGATCCAGTCCGTAAGTTGTTCCCTCGCTCAGCGCGCGGTTGTATGCGCGGATTACCTGGTCAGCGATCAGCGCTGCGTCCAGGTTCTCGGCAGTAGAGATGGAAACGATGCCCGGAAGCTCGTCTTCAACTGCCTGCAGGTTCTCAGCGATATCCGCAGATGTTACGATATCCAGAGCTTTGGACACCTGCTCGTTGATTCCGTTTCCGCCGGAAATAGTAGCCGCGCCTGCGCTTGCGTGCTCGCTGGCATATGCTTCGTTAGCGCTTAACTCCAGAGTTTTCTTCAGAGTTTTTTCCTGTGCGGAAGAGGTGTCTTTTGTCTCATCATAATATACAGTAAATGTAAGGTTCCATGCCTGATTGTCTACACGCTCAGCCACCTGATCCGGTGTTGATTCATCAACCTTCAGAACGTGATCTGACATAAACAGATCCCACTGGCCTTCGCCGAGAATTGCATCGAAATTCTCCTGAATCGCCGTATAAACAGCAAGCGGATCGCCGATCTCTGCACCAAGAACGACGCCTGTGATGTACTGTTTTGCCTCCCACTGGGTCTGGGTCAGGATATTCTGGTCAGCTCCGACATAGAGAGTGTCAAAGACCTGTTTTACTTTGCTCATCCAAGCGGCACTGGTTCTTTCAGCGTACTGAGCAGCGAAATCACCAGTCATATCTTCAGCTTTAACATCCTGCACACTGCTCACAACAGTACCAGGTACGGCTGTACCTACTGTCATTACACCGGCGAGTGTTAACGCTAATAACTTTTTAGCATTTTTTGAAATTTTCGCCATTTCTTTTAACCTCCTTATTTTGACTAAATCTCTATAATTTGTTTGTTTCCGGCAGGTACCAAGTTCTTCTCCTAATATGTATAAAAATTATGTTTGAGTCTGGAAAAGCACATAAACGACCCACCGTTGGCATTACGCTTACTGCTACAATACCACAAACATTTTAGAATATCAATACTTTTTTAAGTTTTTTTGATTCTAACTGCCTGCTCACTGTATATGTGTAAACGCAAAACCTGTATCTGCAAAAGGGGAGTGTTCTTTCTACCTTGGCAGGACCCTTACAGGATAAAGATTCTTACACTGCCGTTTTGCAGATTCCCTACAAACATCCTGCTTGAAGGTATTATAGCAAAACATTCTGTATTTGTAAATCGTCGATTTGTAATAATCGCTACTTATAAACTGTGGAAAACGCCCAATATTTGCCGGGTTTTTCCTGTATTTACCAGGTCCTGCCGTCAAAAAGTCATATTGATGAATTATGGATTATATTCTCTGATCCTTCAGGTATTTTTCGAGAAACTTTATAAATGTCTCCATTTCTGTACGGGTTCCCACAGTGATGCGCAGATAGTTATCAATGCGGGGTTTATTGAAGTAACGCACATAAATATGCTCCTCGCGCAGCGCTTCGTAGAGCTGCTTTGCAGGGCAGGAGGGGTGGGAGGCAAAGATAAAGTTGGCTTTGGAGTCAGCAAAACTGAATCCCAGTTTTCTGAGTTCCTGCTTCGTCCACTCACGGGTACTGATCACGCGGTCGAGCATTTCACGGAAATATGTCTCATCCTCCACGGACGCCTTTCCCGCAGCAAGAGAAGTCTGATCCATGGTATAGGAGTTGAAAGAGTATTTCGCGTCATTCAGATACCGGATCGCGTCCGGGCTTCCCAGCGCATAGCCGATGCGCATGCCTGCAAGGGCACGGGACTTGGAGAAGGTGCGGACGACAATCAGATTATCATACCGATCCAGCAGGTGCACAGCAGATGTGGCTCCGAAGTCCACATACGCCTCGTCCACGATCACAATTTTATCCGCATTTTTTCTCACTATTTCTTCTATTTCGTTTTGTCCCAGCTCGATACCCGTGGGCGCATTCGGATTCGGGAAAATGATTCCTCCGGTCTCCTCCGTCTGCGCAGTGTAGTCTTCTGTCACAATTTCAAAGTCTTCGTTTAACGGCATCTTTTTGTATGGAATCTGAAACAGCTCAGCCCACACATCGTAAAAGGAATATGTAATATCCGGAAACAGGATCGGCTTTCCGCCCTGGAAGAATGTCAGAAAGCACATCGCCAGTACGTCATCGGATCCAACTCCGACAAATACCCTGCTCTCATCCAGGCCGTGATATTCTGCCAGCGCACGCACGAGGCTTCCTGCTGTGGGATCCGGATAGAGTTTTAAGCTTTCCGGTCTGACTGCGCGAAGCGCTTCGATCACGCCCGGGGATGGCGGGTATGGATTTTCGTTTGTGTTCAGTTTAATCATATCCGGTTCGTTGGGCTGCTCTCCCGGAGTGTACGGCACTACCTTCCGAACCTTGTTTTCCCATTCTCTCATTGATTTATACCGGGGCATTTTGGGCGGCAGAGGAGATGCATCCCCCTGCCGCCCAAAAAAAGTTCTTTCTATTTATAATATATGTCTGTATTGTATGCCAACAGGATTCTTGCCCTATCCTTTCCCTGTTATTTCCCATCGGCACCGCCGCCGTCAGCTTCTGAGCTCACAGATCACTTCCTTAAAGCCCGGCAGAGCATTTACGATCGTCTCATAAGCGACGCAGTATGCAATGCGCACATAGCCGGGACATCCGAAGGAACTTCCCGGCACGATCAGGATCCGGTGCTTCTTTGCAGCCTCGCAGAAGACTTTCTCATCCTCCACCGGTGACTTCACAAAGAGGTAAAATGCTCCTTCCGGTCTGACGCACTCATATCCGGCCTCAGTCAGTCCGTGATAGAGCGTCTCGCGGTTGCGGTTATAGTATTCCAGATCGGTTCTCTCTTCCAGGCACTCTGCCGCCACCTTCTGAAACAGTGACGGAGCGTTGACAAATCCTAAAATTCTGTTTGCCACATTGGCTGCAGCGATCACATCCGCGCTGTCCTTCATCTCATCCGGAATTACCAGATAGCCGATACGCTCACCCGGAAGGGAAAGCGACTTGCTGAAGGAGTATCCGACAACCGTATTTTCATAATATTTTGTCAGGTACGGTACCTCAGCTCCGTCATATGCCAGCTCCCGATACGGCTCATCGGAGATCAGACAGATGTCTGTGCCGTATTCCTGCTGTTTTCCGCGCATGATATCAGCCATCGCACGAATTGTTTTCTCGGAATAGATAACTCCCGTAGGATTGTTTGGCGTGTTGACGATAACCGCCTTTGTCTTCGGGCTGATAAGCTTCTCGAAGCTTTCCAGATCCGGCTGAAAGTCCGTTGTGTTCGGCGGCACCTCGACAAGTACCCCGCCGTAGTTGGCCGCATAGCTTCTGTATTCTCCGAAGTACGGGGCAAATACGATCACCTCGTCGCCCGGGTTTAATAACGTCTTCAGGATTACATTCAGTCCTCCCGCAGCTCCCACCGTCATCAGTATGTTCTCTGCGCGGAAGTTTGTTCCGTGTGTCTTATTCAGGAAATTTGAGATTTTTTCTCTTACATCTTCATAACCGGAATTGTTCATATATCCGTGCAGGATTACCGGATCGTCCTCCGTAAGCATCCGCACAGCCTCTTTGCGCACTTTTTCCGGAGCCGGCACATTTGGGTTTCCGAGACTGAAATCATAAACATTCTCCGGCCCGTAAACAGCCGCCAGCTTTTTCCCCTCCTCGAACATCGCGCGGATGGCGGAACTGTTTTTCACAAATCCCTTCATCTGTTCTGCTATCATAATAATCGCTCCTCTTTCTCGTATTAACACGTTAAAGTATACACTTCTTTCAGCAAAAGGTCAATGCCCTGCTTTATATAACTGCGCATATGCGCCGTCTCTTTTCAGCAGTTCCTCGTGCGTACCCTCCTCAGCGATGCCGTCCTCTGTAAGTACCAGGATTCTCTGCGCATTGCGTATGGTTGAGAGCCGGTGTGCAATGACAAATGTCGTCCTGTTCTTTGCCAGATCCTCAAGGGAATCCTGTACAACCTTTTCGCTTTCATTATCAAGTGCGGATGTAGCCTCGTCAAAAATCAGGATGGGCGGATTCTTGAGAAATACTCTCGCAATAGACAGGCGCTGTTTCTGTCCTCCTGAGAGCTTTACGCCGCGCTGTCCGATATCCGTGTTGTATCCGTCATTTAATTCCATGATAAAGTCATGGGCATTTGCCGCACGGGCAGCACGGATTACCTCCTCATCCGTGGCATCCGGTTTTCCGTATCGTATGTTCTCCATAACCGTTCCGGCAAACAGGTACACATCCTGCTGTACAATTCCGATCTGTCTGCGCAGAGATTTCAGTTTGATGCTGCGGATGTCTCTTCCGTCGAGAGAAATCCTCCCGCTGCTCACATCGTAAAATCTGGGGATCAGACTGCACAGTGTCGTTTTGCCCGCACCCGATCCTCCGACCAGTGCCACGTACTCTCCCGCCTTTACCTCGAGATTCACATTGGAGAGCACATTTTCATTATGATCTTCGTAGTGGAAGGAAACGTTCTCAAAGCGTATATTTCCCTCAGAGTTCTGAATTTCCACCGCATCCGGAGCATCCTTGATATCCGGCGCAATTTTCATGATCTCCAGGAAACGGTCGTAACCGCTGTATCCGTTCTGGAACTGTTCCGTGAAGCTTACCAGCTTCTTAACCGGTTCCGTAAAGTTATTGATATAGAGCAAAAATGTGACCAGGTCTGCAGCTGAAAGGCTTCCGTCCGCCATCAGTGCCGCACCTACCGCAAGCGATACCACAATAGTAAGAGTTGAAAATGCATTCATTCCCGAGTGAAAACCTGCCATGTAGCGGTATGTCCTGCGCTTTGACTCTACAAAGCGGCGGTTACCCTCGCGGAATTTTCCCATCTCCCGTTCCTCATTCGCAAAAGATTTTACAACGCGAATGCCGGAAAGACTGTCTTCAATCTGGCTGTTGATATCCGCGATGCGGGCGCGGTTTGCCTTAAACGCTGCTTTCATCTTCTTGTTATATGCGATCGCATAGACCAGCATGATCAGTACAAACACGATTGCGACAAGGGCGAGCCGGAAATTCACGGTTCCCATGATGATAAATGCGCCCAGCAGCTTAATCGCAGAAATCACAAGATCTTCCGGACCGTGATGCAGAAGCTCACTGATGTCAAACAGATCGGCGGTTATGCGTGAGAGCAGATGGCCTACCTTCTGATTGTCAAAGAATGTGAATGACAGCTTCTGGTAATGTTCAAAGATTTCATTTCGCATGTCATGCTCGATGTGCGCGCCCATGAGATGTCCGAAGTAGGTAATGTAGTAGTTGCAGAGAAATTCAATTACTACAAGGCCAAGCATCAGAACGCCCAGTTTGACAATCAGATCCAGCGCCTCGCTCAGTTCCATCTCCGTGACGCTCTGGGTTATGTAGCGCACGAGAAGAGGGATCGCCAGCGTCACGCCGGCTCCGACGATCGCACAGAACATGTCCGAGCAGAACAGCAGTTTGTACGGTCTGTAATAGCCTGCCAGCTTTCTCAGTTTGTGTTCTTTCTGTTCCATAGCTTCCTCCATTTATTTAGTTTTCCGCATAATTATAGCATAATCCCCTGATGTTCTAAATACTTTTATTTGAATGGAATTTTCGGAGTCTTCTATAATGACAAATCAGAAAAGGGAAATTCTTCTGAACCTGGCGCTTGATGCCACGCCGGAGGAACGGCAGCGTTCTCTCTCTTTAAATGTGGGATATGACAGCCAGACAAGGCTGTGGGAGGTGGTGGTGCAATACCGCGGAAATCTGGACAGACTTGAGGAACTGGGGATCCTGGTCACATATCTGCTGACCAATTATGCGGTGCTGGTGCTGACAGAGGAGCAGCTTCTGCTCATCTCATCCATGCCGGAAATTATTTATATAGAAAAGCCGAAGAATCTGTACTTTGCGGTCAATCTCGGACGCCAGTCCTCATGCATCAACGCAGTACAGCAGCCTTCAGGCGGCCTCTTCGGAGAGGGCGTGATTATCGCATGCATTGACTCCGGAATTGACTATGCCCATATGGATTTCAGGAATGCCGACGGAACGACGCGGCTTTTGGCACTCTGGGATCAGACGATTCCGGGGAGTCCTCCCGATGGCTATAATATCGGAACTCTCTACACGGAGGAACAGATCAACGAAGCTCTTACGATCCAGGATCCCGCGGAGCGCCGAAAGTTACTGCCCAGTGTCGATATAAGCGGTCACGGAACAGCCGTTATGGGGATTGCTGCCGGCAACGGGGCAGAGAGCGAGGGGGTGTATCGCGGTGTGGCTCCAAAAAGCCGCCTTCTGGCGGTCAAGCTGGGCTCTTCCGTCTCCGGCAGTTTCCCCCGCACAACCCAGCTTATGCAGGCAGTTGATTTTGCAGTGAGGGAGAGTCTGCGTCTGTCCATGCCCCTTGTCATAAATCTGAGTTTCGGCAACAGTTACGGCTCCCACAGCGGCGACTCTCTTCTGGAGACATATCTGAATTCCGTGGCGTCTCTCGGACAGATTTCGATATGCATCGGTACCGGCAACGAAGGGAACACCGCAGGCCATTATTCCAACACACTTTCTTCCTACACGCCGCTCGATGTAGAGCTCTCCATCGGGACGTACACTCCTACGGTAAATGTGCAGCTGTGGAAATATTATATCGATGAAATACAGCTTGCCCTGATTCATCCCGACAACACAGTGATCGGTCCGATACCTCCCGAGCTTGGAGCGGTACGTTTTCAGGCAGGACAGACAGAGCTTCTGCTGTATTACGGCATGCCCAGTCCCTACAGCCTGGCACAGGAAATTTATCTTGACTTTCTTCCCTGGCGTTCTGTCTCTTACATCGACAGCGGCGTGTGGACGCTGCGGCTTCTGCCCGGAAAAATCACAGAAGGGGAGTTTCATCTGTGGCTTCCGGGCGGAGGAGTTCTGGGCGCGACAACGCGTTTTTACCGCCCGGTACCGGATACAACGCTCACAATTCCTTCTACGGCAGCCCGCGCCATCTCTGTCGGCGCCTATGACTCCAGTCTTCTCTCCTACGCAGATTTTTCAGGCCGCGGTTTCACGCGCGTGCTTCGCGCGGTCAAACCGGATCTGGCCGCTCCCGGAACGAATATCCAGTCGGTAAAGGCCGGCGGGGGCTACGGCACGTTCACAGGGACATCATTTGCCACGCCGTTCGTTTCCGGGGCGGCAGCCCTTCTGATGGAGTGGGGCATTGTGCGCGGCAATGATCCGTTTCTGTACGGGGAGAAGCTGAAGGCCCAGCTCATCCGCGGCGCAGTGCAGCTTCCGGCAGAAAAAGAATACCCCAATCCACGGCTGGGATATGGGGTATTGTGTCTCAGAGACAGTTTTTAGTTATTTAAAAATCCGAACGGGTTCTCATCATGGATGAAGTGCATCAGCATGTACGCGCACATGACTGCGACATTCTCTTCTTTTAAGATACGCAGCGCCTCTTTGCGATCCGCCGTCACAAGCTCTATTTCCTCGTTCTCTTCCATAAGATCCTGGCGGATCTCACCGTCGGCGTAGCCGTAAACCATTGCACATGACTCATCGGTCATGCCCACCGTAGTAAACCGCGGCGCCTCCATGTACTCCGAAACGTCCAGCGGATGGAGCGTCAGTCCGGTCTCCTCACGCATCTCCCGGACTGCCGCTTCGCGGTATGTCTCGTCCGGTTCTACCAGACCTGCCGGAAACTCGTAGATATAATCGTCGATGGTGCAGCGGTACTGGCGTACCAGAACCACTTTGTCCTTCTTTTCCCCGCAGAGGCTGTAGATGATTACGCCGTCCGGCGTATTCTTTTGGGTCTTGAGCTTCATCTGTTCCACAGTCTTTGCTCTGGATGCAACGTAATACTTAAAGGGACGGCCGTTTTTATTCTCGGCCTCCACAAAGTAGAGGTTCACGTGCGGATTCTCGGTTAAGGGACGCACACTTTTTATCTTTCCCATGATTCTCTCCTGCTTTCCTGTAATTACATCAGGCCGCCTTTCAACAGTCTGCTGATATATTTATATAATACCAGAGTTACCAGGGAAACTACAACCCCTTTTACAAGATTAAACGGCGCAACAGCAATCAGCACGAAGGTAAATACGCTGTCAATGTTCGCATTGACCGCTTTGCCCGCTTCCAGAATTGTTTCCATCGGCATGATCACCGTATATGCCGGAAGCAGTACAAAGGCATTCAGTACACAGCCGATTACAGCCATGGATACGGTTCCGACTGCCATGCCGACAATAGCGGTACGCCGTGTCTTGTGCATTCTGTATATGAGTGCTGCAGGCACCAGGAAGGAACAGCCGATCAGGAAGTTTGCCAGGTCTCCCACTCCCGCGGTGCTGCTGCCCTTGATCATCATGTGCAGCAGTATCTTCACGAGCTCAATCAGAATACCTGCCACCGGTCCCAGCGCGAAGCCTCCGATAAGCGCCGGCACCTCGCTGAAATCGAGCTGGTAAAACGGCGGAGCCAGAAACGGCAGCGGTATCTCAAACGCCATGATGACCGTCGCCGCAGCGGAGAGCATTCCGACCTCGGCAAGGTACCGTATCTTCGATCTGTCTCCTGCTGTCTTTGTGTGTGTCATGTTCATAAGAATTCCTCCATTTCCAGGAAATCTTCAAGAACTCTGCAGCAAAAAGGCTCCGGGAATATATATTAATCCCGGAGCCTGAAATTCTTGGCATCACTGCATATCTCTTCTCTCATCCAGACTATAACTGTTGGTATCGGAATTACACCGATTCAGCCGCAGCAGATCACTCTGCCGCAGGTCGCGGACTATACCGCCAGTAGGGAATTACACCCCGCCCCGAAGATTCCTTATTTAATTTATTACGTACCTATAATACTCCTATTACAGCCGCATTGTCAATGATATTCTTTTTTTCTGTACATCCACGCCGAGCACTTTGACTTCCACAATGTCTCCGACGCTGACCGCCTCGAGCGGATGCTTGATAAATTTGTCCGAAATCTGGGAGATATGAACGAGTCCGTCCTGGTGAACTCCGATGTCCACAAACGCGCCGAAGTCAATCACATTCCGCACGGTTCCCTTTAAGATCATCCCTTCTTTTAAGTCCTTCATTTCAAGCACATCGGAACGCAGAATCGGAAGCGGCATATCGGCCCTCGGATCTCTGCCCGGGCTGGAGATCTCTTTTACAATATCCCGGAGTGTCGGCTCACCGATGCCGAGGCGTTCTGCCATGCTCTTATAATCCTTTACGTAAACGGCAGGTGCTCCGTCCGTAAGCTGCTCTCCGGAAATCTTAAGTTCGCGCAGCAGCTCCTTTGCCGCACTGTAGCTCTCCGGATGTACACCCGTGTTGTCAAGGGGCTCCTCTCCTCCGCGGATGCGCAGGAATCCGGCGCACTGCTCATACGCCTTGGGGCCAAGCTTTGCCACTTTTAAGAGCTCTTTTCTGCTGCTGAAACTTCCGTTCTCCTCGCGGTAGGAAACAATGTTTCTGGCAATGGTCTTCGTTATGCCGGAAATGTACTCCAGCAGTGACGCGGATGCCGTATTCAGATCCACGCCGACTTTATTTACACAGTCCTCTACGACGCCTCCGAGCACCTCGCCAAGCTTCTTCTGATTCATGTCATGCTGGTACTGGCCCACGCCGATAGCCTTGGGATCAATCTTGACCAGCTCCGCAAGCGGATCCTGAACACGCCTTGCAATGGACGCGGCACTTCTCTGTCCCACATCAAACTCCGGGAACTCCTCTGTCGCGAGCTTGCTCGCAGAGTATACAGATGTCCCCGCCTCGTTTGTGATAATATATTTTACCGGCTGGTTGATCTCCCGGAGCAGCTCCACAATAACCTGTTCCGATTCCCGGCTTGCAGTTCCGTTTCCAACGGAAATCAGCGTCACATGATATTTCGCGATGAGTTCCTTCACCTTCTGCTTTGCCGCTGCAATCTTTGCCGGGGTTGTCGGCGCTGTCGGATAGACAACTGCCGTGTCAAGCACTTTGCCTGTGGAATCCACTACAGCAAGCTTGCAGCCTGTGCGGAACGCAGGATCCCATCCCAGCACTGTCTGTCCTGCAATAGGCGGCTGCATCAGAAGCTGTTCGAGATTCTTTCCGAACACTTTCATAGCACCCTCTTCTGCCTTCTCCGTGAGGTCATTTCGAATCTCACGCTCAATCGCAGGAGCAATGAGACGTTTATAGCTGTCCTCTGCCGTTGCCGTCAGCACCGGACGGGTTGCCGGATTCTCACGCGTGATGATCTGCTTCTCCAGATAGCGCAGAATGCTCTCCTCATCGATTTCCAGGCGGACAGTGAGAAACTTCTCTTTCTCTCCGCGGTTTATTGCAAGCACGCGGTGACCCGCAAGCTTTGAAAGCGGCTCCTCGAAATCATAATACATCTCGTAGACAGACTGTTTTTTGTCATCTTTTGCCGCTGAGACAAGCCTGCCGTGCTTCATCGTATATTTTCTGATCCAGGTTCGGTAATCAGCTTCGTCTGAAATGCTCTCCGCAAGGATATCCTGTGCACCCGCAATTGCCTCCTGTACATCGGCCACGCCCTTTTCCCGGTCTACAAATGCGGCTGCCTCCTCCTCTATTGTTTTTTTCGTCTGCTGCAGCCGGATAATATTTGCCAGCTGGTCCAGCCCTTTCTCCTTTGCGATCGTCGCTCTGGTACGGCGCTTCGGACGATACGGGCGGTACAGGTCCTCCACTGCAACCATGGTCTGCGCGTCGGTAACTGCCTTCTTCAGCTCTTCCGTCAGTTTCCCCTGCTCTTCAATACTTGAGAGCACCTGCGCCTTCTTCTCCTCCAGATTTCTCAGATAAGTAAGACGTTCATACAGACTGCGAAGCACCTCGTCGTTTAAGGAGCCTGTCGTCTCCTTGCGGTATCTGGCGATAAACGGGATTGTATTTCCCTCATCAATCAGCTTCACCGCGGCTGTTACCTGGCTCTCTTTGACACCGAGTTCTGCCGCAAGTACTTTATTTATGTCCATGATATTTCCTCCTAACGCGGCGCTGCCGCCGCCAAAAAAACAGATATGAATACCTTAACAACTGTGTCTTTTTTTGTCAAGCATTGTTCGCACTGTGTCTTTACACGCTTCTTCCTTCGTGTTACAATAAACTCAATTTTACAAAATAAAATTGGAATTGAATAACAACTAAGGAGAGGTCAATTATGAATGATTACAAGCAGACTCAGTCGCCCGGAATGGCGATTGCCTCCCTGGTGCTGGGCATTTTATCTCTGCTGCTCGTCTGCTGCGGCGTTTCCTTCTTTCTGGGAGCGCTCGGAATGCTGCTTGCCCTTCTTTCGAGAGGGCGCTCAGAGATGACCACCAGTGCAAAAGCCGGTATGGGACTGTCCCTTGCCGGAATGATACTGGGGATAATAACCTTTGTCTTTACTCTGATGTTTTCCAGCGCCGCCGAAGTTTACACCGACTACTATGACGAAATCGGGGATTTTCTTGAGGAATATGAAGGCGGTTATTATTCCGACGATATTCCGTCTTATGATTACAGCCCCTACGACGGTCTCAACGGCAGCGACGGCAGCCAGGGCTTTATCAGAGAATTTCCGGGATACGGATCCTCCTATTCGGATCATCCGCATCATGACAGCCTGTAAGGCACTTACAGTTCAATGCCGAACACAATTTTCAGTATATTGTGTTCCGCCATTGACAGTATGATCAGCACCACGGCAATCACCGCATAAATGTGGCGGTAGCGCATTCCGATACGGATTCTGCCGCGCGAGATGCGCTGCAGCGTGTTGCTGATCAGAAACCAGACAGACAGCGCAGCGGCATACAAAACCATAGGATGACAGTACAAAGAGTAAAGGATGTCTCCCCGAAGCAGTGCAAGCACTGCCCGCGTTCCGCCGCAGCCCGGACAGTAGTATCCGGTAAGAGTCAGCAGAATACACGGCGGTACGATCTTATCCAGAGGAATCCCTGTGGCACGCACTATAGCATATCCGGCTGCAAATACGGCCGCAACAGCCCATCCAATGGAAAACAGGGCGTTTTGTTCCCTCTCGTCTACTGGTTTAAATAACATGTTGTCACTCCTTATCCCGCTTCGTATACACGAAGAAATTTTACTTGAAAGCAGGTATCTATCTATGAAACGTTCTTCCAAAGAATTAAAAGCTCTCGCCAGAGACACACTGGTGAACCGTTACGGCAGCTTTATCGGTGTCATGATCATCTATTTTCTGATCATTTTAGGTGCAAATGCACTGCTGAACTTTGCTTTTCCGTTCGGTGTTTCCATCGTCTCATCCATAATATCCTGGATCGCCTCATTCATCGTGAACCTGATCACCTCTGTGCTGCTGGTTGGACTGATCAGATTTACCCTGAATATGTGCCGCGGCGAACAGTACCGCCTGTCGGATCTGTTTTTTGGATTCCGCACACACCCGGACAAGATTATCATCGCACAGTTTCTTCTCTCACTGATCTCTGAGATATGCGCAATTCCTCTCACAGTCATCAGTGTCATGCAGAACCAGCATACATTAAGCATCAGCGATCTGACTGTTCGCGCTCTCGTCGGACTGGCCTGTACATTTCTCGCTTTCGTTCTGACTCTGGGGCTGCAGCTTACCATGTATCTGCTGTGCGACTACGATAATCTCTCAGCCACTCAGGCTCTTCGCGAAAGCTGGCATCTGATGCGCGGCAATAAAGCCCGGCTGTTTTATCTGTCCATAAGCTTCTTCGGCGTTCTGCTGCTGGGTGTTTTATCCTGCGGCATAGGACTTTTGTGGGCGCTCCCGTATTATCATGTAACGTTTGGTTATTTCTATCTCGACATTATCGGAGAACTTTAAAGCACCAGAGGGGTGCGGCAGACAATCCTGCCGCACCCCTCTTTTATATCTGTCTGTCAGTCAGACAGTCCGAATGCATCGTGCACTGCGTTCATTGCGCGCTCTGCATCTTTTTTGTTTACTAAAACCGTCACGCGGATCTCCGATGTGGCGATCATGTTGATGTTGATGTTCTCGTTATAGAGACTCTCGAACATCTTCGCAGCAACGCCGGGATTGGACATCATGCCCGCGCCAACGATGGAAACCTTAGCCACGTCCTCGTTGTACTCAAGCGTTCCAAATCCGATACGCTCCTGATTATCACGCAGTACCTTGAGTGTCTCCTGCAGATCCTCATCCGCTACCGTAAAGGAAATATCCTTTGTTCCCTCACGTCCTACGGACTGTAAAATAATATCAACATTTACATGATTCTTTGCCAGCAGATCGAACAGCTTAAACGCACGTCCCGGTTCATCCTGCAGACCGATCACGGATACGCGCACCGCATGTCTGTCGAGCGCAACGCCGGTAATTAACATTCTTTCCATCTTCTTCGTAACCTCCTTCACCCAGGTACCTTCGGAATTATTCAGACTGGAGCGCACAACCAGCGGCACTCCGTACTTCTTGGCCATCTCCACGCAGCGGTTATGAAGCACTCCGGCTCCCGCTGTGGACAGATCCATCATCTCATCGTATGTGATCTCATCCAGCTTCTTTGCATTCTTTACCAGACGCGGGTCTGCGGTGTAAACACCGTCCACATCCGTGTAAATCTCACACGCATCTGCGTGCAGTGCAGCGGCGAGTGCTACTGCCGTGGTATCGGATCCGCCTCTTCCGAGAGTCGTATAGTCGTCATACTTGTTTACTCCCTGGAAACCGGTCACGATTACAATTTTTCTGTCCTGCAGCTCTCTTCTGATACGCTCGCAGTCAATGCGCTTGATGCGCGCATTACCGTAAGAGCTTGTGGTGTGCATAGCCACCTGAAAAGCATTCAGGGATATGGAACGCACGCCCAGAGAATCCATTGCCATCGCCATCAGCGCTACAGACATCTGCTCTCCGATTGTAAAGAGCATATCCATCTCTCTCTTGGGCGGTGTTTTATTGATGTCTCTGGCCATATCGATCAGCTCATCCGTATACTTTCCCATTGCAGAAAGCACAACAACAACATCATTGCCTTTCTGGTATTCCTCGATGCAGCGTTTCGCCACATTGAAAATCCGTTCTTTGTTAGCTACGGATGTGCCTCCAAACTTCTTAACAATTAACATAGCTTCCTCCCGCGGGACCTATTCCTGTTCCAGGAGGATCTTCATCAGATCGCAGCCCCGCTCTATTATTCTGCCGCTTTCAGCGGCGGTTCTCTCGCAGTAAATCTTTCCGTCCCGTTCTCTTCTTCTGCTGTCAAAGATCAGGTACGGTACGGCATCGCCCGTATGTGTTCTCAGGCGTACGGGCGTAGGATGATCAGGCAGCACGGCAATCCGGTACTCTTCCCCCGAATCGTTCAGCGCGTGCACAAACGGCGCCAGTATACGCGCATCCAGGTTCTCTATCGCCTGAACCTTGCGCTCCCAGCTTCCCTGATGTCCCATCTCGTCGGGTGCTTCCAGATGGATATACACGAAGTCAAATCCGTCCCGCAGAAGTGCATCTGCAGCAGCGTTTGCTTTTCCCTCGTAATTGGTATCCAGACCTCCGTTCGCGCCCGGCACAGTGATATTTGTCATGGACGCCCCCACAGCAATTCCCTTTAAAAGGTCAACCGCCGACACCATTGCGCCCTTTTTCTGAAACCTCTCCTCAAAAGGAGACAGTGACGGCTTCGTCCCCGCACCCCAGAACCAGATGCTGTTTGCCGGATTTTTCCCTTCCGCCATACGCTTCAGGTTCAGCGGGTGATTCGCGAGAATCTCCCAGCTTCGTTTCATCATGGAGCAGAGCGTCTCATCCTTCGGCAGATAGCCTCCGATGCGCTGCTCCAGAATATCGTGCGGCGGCGTCAGTTCAATCACGCTTCCGCCCTTTTCAATCAGACAGTGGCGATAGCTGGTACCTGTATAAAAACGATGCGTCTCATCCTGCAGTTCTGCGGCAACCGCCTGCAGAAGCACAGCTGCATCCTCTGTACTGATCTCATCGGAGCTGTGGTCGAGGATTCTCTTATCTTCGTACTCTCCATCCTGAGTAAGAGTCACGAGGTTGCAGCGAAACGCGATGTCTGTCTCCTCCATCGGAACGCCGATACTCAGGGCTTCTAAAGGGGATCGTCCCGTATAATACTGCCTTGGGTCATATCCCAGTACCGAGAGATTTGCCGTATCGCTGCCCGGGCTCATGCCCTCCGGGATTGTATGCACCATCCCGATCTCACCCGACCCGGCAAGTGAATCCATCACCGGAGTATGCGCGTACTCCAGCGGTGTCTTTCCTCCCAGTTCTTTTAACGGTTCGTCCGCCATGCCGTCTCCAAGTATCACTGCGTATTTCATAATAATTCTCCTCCAAAAATTCAGACGTCTTATCCGAGCCTTGCTCTTATCATATGTATGATTCCGTCAAGCTGCGACGCCTTCTCGTGGTATTCCTGCTCCGTCATCTCCTCTGTAATAAATCCGAACTCATTGGAAATGCTCGGAACTCCCACGACATCCACATGCCCGAATACGGCCTCGACCTTGTTGTCAAAGTCGCCGGTCAGGCTTCCTTTCATGCGCACAAAATACCTCTGTCTTACCTGGCTGATGTCGATGAGATGAAGCTTTTTGCTGCTCCAGTTCATCATAATATTTCGATTCAGATGCTTTGCCGCATCAACCACGTCCGCAACCACCGCACTTGCAGTCGGCAGCTTGCCTGCACCGCTTCCGTAGAACATCGCATCACCAAGTACATTTCCATGTACAAAAATGGCGTTGAATACGTTGTTTACGCTGTAAAGCGGATTGGAACTGTCGATCATCACCGGGCACACCATTGCGTAGAACTGATCTCCGACCTTGCGGCTCGTTGCCAGCAGCTTGATGCTTGCGCCCAGGACTTTGGCATATTTGATGTCCTCTGCAGTAATCTTTGTGATTCCCTCTGTATAAATGTCCTCAAAATCCACATGGCGTCCGAATGCCAGTGAAGACAGGATCGCGATCTTCCGGCATGCGTCATAGCCCTCCACGTCCGCCTCCGGGTTACGCTCCGCATACCCTTTCTCCTGAGCATCCTTTAAGACTTCCTCAAAAGAAGAACCGTCGGTCGCCATCTTGGTGAGTATATAATTTGTCGTTCCGTTTAAGATACCCGTAATCTCATCGATCTCGTCTGCGGTAAGAGAAGAGTTCAGAGGACGGATAATCGGAATTCCGCCGCCGCAGCTCGCCTCGAAGAGGAAGTTAATGTTATTCCGCTTCGCTATCTCCAGAAGCTCGACGCCATGCTTTGCCACCAGCTCTTTGTTGGAGGTGCAGACGCTCTTTCCGCTCTCCAGCGCACGCTTTACAAACGTATACGCCGGTTCAATGCCGCCCATTACCTCCACGATGATCCGGACCTCCGGATCGTTGGCAATTATCTCGTAGTCATGAACGATCTTCTCCTGAACGGGATCTCCGGGAAATTCCTTTAAATCCAGCACATATTTGATGTTGATTTCTTCTCCTGCCTTCTTGTTGATGCTCTCGTGATTCGTGTTAATGACCTCCACGACTCCGGAGCCGACTGTGCCGTAGCCCAGTACCGCAATCTGTATCATCTGTTCTTCACTCCCTGCCTAAAATTTTAAAATAATGTACTCCTCGCTGATTCTCTATGTGGTGCATCATTTCCTCCGCGTCGCCGCCCTGGGATGCGATCTGCACGCTGATTGTCAGGGATGCTATTCCGTTGATGGGTATTCCCTGATGGATTGTCAGAATATTTCCGTCATATGATGCTATTGCCTGCAGCACGCTCGAAAGAGCTCCCGGCTCGTCATCCATCTGAAGCAGAAAGCTGACCGTCGTGCCTCTGGCATTCTCGCAGAACGGAAAAATGTCGTCCTTATATTTATAAAAAGAACTTCTGCTGATGCCGACCTGATCAGACGCCTCCTGAACGGTTGACGCCCTGCCGCTGTCAAGCAGCCGTTTCGCCTCCAGCACCTTGCGGAACACCTCCGGAACCGCCTTTTCCGTTACCACATAGTATTTATTTCTTTCATTCATGCATACCACCCTTAGTAATATATACGACAGACACCCCTTCCCCCTGCGCCTTACTCAGGATCAGGGGGTCGGAGTGTTCGTCAGTCACATACATTTGTGCTCACACTAAAGATGTTACCATATCAGACCTGCTGGTTCAAGGATTTTTTGTTTAATGCGGTCCATTTCAGATACGCATTGATGAACGGATCAATGTCACCGTCCAGAACTGCGTCCACTGTACCGCGCTCCTCATTGGTGCGGTGATCCTTAACCATTGTGTATGGCTGCATTACATAGGAGCGAATCTGATTGCCCCATCCGATATCCGTAACCTCGCCGCGGATGCCGGAGAGCTTCTCCTCCTGCTTCTGCTGCTCCAGAAGATACAGCTTTGCCTTTAACATCTGCATTGCCTTATCTTTGTTCATATGCTGGGATCTTTCGTTCTGACACTGTACCACAATTCCTGTCGGAAGGTGCGTGATACGGATCGCAGACGAAGTCTTATTGATGTGCTGTCCGCCGGCACCGCTGGAACGGTACGTATCAATACGCAGATCCTCATCTTTGATTTCAATGTCGATGTCGTCCTCAATATCCGGCATAACATCCAGAGATACAAAAGAAGTCTGGCGCTTGCCCGCTGCGTTGAACGGGGAGATACGCACAAGACGGTGTACGCCCTTTTCAGACTTCAGATAGCCGTAGGCATTCTCTCCGTTTACCTGGAAAGTCACGGACTTGATGCCTGCCTCCTCACCGTCCAGATAGTCCAGCACATCGATGGAAAAGCCTTTCTTCTCCGCCCAGCGTGTGTACATACGATACAGCATGCCGGCCCAGTCGCACGCCTCTGTTCCGCCGGCGCCCGCATTGAGCTTCAGGATTGCATTGTAGCTGTCGTACTCACCGGAGAGCAGTGTCTTGATACGGATATTTTCAAAGTTTGTCTTGAACGTATCCATCATTTCCTGAATCTCCTCAATGACGGACGGATCATTCTCTTCATATCCGATCTCAATGAGAGTCTCCATATCTTCCTTCTCGGAAATCAGGGCGTCGTAAATTTCCCGGTCGTCCTTCAGACTCTTTAATTCCTTCATCATTTCCTGGGAGCGCTGAGGATCATCCCAGAAATCCGGCGCTTCCATTTCACGTTCTAGTTCCTGAATCCGCTGTTCCTTATTGGCGAGGTCAAAGTGAATCCCTCACTTCCACCAATGGTCCCTCGTAACCGCTCAATTCAGTTTTGAACTGATCTAATTCAACCATGTAGCTTCACCCGCTTTCTATATTTTTTATGGATCCCCGGCCAAATCCGTGCCGGAGATGGAGCCGCACGGCATTTTTACACGCCGTTTGCACTCATGTACTCCTCATTATAAGCGCTTGTTGAAATTCGGTCAAGGAATTTGTGTCATTCACGTCAGAAGGACCGGCAAAATCCCCCTGCCGGTCCTTCTGAATTCTTTATGGTGTTATGCAAAAAAGCTCTCCGCAATGCTTACCTCTGCGATAAATCCCACACTTCCGATCATATATATGGTTCCGTCATCCTCAATGTCCACCTCGATGATGCCTCCCGGCTGATGAACGTTTACACAGTTGTGCACCAGACCGAGGCGGTATGCAGCAGCTACGGCCGCACAGCTTCCGGTTCCCGAGGCCTGCGTATAACCCGCACCGCGCTCATAAATTTCGATCTGAATATTCTTAGGGTCAATGACGCGGCAGATCTGCAGGTTCATCCTGTTGGGGAACTTCTCGTTGTTCTCCACATACGGTCCGATCTCCTGTACAATCTCCGGCGTAACCTTTTCCATCATAATGATGCAGTGCGGATTGCCCACCGATGTACAGGTTGCATTATACAGCTCATCCTTGAACAGAAACGGCTCATTGACAACCTCACGTTCCTCACCTGCCACCGGAATCTGTCCAGCACAGAACGTCGCGCGTCCCATATTGATGCGGAAATCTGTTGCGCGCTCATTTAATGCCTCTACCTCCACGCCGCCGTTCTCCGTGTATACAGTAAATTTCTTCTGCGTCACATATCCCTGATCAATGAGATATTTCGCGAAAATGCGAACTCCGTTCCCGCTCATTTCCGTTTCCGATCCGTCCGGGTTGAAGATGCGCACGTACATCTTTTCCCCTTCTTTCAGCGGACCATACAGTATACCGTCCGCACCGATTCCAAACCCTCTCTGGCAGAGCAGCTCAATCTTTTTCCCCACAAGCTGCAGTTTATTTTTATTCGGATCCAGAATCAGATAATCATTGCCAAGTCCCTGATACTTGCTGAGTATAATGTTTGTATTCATATAACCGCCCTCCGTACACCACTTCTTATCTCTTATTATATTGAAAACTTTTTTCAAAATATATAGTAATTATTGCTTGATATATTGAAAAAAATGCTCTATGATACAGACAAACGCTGAAAGGAATGACTACTATGCAAAACCATCCAAAGACGGGCTATCTGAACGAAAACTTCCAGCTGTTTCACCTGAAAGATCAGGTGGATCTGGAGCTCCCTTTTCATTATCACGACTTTCACAAGATCGTGGTTTTTCTCTCCGGAAATGTCACTTACTTTATCGAGGGAAAATCCTATCGTCTCAAACCCTGGGATATTCTTCTGGTGAGCCACTTTGATATCCACCGGGTTATCGTAGACACCTCTGTGCCGTATGAGCGTGTTATCCTCTGGATCCGCCCAGACTACATGCTTTCTCAGAATGATGAGGAGTGCAACCTCTCCGCATGCTTTCAGAAGGCGAATCAGCGCAGCTTTCACCTTATCCGCCTCGAAAGCAGACTTCAGGAGCAAATGCGGACAACTCTGGCACAGCTTGAGGAAAGCTGCCGCCAGCAGGAATTCGGCAGTACACTGCTGCGCCAGGCCTTTTTTGTGCAGTTTATGGTATACATAAACCGTATTTTCCTGGATAAACTCTATATCAAGGACAAGACAGCACTGAAATACGACTCTCAGATCGAAGCGCTGCTGCGCTTTATTAATACTAATCTCGATGAGGATCTGTCCGTGGAGGCAATAGCGGAACGGTTTTACATAAGCAAGTATCACCTGATGCGAAAGTTCAAGGACGAAACAGGCTCCACACTGCACAGCTATATTGTGCACAAGCGGCTGATGCATGCAAGCCTGCTGATCTCCCAGGGAATGCCGGTGATGAAAGCGGCAGAACAGAGCGGTTTCCGCGATTACACTACCTTTTCCCGCGCATACAAAAAACTCTATCACACCTCCCCGGCTCAGCACCGCCAGGGAATGGTAACCGCAGTCTATGAAGAGGGCACGATTGTTGTCCAGGAAGAGTAAAAATATCCCCTGATGACTGGTTCATCAGGGGATATCTGTATCTTTCTGAAGTTTTTTCTGTCAGATTTTTTTTCTTCCGCAGCACTGTTTGTACTTCTTGCCGCTTCCGCACGGACACGGATCATTCGGGTAAACCTTATCCTCAAGGCGCTGTACCGGCTTCTTCGGTCCGGATTCATCCTTGTTTGTTCCGGTTACCTTCGCTACCTGCTCACGCTCTACCTTCTGCTCGATGCGTACATGATACATCAGGCGCACCGTATCCTGCTGAATTGCAGTGATCATATTGTCGAACATCTCGTAAGCGCTCATCTTATACTCTACCTTCGGGTCGCGCTGTCCGTATGCCTGCAGACCGATACCCTGGCGGAGCTGATCCATATCATCGATATGATCCATCCACTTCTGGTCAATAACCTTTAAGAGAATAACACGCTCAAGCTCACGGATCTGCTCCTGTTCAGGGAATTCCGCCTCTTTCTCCTCATACAGTTTGACTGCCCGCTCTTTTAAGAGCTGCTTTAACTGATTCTTCTTGAGCTTTTTAACATCTTCTTCCGTGATCGGCTTAAGCGGTATGATCGGCAGAAGTACTGTGTTAAGCTCTACCAGATCCCACTCGTTATAGTCGAGATCCTCGCTGATGCACATGTCCACAGTGCTGTCCACCGTGTCGGCAATCATACGGAAGATGGCGTCTCTCATACTCTCTCCGTCGAGCACGCGGCGTCTCTCCTTATAAATGATCTCTCTCTGCTCATTATTTACGCGGTCATAATCCAGTAAGTTCTTACGGATACCGTAGTTATTTGCCTCAATCTTTTTCTGCGCTTTCTCAATTGCGCTGGAAAGCATCTTATGCTCAACCTGCTCATTTTCCGCAACGCCCAGGGTCTTGAACACATTCATCAGTTTCTCAGAACCGAACAGTCTGAGCAGATCGTCCTCCAGGGACAGATAGAATCTGGACTCTCCCGGGTCTCCCTGACGTCCGGAACGTCCGCGCAGCTGATTGTCAATACGTCTGGACTCGTGGCGCTCTGTACCGATAATCTTTAATCCTCCGGCTTTTCTCGCTTCCTCATCCAGCTTGATATCGGTACCGCGGCCTGCCATGTTCGTTGCGATGGTTACAGCTCCCGCGATTCCGGCATCCGCTACAATCTCCGCCTCCTGTTCGTGGAACTTCGCATTTAAGACATTATGCTTGATTCCCTGGCGCTTGAGCATACCGCTCAGCAGTTCGGAGGTCTCGATGGTAATTGTACCAACCAGAACCGGCTGATTTCTCTCATGAGCTTCCTTGATCGCCTCCACAACAGCACGGAACTTCTCTTTCTTTGTCATATAAACAGCGTCGTCAAGATCCTTACGCTGAACCGGCTTATTTGTGGGGATCTCTACAACGTCCATGCCGTAAATATCACGGAACTCCTGCTCCTCTGTAAGAGCAGTACCGGTCATACCTGCCTTCTTCTCATACTTATTAAAGAAGTTCTGGAATGTAATTGTCGCAAGCGTCTTGCTCTCGCGGCGCACTTTTACGTGCTCCTTTGCCTCAATTGCCTGATGCAGACCGTCGGAATAACGTCTTCCCGGCATAATACGTCCGGTAAACTCATCGACAATCATAACCTGGTCGTCCTTTACCACGTAGTCCTGGTCGCGGAACATCAGGTTATGCGCACGCAGAGCCAGGATAATGTTGTGCTGAATCTCCAGATTCTCCGGATCGGCAAGGTTCTCAATATTAAAGAATTTCTCTACTTTATGAACACCCTGCTCTGTCAGGTTTACAATCTTGTCCTTCTCATTTACGATAAAGTCTCCGGTCTCAATGATCTCCTCGCCCATAATGGCAGTCATCTTCGTCATCTCGCCGCTGGCTTCTCCGCGCTCCAGCTGCTTGGCCAGAATATCGCACACCTCATACAGCTTTGTAGACTTTCCGCTCTGTCCGGAAATGATAAGCGGAGTTCTCGCCTCGTCGATCAGGATGGAGTCAACCTCGTCGATGATGGCATAAGCAAGGTCTCTCTGCACAAGCTGTTCTTTATAGATAACCATGTTATCACGCAGATAATCGAATCCCAGCTCGTTATTTGTAATATATGTGATGTCGCACGCATACTGCTCGCGTCTCTCATCGTTCTTCATCGTATTGAGTACGCAGCCGACAGTCAGTCCCAGGAAACGGTGTACCTGTCCCATCTGCTCCGCATCACGGTGTGCCAGGTAATCATTGACTGTTACAATGTGCACGCCGCGTCCTGTCAGCGCATTTAAATACGCCGGACATGTTGCAACAAGCGTCTTACCTTCACCGGTTTTCATCTCAGCGATACGGCCCTGGTGCAGTATGATACCGCCGATCAGCTGTACACGATAGTGCTCCAGTCCCAGAACACGTCTTGATGCCTCACGCACCACGGCAAACGCCTCAGGAAGAATATCGTCCAGCGTCTCACCGTTGCCGAGTCTCT
Source organism: uncultured Lachnospiraceae bacterium (assembly GCA_944375815.1). Taxonomy (GTDB): domain Bacteria; phylum Bacillota; class Clostridia; order Lachnospirales; family Lachnospiraceae; genus Egerieimonas_A. The sequence goes on along the minus strand of CALWBA010000085.1, from coordinate 3,207 downwards.
CTTTGAACTCTTTTGTCTTTGCCTTTAGCTGCTCATCGGTCATTTCGATCATGGTGGGGCGCAGGCTCTCAATCTTATCGACCAGCGGCATGATTCGCTTCAGCTCTCTTGAGCTGTGGCTACCGAATATCTTCTCTATTACATTCATATTATCTATCGCTCCTATTAAACTTCCTTGATTTTTTACACATTTCCTTTATTCTAACACTTTCTCAGGGAATGCGCAATTATCTTTTCATGAACATTGCGTTAACAGGCATTCTGTTTTCAACGCAGGAACCGCCGCATGGCTTTTCATCCATGCGGCGGTTCTGTAATTCTTGCAGGTATCGGGCTGTGTCAGCACTCCGGTTCAATGAGTCCGTAGGTATTGCCCTTTCTCTTGTAAACAACATTGACCTCGTCTGTCTCAGCGTTTCTGAATACGAAGAAATTGTGGCCCAGCAGTTCCATCTGTACGCAGGCATCTTCCGGATACATCGGCTTCATACCAAAACGTTTGGTACGAATGATGCGAACTTCCTCGTCCTCCACGTAATCGTTCTCGATGAAAGCCTTCTGGAAGTTTCCTCCCTCCTGATGCTTGTCTGTGATTTTTCTTTTATATTTGCGAAGCTGTCTCTCAATAACTTCCTCCACCAGGTCAATCGATACATACATATCGTTGCTCGTCTGCTCTGAGCGGATAATATTGCCCTTGACCGGGATCGTAACCTCAATCTTCTGTCGATCCTTCTCTACACTCATGGTGACAATAATCTCTGTCTCCGGTGTAAAGTATCTCTCCAGCTTGCTCAGCTTATCCTGTACTGCGGACTTCAGTCCTTCTGTCACGTCGATATTCTTTCCACTGATAATAAAATTCATGCTGTCAACCCCTTTTTGCCTTAGATTTTATAAGAGCTGAAAACGGCGGCGCGTCCCCGGGAGGGATGTCCACGTCTCTTATAAGTATATTCATTATATCAATTTACAGGCAATTTTGCAACCAAATTTAGATATTTCATTATATTTTTAAATTTTTTTCAGTCAATTCACATACTTTTAATACGGTTTCCCAGTTCATTGGTCCGCCAAAGAGATCAAGCGCGCTTCCGATTGTCACATCCACGCGGTTTTCTCCCGCCCGGCGCAGCTCCTCCAGATCATCAAAGTTGCCGACGCCTCCCGCATATGTTACAGGGAAATCCCGAAGCGATGCCAGCAGCCTTACCAGCTCCGTCTCAATGCCGGATGCCTTTCCCTCTACGTCTACGGCATGAATCAGAAATTCACTGCAGCAGTCTCTCAGCAGCTTCAGCGTGTCAGGCGTTACGGTCACATCCGTAAATTTCTGCCAGCGGTCCGTGACAATACGGTACTCTCCATCCAGCTTCCGACAGCTCAGATCCAAAACGAGGCACTCCCGCCCCGCACAGCGGCGGATTCTTTCCAGGTTCTCCCAGTTGATCCTGCCGCCTTTAAATACGTAGGAAGTCACAATCACATGGCTTGCTCCCGCATCCAGAAATTCTTCTGCATTTTCAGGCGTGATGCCGCCTCCAACCTGCAGCCCCTGCGGATACTCCCGCAATGCGGACAGAGCCTGATGCTTTGTCGCGCTGTAATATTCAGAATCGGCGGAATTCAGGAGTATAATATGGCCCCCGCGGATATGATTCTCACGGTAGAGCCTTGCATAAAACGGAGCATCCTGCTCCGACACAAAATTTTCCTGTGCACGGTTTCCCTCATCTTTGAGTGATCCGCCTACGATCTGCTTTACTTTTCCGTTATGTATATCAATGCATGGACGAAATCTCATAATCTATCAGCCTTTCCTGTCTCATTCATGCATTGATAGTACCATGATTTTTTTCTCAGGGCAAGGTGCTTATTTTGTCATGTCACTGCCCTGCGTCTGGTCTGCACCGTCCCTGATGTTATCCCCGATTTCCTCTGCGCCTTCCATAACGTCCTCTCCCAGAGAGTTGTTGTCATCATTCGCTCCGTCGTCCGTTCCCCAGGTCGCATCATTTTTCGCATCACCGCATCCCGCCGCAGTTGCCGTAAGGCACGCACCGAGAACCGCTGCCGCCAGTAATTTGCTTTTTTTCATGGTTTTTTTCTCCTTTGCCTGTATTTGCGCAGGAAGTCCGCGCATACTTAATATGCGCCGTTTTTCGTTTTTTTATTATAATGTCAAAAACGCCGCACGGCTTTTCAGCCATGCGGCGCATTTTATGTTATTCTCCTCCCAGACGGCTTGCAACAAACCATCCTGCGGCAAATGTAACGATGCCGATCAGCAGCATCGGGACAGAGAAGCTGCTCCAGTCTGTCTTAATTAAGATTGCGATCGGGGATGCTGAAATCAGTCCGATAATCGCATAGTAAGCGTGAATCTCCGCTTTCATAAAAATAAACTCGATGAGCTTTGCAATCAGGAAAATACCGATGACTACGCCGATGCCGAACGGAATCAGGCATCCGCAGGTCTCCATAAGGAGCGGCATGTCAAACGTAATCAAAGCGTCAATAAATGTGTTGATCGTCTTTAAAATCACATTGTAATATCCCAGCAGCATCAGCATCATGGAACCGCTGACACCGGGGATTACCATCGTGGCTGCAGCGATAATGCCGACCCCGAGAAGCTTAATCACGTTCACAAGTCCAAAACTTATGTCCGCATCCGCTCCGCCGTTTTCCCGAAGAACCGCCATCAGAATTACGACTGCAAAGAAAATCACAAACGGAATCATCTTACCCACTGTAACGGAATGGCCCTTCACTTTTTTGAAGATGAAAGGAAGACTTCCCGCAATCAGTCCGCAGAATGCGAAATTCGTGGGAATCGGGTAGTTCGACAGCAGGAATTCAAACACTCTCGAAAGAATCACAATAGCGAGTCCGGCACCCGCAAAAATCGGTATCAGAAGCTTTAAGCTCTCTTTCCATTCACTCTTTAAATGGGTGATTGCGTGGATCAGCCTGTCATACAGCCCCATAGCAACCATCATGGTGCCGCCGCTCACCCCGGGAATGATATTGGCGATGCCGACCACCATTCCCTGCAATAATTTTTTTAACATTTTCAATCTCCTCGTATAATAAGCCTATACCCCAGATATACAGGGGTGGGCTTATTCATTATTAGTGGTATAGAGGAGTCATCCTTCTGGAGGTTCCCTCCCTGATCTTCATCCCCTATACGGTTTACATGTT
>CALWBA010000084.1 GCA_944375815.1 uncultured Lachnospiraceae bacterium | reverse complement strand
GAGCAGATCTCAACATGGATCTCCGGCTTTGTAGAACCTGTTACGAATGTGTTTCCGCAGTTGCAGGTTACAGTTGCCTGATAATATTTTGGATGGATTCCTTCTCTCATTTGTTTTCACCTCTTCTAATTCATAAATATTTATATTTACTATTTGTTTCATAGTTTAAACAGCTTACAAATTATAGCATAGAACGTTCTAAAATGCAAGACTTAAAACTGGGATTTTTGTTTTTTTACGGTCTGGACAAATTCCTGATTATTCTTTGTCTGATCGAATATATTCAGGATATTCTCAAGCGCTTCATCTGCCCGCATGCCGTTCAGGCCCTTGCGCATCGTCTCCGTACACTCAAGCTCCTCGTGCGACAGCAGAAGATCCTCTCTTCTCGTACCGGATTTCGCAATATCGATTGCAGGGAACACGCGTTTTTCCTGAAGTTTCCGGTCTAATACCAGCTCCATATTTCCGGTTCCCTTAAACTCCTCGTAAATTACGTCATCCATCTTGCTTCCCGTATCCACAAGCGCAGTGGCAAGAATCGTCAGACTGCCTCCGTTACGCATATTTCTGGCCGCACCGAAAAATCTCTTAGGCATATGCAGCGCTGCCGGGTCAAGACCTCCGGAAAGCGTTCTGCCGCTGGGCGGAACCGTAAGGTTATACGCACGTGCCAGTCTCGTGATGCTGTCGATGAAAATCATGACATCCTTGTGCTGCTCTACAAGCCTCTTCGCGCGCTCAATCACCATCTCAGACACACGCTTGTGATGCTCCGGAAGCTCATCGAAAGTAGACGCCACCACTTCCACATTTCTGCCGCTTATTGCCTCCCGGATATCCGTCACTTCCTCCGGGCGCTCATCACTCAGCAGAATAATCAGATACATCTCCGGGTTATTGCGCATAACGGACTGAGCTATATCCTTTAAAAGTGTCGTCTTACCTGCTTTCGGCGGGGATACAATCATACCTCTCTGTCCCTTTCCGATCGGGCTGATCAGATCCACAATCCGCATGGCCGTACTTCCGCCCGGTCTCTCCAGGCGCAGTCTCTCATTTGGGAAAATCGGAGTCATGTCCTCAAAACATTTCCGGCGCATGGCGATTTCCGGCTTCATTCCATTGATTAATGTCACATATAAAAGTGCGCTGAATTTTTCATTCTGGGTTTTAATCCGGGTGTTTCCGGTTACGACGTCCCCGGTTCTCAGGTTAAACCGGCGGATCTGCGATGGGGATACATAAATGTCACTGTCACCTGGCATCAGATTTCCGCTTCTCAGGAATCCATATCCATCGGTGAGCACCTCCAGGACTCCGGTCACTGCCTGACCGCTGTCCAGCTGCGAGTAATCAGAGCGGGTTCTGTCTGCCGTCTCCCTTTCTTCCCGCTGATATCTGCCGTTCTCCCGGCGTCTCTCCCGTGTGATCTCATTGGCTGGCTGACTGGCTGTTCTCTCGGCTGACCTTTCCTGCTGTGCGCTGATCGGTGTACTCTGCATCGATTCTGCTGCGGTTAGCTGCTCTGCGCTCTCCGCCTGCTTCTCCCGTTTTTCCTTTTCGTCTTCCTGAAGCATCAGCTCAATCAGATCGCTCTTCTTCATCTGGGAGATACCTCTTAACCCTCTTGCCTTCGCCAGTGCCTTAAGCTGGCTGACGGGTAGAGATTCGTATTTTTCTCTCATACCGATTCATTCCTCACTTATTAACTATTTATAACTTCTTGCTTTTTCCATTATAGCAGAAGCTTTTTATAAAAACAATACTCGCATAGCAATACATATCATTTCCCAAACAGACAGACCAAGCCCATCTATTCTCTGTAATTTCACATCAATATAAAATTCTATTATAAATATAAATACTCCCTTCAGGCATACAGTTTTATCACATCAACCGTATATCCGAAAGGGAGTATATAATAGATTATTCCTTATACAAACTGATTCTGTCGGTCATCATAATAATAATCGACCATTGCCAGCTTCTCTTTCACTTCGTCTTCCTTCACACTCAGGCTCCGGCAGCACTCCTCCAGATTAGGATAGAAGTCCCTGAGCTGAGTATTGATATAGCTTAACAGCATGACCGGGTCTTTCGGTACCATGGCAGTTCCTCCTTTTGTACTTCGGTACCCATTATACACGTTTCACACGTGCTGTCAACTGTCCGTTTTCGACATCCATCAGAATGGTGTCGCCTACGTTTACGGCACCGGAAAGGATCTGCTTTGCCGCAAGCGTCTCAACATATTTCTGAAGGTAGCGCTTCAGCGGACGGGCACCGTAAACCGGGTCGTAGCCGCCGTCTACTACAAACTGCTTTGCCGCCGGTGTAAGCTCCAGAGTAAGCTCCTGGTCTGCCAGACGACTGTTCAGATCTGCTACCAGCAGATCAATAATATTTCCAATGTTTTCTTTGGTCAGCGGCTTGAACATGATGATCTCATCCAGACGGTTCAGGAATTCCGGGCGGAAATGAGCTCGCAGATCCTGCATTACCATCTCGCTGCTCTGCTGGCTGATCTCTCCGTCTTCCTGGATGCCGTCCAGCAGGTAAGATGATCCGATATTCGATGTCATAATCAGAATCGTATTCTTAAAGTCTACGGTTCTGCCCTGTGAGTCGGTAATTCGTCCGTCATCAAGCACCTGCAGAAGCACATTAAATACATCCGGATGTGCTTTCTCGATCTCATCGAAAAGTACGACGGAGTACGGTTTTCTTCTGACAGCCTCAGTCAGCTGGCCGCCCTCCTCGTATCCGACATATCCCGGAGGCGCTCCGATCAGACGGGATACAGAGTATTTCTCCATATACTCACTCATATCGATACGCACCATATTCTGCTCATCATCAAACAGTGTTGCGGCAAGCGTCTTAGCCAGCTCTGTTTTTCCGACACCGGTCGGGCCCAGAAACAGGAACGAACCGATCGGCTTTGTAGGATCCTTAATGCCGGCCTTTGAACGTATAATCGCATCGGATACCTTTACAACCGCTTCATTCTGTCCGATCACTCTCTTGTGAAGCTGAGATTCCAGAGCCAGAATCTTTGTGCGCTCTCCCTCCGTCAGCTTCGCAACCGGAATTCCGGTCCAGCGGGAAATAATCCGGGCAATCTCCTCATCCGTCACGCTTTCATGTACAAGCGAAAGATCCGACTTTTTAACCTTTTCTTCCTCAATCTCAAGCTGTTTCTGCAGCTTCGGCAGTTCGCCGTACTGCAGCTCCGCTGCCTTATTAAGATCATATCTCTGCTGTGCATCCTGAATCTGACGATTCATATCCTCAATCTGCTCACGCAGCTTTGAAAGCTTCTCCACGGAAGTCTTTTCATTCTCCCACTGTGCCTTCTGGCTGTTGAACTCATCCCGGTATTCA
>CALWBA010000083.1 GCA_944375815.1 uncultured Lachnospiraceae bacterium | reverse complement strand
AATCAAGTCAGCAACTGCATAACCTTAACATTCTCAATATTTAATTTTTAAAGCGGCCACCGAAAGATGGCTTGTTTGTCATGCGATTAAGGGAATGGATACCCTTTACTTTTCATTTTCAATCTTTCTCCTACACAGACGACATCCTTTTCCTCCAGAAGATGCTTCATCGCTTCGCAGTCAATTGCAGCTCCCGCTGTTTCCAGGCGGCTGTTTGTTGATGGTACGCTGCTGGGAATACCGTAATAAATATCTACAGGAGTGTCCTCTGCAGCGGAGATCATTTCCAGAATGCCGCGGATACCGCGTACATTTGCCATCTCGTGCGGTTCAGATACCACTGTGGTGACGCCGCACTGTGCAAGGCATCTGCCATAAGGAGCGGGTGTGAGCATAGAACTCTCGATATGCATGTGAATATTTACAAAGCCGGGAATCATATACATGCCATCGGCATCAAATTCTTCGTCAGCAGAAAGCTCAGAATCCTTTTTGCGGTCGATATAATAAAATCTGCCGTCCAGTATAGAAACATCTGCAGGGATAAATTTTTTCAGATAGGAATTAAATACATTTACATTCCTGATAATCAGTGAGACTTTTTCCATACGATTCCTCTTTTATACCAGTGTGTAGAAATACAGAAGACAGACAGCTACAAGCACATACATAACCGGAGAGATCTTGCGGATCTTGCCGGAAGCAATTTTCATGATCAGGTATACCGGAAGTGCTACACAGATACCATTTGCGATATTATTTGCAAACAGTGTGAATGTAACGCAGACAAATGCCGGAAATGCCTCTGTAATATCATTGAAGTCGATATTGCGCATTGCACTGAGCATATTGATTCCGATAAAAATCAGGATCGGTCCGGTTGCAGATGAAGGAATCACCAGAGCAAGCGGTGCCAAAAACAGTGACAGTGCGAAAAAGATACTTGTAAAAATTACAGTAAGACCAGTCTTTCCGCCTGCCTCCACACCGGCGGAGGATTCAAGATACGTTGTCATGCTGGGCATTCCGAAAAGAGCACCGAAGCTGGTTGCAATCGCATCCACCTTAAAACATTTGTCAATGCCCGGAAGATTTCCGTCCTTGTCAAGATATCCGGCTTTTGCTCCGACTCCCAGTACAGTTCCGAATGTGGAAAAGAAGTTAGGAACGAACAGAGCAATCAGAAATGGAATATATGCAAAGTCCAGAGCACCTAAAAAGTCGATTCTCATGAACTGCTCGCTGATATTTGCCGGCAGAGAAAACATACTGTCCGGAAGTTTTGTTACACCGAACGGTATTCCGATCAGAGTAGTTAAAAGAATTGCCAGAATCATACCTCCAGGAACATTGAGAACCTTAATAATGAGCATGATAATAAATCCAATGACAGCTACAATGACAGCCGGAGATTTCAGATCTCCGAATGCAAGACTGTTCTTATCTGCATTTGCTACAATCAGACCGCAGTTTTTTGCCCCCAGAAGAGCAATAAACAAACCGATGCCGGCACTGACTGCCTGCTTTAAGCTTACGGGAATCACGCGTACAACCGCTTCACGCAATCCCAAAAATGAGATCAGAATGAACAGCACGCCGCTCCAGAAAATAACGCCGGCGGCAACAGGAGCTGTACATTTCACAGCCGACTTTAAGTAAATATCTGCAGAAGCTGGAAGGAGAGCTGAACGGAAAGCTGTTCAGCCGCAGCGGCAATACTTACATCCCGACGTACCTGGGCCGCAGGTATCTGGAATATGCAAGAAAGGTGCTGGCAGTAAATCAGGATTGGGAAAAGGAGCTCATGGATCTTCATGCGTGCAGTGAAGGGGAGTTAAATATTGCGTTTCCCCTGATGCGCAGCTCATGCATGGCTGCAAAGATCATGGGAGTATTTTATAAGGAATATCCCGGTGTGCGTGTGAACTTCATGGAAGAGACATATGCGATACAGGAAAAGCTTTTACTAAACGATCAGCTCGACTTTGCTATTTTTAACGAGAGCAGACCGCATCCCAAGCTTGCCTATGAGACGCTGCTCAAAGAGGAAATTCTTCTGGTCATGCGTCCGGATCATCCTCTGGCCGCAAAAGGACAGAACAGGAAGAATATGCGATACCCCTGGATGGACCTTCGGGAGATGGCACATGAAAACTTTATTCTGCATTTCCCGGAGCAGACAACAGGACAGATCGCGCTGAAGCTTTTTGAAAAGTATGGAATACAGCCTCCGGTTCCGGTAAGAACGCGGAATACGGAAGCATGCGTGCAGATGTGTATGCAGGGAATCGGCGTGTGCCTGATCCCGGAAACGTATATTCGGAGTATGTATTTTCCTGAGCAGCCGCTGTGTTTTGGGGTTGAAGAGAGCGGGGTATTCAGTACACTCACAATTGCATACCGCAAAGGCGCATACCTTCCGGGATATGCCAGGGATTTCATACGGATTGCCCAGGAAAATGTGTAAAGTTTACATCTTTGTTTTCCCGCGCTGAACCGCATCCTTGCCATACTTGTTCCGGATCTTATCCAGCGCGGCATCGAGTTTTTCACGCTTCTTTTTCTGCTGTGTATTCTCCGGCGTGTAGTCAAAGATGGTAAGCTGTACAGGAGCGTCCGGTTTTACCAGCTTGCCTGTACGGACGCCCAGAAGGCGAATCGGAGTGCCATCCCACAGAGCATCAAAAAGACTGCAGACATGGGTATAGAGTGTTTCGCCCGTCTGGGTTGGAGAAGACAGCTGCATTTGGTGAGAGACGCGCGCAAACGTATTATACTTGATTTCAACGCAGACAGAGGCGGCAAGTGAATGATCGGCGCGAAGCCGTAAGGCCACCTTATCACAAAGTCTGCGCAGAATCTGTTTCGCTTCCACAGCTGAGGTCACATCCGAGGCGAGCGTTGTGGAGTTGCCTATGCCTTTCAGCTGTGAGGGAGCACTTGCCACAGGGGTATCGTCGATGCCGTTTGCATATTCCCAGAGCAGCCTGCCGTGGCTTTTTAAATGAAGCGAGAGCAGATCCGGATCCGTGTGTGCCAGATCTCCGATGGTCAGAATGCCCAGCTTGCCCAGTGTTTTTGCAGAGGAGTGGCCTGCCATATGCAGGCGGCTGATCGGGAGATGCCAGAGCTTTGACGAAAGTTCATTTGGAAACAGTGTATGAGTTTTATCAGGTTTCTCAAAATCAGACGCCATCTTCGCGAGCACCTTCTTGGAGGAAATGCCGACATTTACAGTAAATCCCATCTGCGTGCGGACTGTGTCACGGATTTGCCGGGCTGCTTCCATATAGGAAGGATATCGATGAGCAATACCCGTAAAATCCAGATAACATTCATCGATGCTGACCTGTTCAATATCGGGACTCAGAGTGCGGAGATAATCCATGAGTTCCCGGCTGCGCCGTGCATAGAGTTCATGATCCGGAGGAATGATTGTCAGATTCGGGCATTTGCGCAGGGCGGAAGCGACAGGCTCTGCAGTTTCAATATGATAGGATTTTTTTGCAGGCAGCGATTTTGCAAGTACGATGCCGTGACGCGTTGTACGGTCACCTCCGATGATGGCGGGTATCGTTCGAATATCGACCCCGTTTGGATCCTTTCGCAGAAGTTCTGCTGCCGTCCAGCTTAAATATGCGGAATTTACATCTATATGAAAGATAATGGTATTCACAGATGGATCTCCAGCCTTTCAAAGTATATTTTACATACAGTATATACGATTGGTCTGCAAGTTTCCAGATTCAAACTTGCAGAAAAGCAGAAAAGTGTGGTAAATTAGACTGGATAAATATACATGGACAAAAGAGGGATGGAAAGTATGAATATGGAGAAAAATAATATTGTTCTAATCGGAATGCCGGGTGTCGGAAAGAGCACAATCGGCGTTATCCTGGCAAAAGAGCTGGGATATCAGTTCGTGGATTCGGACCTGTTGATTCAGAAAAGAGAGAGGAAGCTGCTGCGTCAGATTATCGCAAGAGATGGCGTGGACGGATTCATTGCGATCGAAAATGAGGTGAATGCCTCTATCCGTGCAGAAAACAGCGTGATTGCCACCGGAGGAAGTGTGGTGTACGGAAAAGAGGCAATGGAACATCTGAAAAAAATAGGTACCGTAGTCTACCTGAAACTGAACTATAAAAGCCTGGAGAAACGCCTGGGCAATCTGAAGGGAAGAGGGGTAGTTCTGCGCCCGGGACAGGACCTGAGGGCGTTATACGAGGAACGGACAGTGCTGTATGAGAAGTATGCAGATGTCGTTGTTGATGAGGAAAATAAGGACATTGAAACGACTTTGCAGACTATTCTTGAATGTCTCCCGAGATAACAGATAATATTGTGACAGAAATACTGCAAATAAAAAGAAAGTTTTAATTTATGTTTACAAAAATGTGTATTTGCGGTATCATAGCCTTAACAATGAAGAGTCACGACAGACTGTTCAGTGTCTGCCGCACCCTAAAGTGATGCGGCACAGCTGCGAAAGGATACAGGAAAGAAAGAGAAAGAGTATAAAGCCGTTGCCCAAGCTGCAATTTTATGCGGCAGCATTGCCCGCACAACAGATAAGTCAATTCATCCGGAATACAAATAAGAAAAGGGCAGCCGGCACAGGGACAGCGGGCTGTTAGATATGTTTGGTGCCTGGTGACAGGCAGATGTCCTGTGCAGCTTGTAAAAGGAAATTAAGAAAGTGTCTGTATGCTTCCCGGAATATGGTATCGGGGGAGCATGAATTTTGAGGTGGACTATGGAACAATATATTATTAAAGGCGGCAACCCGCTTGTAGGCGAAGTGGAGATTGGCGGCGCAAAGAACGCGGCGCTTGCGATTCTGACTGCTGCAATTATGACAGATGAGACGGTATTTATCGAAAATCTGCCGGATGTCAGTGATATCAACGTGCTTTTGGAGGCTATTGCAGAGATAGGAGCAACAGTGGAGCGGGTGGATCGTCATACCGTCCGCATTAATGGCTCTACCATCGGTGCAGTCAGCGTAGATTACGAATTTATCAAGAAGATTCGTGCGTCTTATTATCTGCTCGGAGCTCTTCTTGGAAAATATAAGAAAGCAGAGGTTCCTCTTCCCGGCGGCTGTAATATCGGAAGCCGTCCGATTGACCAGCATCTGAAGGGATTCCGCGCTCTGGGAGCCGAAGTAACGATTCAGCACGGAGCAATTATGGCTTCGGCTTCGGATCTGACAGGCAGTCATATCTTCCTGGATATGGTATCTGTAGGTGCAACGATTAATATTATGATGGCAGCAGCTCTGGCAAAAGGATATACTATCATTGAAAACGCTGCGAAGGAGCCGCATGTCGTGGACGTTGCAAACTTCCTTAACAGCATGGGAGCCAATATCAAGGGTGCAGGTACAGATGTGATCCGTATCCGCGGTGTGGAAAGTCTCCACAGTACGAACTATTCCATTGTCCCGGACATGATCGAGGCCGGCACTTATATGTGTGCTGCAGCAGCGACAAAGGGCGATATTCTGATAAAGAATGTAATTCCGAAGCACCTGGAGGCCATTACGGCGAAGCTTGTAGAAATTGGCTGCGAGGTGCAGGAGTTTGATGATTCCATACGTATTATAGCATCCAAGCGTCTTAGACGCACACATGTGAAAACCCTGCCGTATCCGGGCTATCCTACAGATATGCAGCCTCAGATTGCTGTAACACTGGCGCTGGCTGAGGGGACAAGTATTGTAACGGAGAGCATTTTTGAGAACCGTTTTAAATATGTGGACGAGCTGTCACGAATGGGTTCTACAATTAAAGTTGAAGGAAATACGGCGATCATTGACGGCGTGGAGAAGTTCACCGGTGCACGTGTGAGCGCTCCGGACCTGCGTGCAGGAGCTGCTTTAGTCATAGCCGGACTGGCAGCAGAGGGCATTACTACTGTTGATGATATTATTTATATTCAGCGCGGCTATGAGGACTTTGAAGGCAAGCTGAGAAGTCTCGGAGCTGAGATTGAGAAGGTTTCCACGGAGAAGGAGATCCAGAAATTTAAACTGAGAATCGGATGAGTACAGAAGATATGGCTGCCCGGGCATTCATAACCCGAGCAGCCTCTTTGCGGTGTTTACATCTTTCTTTTTACAAATTTCTCATTGACATCTCAGATGTATGCGCATACAATTATTGCATATACAATAGTTGTATGCGCATTTTATGTGCGCAGGCAGAATAAAAAATGAGGTGAAAGTATGATTCGAAGAATTTTTTCTTATATGGGAAAGTATAAGAAAGATGCGTACATTGCCGGGATTTGTATCGGTATTGAAGTAATTCTGGAACTTCTGGTACCGTTTATTATGGCGGATCTGGTGGATGTCGGCGTTGCCAACCGGGACAGGGAATATATTTTTCGACAGGGTGCGCTGATGGTACTCTGCGCTGCGTTTGCAATGATTCTGGGTACAGGAAGCGCAAAATACGCGGCCCGCGCCGGGCAGGGGCTGGGGGCTGAGCTTCGAAAAGCAGAGTATCAGAAGCTGCAGTCATTTGCTTTTGCAAATACGGATAAATTTAAGACATCTTCTCTTGTGACAAGGCTTACAAGTGATGTTACAACCATTCAGAATTCCGTATCCACAGGTATGCGTCCTGCATGCAGAGCGCCGATCATGATGATTGCGGCGCTGGCACTGTCTTTTTACATTAACGCCCGGCTTGCTGTCGTATTTCTTATTGCAGTTCCTGTGCTTGGAATCCTGCTCTTTATGATTGTTCACAGCGTACGTCCGATGTTTTCAAATATGCAGAATGCAATTGATCAGGTAAACAGGGTAATTCAGGAGAACCTGACTGCTATCCGGGTTGTAAAGGCATACGTCAGAGGGGATTATGAATCCGCGAAATTTGCCGATGTCAATCAGAACTGGAGACAGATTTCCGAGCATGCATTCCGCCTGACTGCTTTGAATATGCCCGTGATGCAGCTTGTGATGTATTCCACGATTGTAAGTATCCTCTGGTTCGGGGGAAATATGGTTGAGATAGGGGATATGCAGGTCGGTGAACTTACCGGATTTTTAAGCTATGTACTCCAGGTACTTAACTCTCTGATGATGATATCGAATGTATTCATGATGCTGACAAGAGCGCTGACATCGGGTGCCCGTATTATGGAAATTATGGATGAGGAAGTAACGATTCGCGAAGATCGCGCAAGAGATATAGAAGTTACGCGCGGAGAGATCGATTTCTCGCATGTTTACTTTAAATACCGGCTGGAAGCAGAGGAGTATGTGCTCTCTGACATAAACTTTCACATTAAAGGCGGACAGACGGTGGGAATTATCGGACAGACAGGATCTGCGAAGTCAACGCTTGTACAGCTTATTCCGCGTCTTTATGAGGCCGTATCCGGGCAGATCACCATCGATGGGATCCCAATCGAGGAATATCCGCTGGAACATTTGCGGGATGCCATTGCAATGGTACTGCAGAAAAATACACTGTTTTCCGGAACTGTAAAAGACAACCTGCGCTGGGGCAAGGAGGATGCATCAGACGCTGAGATTGAAGAGGCATGCCGGATTGCCTGTGTAGATGAATTTATCGGAAGACTTTCCGATGGATACGACACAGAGCTGGGACAGGGGGGAGTCAATGTATCCGGCGGTCAGAAACAGAGGCTCTGTATCGCCCGCGCAATTTTGAAGAACCCTAAAGTACTGATTCTCGACGATTCCACAAGTGCCGTGGACACGGCAACGGAGGCCAGGATACGTGAAGGTCTTGCAGAGAAGCTTCCAAACATGACAAAAATAATTATTGCCCAGCGGATTTCATCTGTAAAGCACGCAGATAAAATCTTAATTCTGGACGGAGGAAAGATGGCAGGGCTTGGAACGCATGAGGAACTTCTGGCATCTAACCGGATCTATCAGGAGATTTATGAATCACAGAAGGAAGGAGCGGATTTATAATGGCAAGATATGTGGGCTGCAGAAGACCGGAGAACACAAAAAAGACGCTTAAGAAATTTATGCATTATATGGGAATTCACAAGTGGTCCCTGATTCTTGTCGCGATTCTCGTTTTCATCGGCAGCGGTGCGAATATCATGGGAACATATCTGCTCAAGCCGGTGATCAATAATTATATTCTGCCGGGAGACATTCCCGGACTTATCAAAATGGTGATTCTCATGGGACTTATGTATCTGTGCGGTGTACTTGCAACCTGGGGTTATAATCAGCTCATGGTGCACACGGCACAGAAGGTTGTGAGTGAAATCCGCCAGGATCTGTTTGATCACACGCAGAAGCTGCCGCTGTCCTATTTTGACGCGCACACACACGGAGAACTCATGAGCCGCTTCACAAACGATGTGGATACGATCACAGAGGCTCTGAATAACAGCTTCGCGATGATGATTCAGAGCTTTATTATGATCACAGGTACAATAACAATGATATTGGTTCTGAGTGTACGGCTGTCTCTGATCGTTATCGCGTTTCTGATTCTGATGATGATATTTATAAAATTCAATGGCAGGCGAAGCCGGAAATATTTTTCCAGACAGCAGAAATGTCTTGGAAGTATTAACGGTTTTGTCGAGGAGATGGTTGCAGGACAGAAGGTTGAAAAAGTATTCAATCATGAAAAACAGGACTTCGAGGAATTCTGCCGCAGAAATGAAGCGCTGCGGGAAGCATCCACAAAGGCGCTGACATACTCGGGAATGATGGTTCCTGCAATTGTCAGTCTGTCATACATTAACTATGCAGTGTCGGCGTGTGTGGGAGGACTGTTTGTGCTGCAGGGATGGCTTGATCTGGGAAGCCTGTCATCCTATCTTGTATATGTGCGTCAGAGCGCTATGCCGTTTAACCAGTTTACGCAGCAGGTCAATTTCCTTCTTGCGGCGCTTGCCGGAGCAGAGCGCATTTTTGATATGATGGAGATGGAACCTGAGAGTGATAAGGGA
>CALWBA010000082.1 GCA_944375815.1 uncultured Lachnospiraceae bacterium | reverse complement strand
TTAAATGCTCTGTCAGCTCGTTGATTCTTGCTGTTAAAACTGCTACCTGAACCTCCGGTGATCCTGTGTCACCTGGTGTTCTTGCATACTCAGCCATAATAGCCTGCTTTTTTTCCTTAGAAATCATGTTCTTTGTCCTCCTTAATATTTATAACCGCCTCTGATTAAGAAATGGTCGGAGTGTCCGATTTCTGAATCAGGGCTCAAACTTACCTTAGATACTATATCATAAAGATTGACATGTGTAAAGGAAAATTTCGGAATCACTTTAATAATTTTCTCCTTAGTTTTCCGCTGCCGCTTCCTCCCTGCGGCTGTCTTCCAGAATCGCAAATGCGATATTTGTCGCATGATCCGCAACACGCTCCAGACCCGAAATGATGTCTGAAAAGATCATACCCGCTTCCGGCGTACATTCCCCCTTTGTCAGACGCTCTATATGGCGCTGCTGCAGCTCTCTTTCCTTTTCATCAATAGAATCCTCGAGGCGCCGGATCTCTTCCATATGCGTCATGTCATTATGGGAAAACATTTCTATCGCATATGTAGTGATCTTAATCACCATATCAAGCATCTCTGAAAGATCCCTTTCTGCCTGACGACTGAACGATACATCGTCATTACGGCGCATAATCGCTGCGTCCGCCACATTCTCCGCATGATCTCCGATACGTTCTATGTCATTGACAACATGAAACAGACTGCCTATGCTTCTCGCGTCATCGATCGGAAGTGTACTTTGGTTCAGGTCCACAAGATAATTTGTGATCCTCCTGTCCAGAAAGTCAATTGTCTTCTCAACCTTATAGACCGTATCCAGTTCCTCACTGTCCAGCGTAACAAGCGCGTTCATTGCACGTGAAAGATTGTTGAGAGCCATTGTTCCCATGTGCTCCATTTCCTGCACTGCAGAGAGCACCGCTGTTGTAGGAGAGAAAACAGAGTTCTTTCCTATATATTTCAGTTCGCATGCCTGAGAATCTTCATCGACCGCTTTCTCCGATTTTTTATCCGGAATGATCAGATATGTGGCTTTGACAATCCAGTTTACAAACGGGAACAGCATTACAACTTCGCAGACTTTAATCAGTGTATGAGCATTGGCAACACTTCGGCTGATATTGCCTCCGGAAAGCCAGAGGATAAAGTCCACAATCGGATCAAGTGCAAATGCAAAGATCACAAGGAAAATGGCAGTTCCGAATATGTTGAACAAAAAGTGTATCCATGCTGCACGCTTTGCCTCACGCTTACCGCCGAGGCTGGCTAAAAGAGCGCTCACACATGAACCGATGTTGCATCCCATGATGATGAACAGACAGATCGGGAGTTCCAAAAGCCCCTGCGTTGCCAGAAGCAGAACAATTCCAACGGTTGCAGACGAGCTCTGCAGCACAGCTGTCACTGCGAAACCGACAACCACTGCCAGATAGTGATTCGTAAGTGAACCGAGAATATTCACAATCTGCGGAGAATCTTTCAGAGTGCTCATTGCACCGGACATTGTCGCAAGGCCGACGAAGAGAACGCCGAATCCTAAAATTACCTCTCCGATCTTCTGTACGTTATTGCTCTTGCAGAACATCATCATGATAACGCCTGCCATTACAAAGAGCGGAGCAACCTCAGAGAGATTAAACGCGATCAGCTGAGATGTGACGGTTGTACCTATATTTGCTCCAAGGATAACACCTGCCGCATTTACAAGACTCATCAGCCCGGCATTTACAAAACTTACCACCATTACTGTGGTGGCACTTGATGACTGGATCACTGCAGTAAACACCGTTCCCACGAGGATACCCAGAATCCGGTTTCTCGTAAACATCTCCAGGATCTTTCTCATCTTGGCTCCGGCGGCCTTCTCCAGTCCGTCGCTCATCATCTTCATTCCATACAGAAAGAAGCCCAGTCCGCCGATCAAAGAAAATACTATGTTCATCTTTTGACTCCTTATATACAGGGAATTTCCCTTTCTTTAGTAAAGGCTTTGCAAAGTTTATGTTAAATCTTTGTAAAGCCTTCACATCTACTATAAAGGATAACCAAATGTTTGTCCATACATAATCAAAAAATCTTTTCCATTTTTTTCGTCAAGAGCGAGCTGGGTGCGAAGTTCCTCAATCGAGGGGAACTTCTGCTCTCTGCGCTGATAGTTCAGGAACTTTACGGTTGCTTCGTGCCCGTACAGCATGCTGGTGCATCCGAAAAGATGTGTTTCCACACCCATGAAGCCGCCGTCAACGGTTGGTTTTGTGCCGACATTGCTTACGCCTCCAAAGCTCTGTCCGACCACCTCTGTAACCGTTGTGTAAACGCCTCGCGGCGGCAGCAGTTTTTCATCCTCAGGTATCTGATTGATTGTCGGAACACCGATAACCGGTCCTCCCATTCCGCGCCCATGAACAATCTCACTGCGGACAAAGTATTCATAGCCCAGGAGTTCATTGACCTTCGCAATATTCCCCTTTTCCAGCTCCTCGCGGATATAGGTGCTGCTGATATCCCGTGTTCCGTCCTTCTCTTTATCCAGAATCTCCACTGTAAAACCGTATTCTTGTCCAACACGCTTTAAAAGCTCCGGGGTCCCGCGGCGGCAGTGACCGAAGTGAAAATCCGTGCCTATGATAATGCAGGACGCATGCAGCCTTTTCACCAAATATTCCCTGATAAATTCTTCAGCTTCCATTTCCATGATCTCCCGCACAAAAGGGCACTCGATAAGCAGGTCGACTCCCATTGCTTCCAGCACATCTGCACGCTCGCTGTTTGTCAGAAGCAGCCGCTGCTTCTGACCGCTTAAGCGGCTCACAGGAGAAACGTCAAACGTGAATACTACTGCCTTTAATCCGGCTTTCTGATGTGAAAGCACCCTTTTAATCAGCTTCTGATGTCCTCGGTGCAGACCGTTAAACTTTCCAAGTGTAATCACCGAAGGGGAGTCCAGGGAAAAGTCAATCGTATTTTTAATATATCTCATATTCGCTTCAGCCTTTTCTTAGCTTTATTTCCACTCACATTAGGGATTTTAAAACATCTTCACCGGCTTTAACCGCATGTTTTCATCATCCATGGCAAAGATACCGATAAAGTGCCCCGTACTGTTGTACATCCTTACCTGATCTTTGTCCCTTACCTCTTTGCCGTCTGTCTGCAAAAGCAGTACGGGATTGCCGTTTGCAAGCAGTTTATCAGCCTCCGGGATACATTGAACCGCCGGCAGTGCTTTAAACATTTCTTCTACGCCAACAAGATGCTCCTCAATTCTGCCCTCCCGGAAAAGCTCTTCTACCTCCGCCAGCGTAAGTGCATCCTCAAGGCGGAACCGTCCCACGCGGGTACGAAGGAGTTCCTCCATGCATCCGCCGCAGGCTAACTTTTCTCCGATATCGTGGCAAAGCGTACGAATATACGTTCCCTTGGAGCAGGATACACGAATCTTAACGCGCGGGAGATCTATAGACAGAATTTCAATTGCATGAAAACATACTCTGCGCGGCTCTCTTTTTACCTCTTTGCCCTCACGTGCCAGCTCATAAAGCTTTCTGCCGTTTACCTTGAGTGCAGAGTACATAGGAGGTATCTGGTCATACTCTCCGACAAAACTTTTGATGCAGGTCTGAACCTGCTCCTCTGTAAGACGGCCAGCTCCTGTATAATCCTCTCTAAGCGTTGTTCCGCTGGTGTCCTGCGTATCTGTAGTCCTGCCGAGCAGAAGCACGGCTTCGTATTCCTTTCCCTCATCTGTAAGCATCGCACACAGTTTTGTTCCCTTGCCAAGGCATACCGGCAATACACCTCGCGCATCCGGATCTAGCGTACCTGTGTGTCCGATTTTCTTCTGATGCAGGATACCTCGGAGCTTCGCAACCACGTCATGCGAAGTAAATCCGGGTTCCTTGCAGATATTCAGTATTCCGTCCATTCGTTATGATTCCCCGCTCTTAAGCTGTATCTCTACATACTTTGTGATATTATTAATCACATCATATACAGATCCCTGCAGCATGCAGCCTGCAGCGCGAGTATGTCCGCCGCCGCCGAATACAGCCGCTATCTTGCTGACATCCACTTTTCCATTGGAGCGCATGCTTACCTTGAACTGCTGCACTGCCGTCTCATACAGAAACAGTGCGACCTCTACTCCCCTGGTTGCACGCAGATGGCTTACAATCCCATCAAGATCCTTGGGCTCCACGCCGTAGAACTTCATCTCTTTCTGCCGGACAATACCGATGATGCACTTTCCGTCCATAATCATGATACTCTCTGTCAGAGTTCTTCCCATAACCTGATTCTGTACATAAGTCTTCATGCTGAAAGTAGAATCTGTAATCCAGGATGCATCAATACCTTTTTCAAGCAGCATTGCCGCCATACGCAGTGTGCGTCCAGATGTGCAGGAATACTGGAAAACGCCGGTATCGTGAATTATCCCCAGATACAGCGCCTCAGCAGTAGATTTACTGATCTTCTCCTCATCCATTAATCCGCAGAGCACTTCGCAGGTTGCACTTGCATCCGGCTCAATATGATTGATATTGCAGATCCCCTTGTTTGTTATATGATGATCGATGCTCACCGTATTTTTCATATTTCCCAGGCATTCGCCAACCACACCGATCCGGTCGATACTGCTCGCGTCTACGAGGATTAACAGGTCATACTGCTTCTGCGGCTGAGGCATATAAAGAATTTCATCTGAGCACTGCAGAAAACGGAATTCATCCTTACAGTTTTCCAGATAAACGTCCGCCTCAATCTGCGGATAGTTTTCCTTCAGATACAAATAGACAGCCATACAGGAACCGACACAATCACCGTCCGGATTTACGTGACCGGCAATCGCAGCTGTCGATACGTTTTCCAGTATCTCGCTTAACTTATTCATCTTTCTCCTCCCTTTCCTCATCATGCAGATTCTGCGTCACATCATCGATCAGCTTCGACATATTGACACCATATTCTATGGATGTATCCAAAATAAATGTAATCTGCGGTGTATTTCTCAGATTTAACTCTCTGGCAAGCTGTCTGCGCACATAACCTTCCGCACTTTTAAGACCTTTGATTGTCTCAGACCTCTCCTCATCGCTTCCCAAAACACTGATATACGCCTTACAGGTTTTTAAATCCGGCGCCACCTCAACGGCAGTAACGGAAGTCATCATGTGGATTCTAGGGTCTTTGATTTCCTGACGGATAATATTGGAGAGGACCCTTAAGACTTCCCCGTTAATTCTCGTATTTTTAATGCTGTTTTTTCTCAATGTTATTTCCCTCTCTTCATATTCTGAGGAAGCCGTCGCCCAGGCACGCTTCATGCATGCGCCGGGTGGCGGCTCCTATCCATTCAGTTTCTGTGCTGATTACCTCGGCACCTCTACCATAATATAAGCTTCTACCTGATCAAATTCTGCAAGATCGTTGAAGCCCTCAAATACAAGTCCGCACTCATAGCCTGCTCTTACTTCTTTCACATCATCTTTAAACCGCTTTAAGGAAGCAAGATTTCCCTCGAAAATCTGATTTCCCTCACGGCTGATGCGAACTTTGCAGCCTCTCTGGAATGTACCGTCCAGCACATAGCTTCCTGCAATTGTTCCGACGCCGGATGCCTTGAAAATCTGACGTACTTCCGCGTGTCCGATCACCTTTTCTTCGTAGATCGGATCAAGCATTCCCTTCATAGCCGCTTCCACGTCCTCAATTGCCTGATAAATAACGCGGTACAGGCGAACATCTACGCCTTCCTGCTCTGCCGTCGCCTTAGCTGTTGCATCCGGGCGCACATTAAATCCGATAATAATCGCATTGGATGCGGAAGCAAGCGTGATATCGGACTCATTGATCGCGCCTACGCCTCCATGGATAATCTTAACAACAACCTCGTCATTCGACAGACGGACAAGGCTCTGCTTTACAGCCTCTACAGAGCCCTGTACATCGGCTTTCACAACGATGTTGAGCTCTTTTAAGTTACCTTCCTGAATCTGGTTGAACAGATCATCAAGAGACATCTTAGCTTTGGTCTCCTCAAGCTTTCTGTTCTTGCTCTCAGATATAAACGTTGCGGCAAAGTTCTTTGCCTCCTTGTCGCTGTCTGTCGCAACCAGTACTTCACCGGCATTCGGAACATCATTTAATCCAAGAATCTCTACAGGCGTAGACGGTCCGGCCTCTTTTACACGGCGTCCCTTGTCATCCATCATTGCACGTACTTTTCCGGAGCACTGACCCGCAGCAATAAAGTCTCCGACATGCAGAGTTCCCTTCTGTACCAGAATTGTTGCAACCGGTCCCTTGCCCTTATCAAGCTGCGCCTCAATCACAAGACCTCTTGCACGGCGCTTCGGATTTGCCTTTAACTCCAGTACTTCTGCTGTCAGAAGGATCATTTCCAGCAGATTGTCAATACCCTCGTGCGTGTGTGCGGATACCGGAACCATAACTGTGCTTCCGCCCCAGTCTTCCGGAATCAGTTCATACTCAGAGAGTTCCTGCTTTACTCTCTCGATATTCGCACTCGGTTTATCTATTTTGTTAATGGCAACCATAATCTCAACGCCTGCAGCCTTTGCATGGTTGATTGCCTCTACAGTCTGCGGCATTACACCGTCATCCGCAGCAACCACAAGTACTGCAATATCTGTGGAGTTTGCACCTCGCATACGCATCGCAGTAAATGCTTCATGTCCCGGAGTATCAAGGAAAGTGATCTTCTGTCCGTTTATAGAGACTACGTATGCACCGATATGCTGTGTGATACCTCCTGCCTCTCTGTCAGTTACATGTGTTTTTCGAATCGCATCGAGCAGAGATGTCTTACCGTGGTCAACGTGTCCCATAACACATACAACCGGAGGACGTGAAACCATCGAATATTCATCTTCCTCATCCTCCCGGAGCAGTTCCTCGATTACATCGACCTTCTCTTCCGGTTCTGCAATAATATCATACTCCAGGGCAATCTCCTGTGCTTTCTCAAAATCAATCTCATGGTTTACGGTTACCATAACGCCTTCCATAAAGAGCTTCTTCACAATCACGGACGGCTGAATCTTCATTGCCTCTGCCAGCTCACGGATTGTCATCTTCTCAGGCAGCTTGATCTCTTTTACAACCTCTTCCTTCTTCTCCTCTTTCGGCTGGTGAACCGGCTTCTGGAGTGCCTTGGGGATTCTGCTCATCTGCTTCTTTCCCTGATTCGGACGGTTTCCTCCCTGATTCGGACGGCGATCGTTTGTAAACTTCTCCTCACGCAGGGAATCTTTCTTTTTATCCTTTTCTTTTCTGGATACGTCCTTTGTCGGCTTCTTTGCCAGAGCCATATCCACATTCTCAGAAGAATTATTTCTCCGGTTGTCGTTTCTTCTTCCTTCTCCCGGGCGGCGGTCATTTCTGCGGTTATCCTCGTCCTTGTCGCGTCCTCCCTGAGGCCTTCTGTCGTCAAAGCGTCGGCCTTCGCCTCTTCTCACACCGTTGTCATCAAAGCGCTTTGCACCGCCTTCCTGACGCACAGCGCCCTGTCTTCTGTCATCCTGACGTCTTCTGTTATCGTCAGAACGTTTTCTGCCGTCTTCTGAACCGCTGTTTCTTCTGCGGTCATCCGTACGGCGGTTCTCCTGGCGCTGAGCATTTCCCTGAGTACGCTTTCTGTCTTCAGAACGTCTGTCATCAAAACGTTTCTCCTCAGAACGTCCCTGTGCCTGCACCTTTCCGTCCTCATTCTTATTTTCCTGTCCTCCGCGATTTTTTCTGTTATCGTCAGAGCGATTCTTCTTAAAGTTCTTTGCCTGCTGGCTTGCAGCATTCTGAGGACGAAAGACCTGAATAATATTTTTTTTCTTTTTCGGGCGTTCCTGTCCCTCTGCTGCCGGTTTGTCGGAAAACATGTTCCGAACCATCTTTTCCTGACTCTCTTCCAGATTACTCATATGACTCTTTGCTTCTACTCCTCTTTCTCTTAAAAATTCAATGATCTCTTTTGTAGGTTTATTCAGTTCCTTTGCAATTTCAGATATTCTCAATGGTTCTGCACCGACCTTTCCATAAATATGTCATGTCTTGGGCGCTGCCCCGCTCAGTCGCCAAGCTGTTTTAACACTGCTTTCGCGAGATTCTCGTCCGTCACCGCAAGCGACGCCCGGAATTCTCTGCCAATCACCCTGCCAAGCTGCTCCTTATCTGCAAAGTAGCAGATCGGGACACCATAATAGCTGCACATATTCGAAAACTTCTTCTTCGTGTTCGCCGAAGCGTCTTCCGCCACAACGACAAGCCATGCCCTGCCTTCCTTAACCGCTTTTTCGGTGGAGAATTCTCCGCTTGCCACTTTGCCTGCCTTCATCGCCATACCGATCATGCCTGCTGCCTTAGTTTTGTTCAAGCTGCTCCATCTCCTTTTCCAGATTCTCGTAAATCTCCCGAGGCACTGCCATCTTCAGCGATCGCTCGATGCCGCGGCTCTTTACTGCCATCTTCAGGCATTCACTGCTGCGGCACAGATACGCACCTCTGCCGTTCTGCCTTCCGGTGGCATCCAGGACAATTTCTCCATCCGTTGTGCGCAGCACTCGCAGCATCTCCTTTTTATTCTTCATCTCGTTGCAGCCGATGCATTTGCGCATCGGAATTTTCTTTCCTGTAGCCACTCGATCACTTCCCGCTTTCTATTCTTCTTCCGGCTCAGCATACACATCAGTCTCCTCATCGACTTCCCCCTGTGTATAGCCTTCTTCCTCTTCTTCGTCGTAATAATCGAAATCGCCTTCTTCTCTCGCCTGTGTCTCGCTCTTAATGTCAATCTTAAATCCTGTCAGACGCGCGGCAAGTCTTGCATTCTGTCCTTCCTTACCGATTGCCAGAGAAAGCTGGTAATCCGGTACGATTACTCTGGCAGTCTTCTCATCGGGGTCAGCCATAACGGAAATAACCTTCGCAGGGCTAAGTGCGTTTTCAATTAAGAGTGCCGGATTCTCATCCCAGTTAATGATATCAATCTTTTCTCCGCGCAGCTCATTTACGATTGTATTGACACGCGCTCCGTTCATGCCGACACACGCTCCGACCGGATCTACGTCCGGATCATTTGACCACACAGCAATCTTTGTTCTGGAGCCGGCCTCTCTGGCGATGCTTTTGATCTCAACAATGCCATCTTTTACTTCCGTCACTTCAGACTCAAACAGACGTTTCACAAGTTCCGGATGGGTACGGGATACGAGAACTTTAGGTCCTTTCGGTGTATCCTTTACCTCGAGCACATACACTTTCACGCGCTCTGTAGGACGGAACACCTCACCTTTTACCTGCTCATTTTCGTTTAAGATTCCGTCTACTTTGCCAAGGTTAATGCTGATATTCCTTCCAAGGTAGCGCTGCACAATACCGGTTACCACCTCGCGCTCTTTTCCAAAATATTCGTTATAGAGAACCTTGCGCTCCTCCTCACGGATCTTCTGGAGAATAACATTCTTGGCATTACCTGCAGCGATTCTTCCGAACTCCTTGGATTTCACCTCGACATTTACGATATCTCCAAGATCGAACTTTCCATCCAGCATCTTTGCGTCTGCAAGACTGATCTGTGTTGCCGGATCCTCCACGGTATCCACAACTTCTCTCTGAGAAAGCACTTTAAAATCGCAGGTCTCAGGATTGATATTCACGATAATATTATCTGCTTTTCCAAAGTGGTTCTTGCATGCCTGAAGCAGAGACTGCTCAATTGCCTCCAGCAGGGTATCCTTGCTGATATTTTTCTCCTTTTCCAATATATTAAGAGCCTCAAGTAACTCCGTATTCATCTATTCTTTCCTCCTTATCAAAAGTCAAACGCCAGGCGGATCAGAGCAATATCCGCGCGCTGGAACGTCTGTGTGGTGTGATCCTCCAGCTCAATCGTCACGCTGTTTTCATCATATGCGCTCAATACGCCGCAAAATTCCTTCTGTCGCTCAATCG
>CALWBA010000081.1 GCA_944375815.1 uncultured Lachnospiraceae bacterium | reverse complement strand
GGGTTGTTTCCGTACTGATTCTGTTTTTCGGTTACTGTGCTCTTGAGCAGACAACAGGCCTGTGGGCGAGCAGCTATCTTGTGGATTACCGCGATGTGAGCGCGGAGACAGCAGCGCAGTTTGCCTCACTCTTTTTCCTGGGGGTCACGTTCGGGCGATTTTTGTGCGGCTTTGTGGCGGACCGCCTGGGAGACAGAACTTTAATCCGTGTCGGGATTCTCACCGCCGCGGTCGGTGTGGTTCTTGTTCTGCTGCCGGTACAGGCAGATCTTTCCGCACTGGCGGGACTGATTATCATTGGATTTGGATGTGCGCCGATTTATCCTTCCATTATTCATGCCACACCGTTTAACTTTGGAAAAGAAAATTCGCAGGCGATCATCGGTATACAGATGGCAAGTGCATACGTGGGCGCCACCTTCATGCCGCCGCTTTTTGGAGTTGTGGCATCGTATGTCGGAATCTGGCTGTACCCGTTATATCTGATGGTATTTGCTGTGCTGATGCTGATTCTCTCAGAATCGCTCAACCGGACAATAGACAGAAATAAAAAACAGAAATAGGAGGAAAAACGCATGATTCAGAGATTTGTATTTGGAAATGTGATTGAGACGGAAGCCGTTCTCAATAAGCCTGAAGCTGCCCAGGGCACGCTGCCGCGCTTTCGCGTAGATGAAGAGCGCAGAGAATTTACCTATATAATGGAAGAGAAAGAACGCATTTACGGTCTGGGCGAAAATGTCCGCGGCA
The DNA here is from genome assembly GCA_944375815.1 of uncultured Lachnospiraceae bacterium. Classification (GTDB taxonomy): domain Bacteria; phylum Bacillota; class Clostridia; order Lachnospirales; family Lachnospiraceae; genus Egerieimonas_A. The sequence continues at coordinate 4,242 of CALWBA010000081.1, read as the reverse complement.
TGAACAAACGGGGATGGATTTACGAGAGCCGCTGCTCTGACGATCCGGAGCATCTGGAGGATAAAATGTCACTGTATGGAGCGCACAACTTCCTTCTGGCTGCCGGAACAGAACCGTTTGGAATTTTTATCGATTATCCGGGCGTTCTGACATTTGATGTCGGTTATACGCGCAGAAAGGAACTTCGTATCACTGCTGCTGACTGGAATCTTGAGGTGTATTTTATTACAGGAGAGAACTGCCGCGATATCGTCCGCCAGTTCCGCAGTCTGATCGGAAGAAGCTACATTCCTCCGCTGTGGGCGTTTGGCTACGGACAGAGCCGCTGGAGTTATATGAATGAGGATGAAGTCCGCGAGGTGGTACGGCGCCACAGGGAACAGAAGATTCCGCTGGACAGTGTATACCTTGATATCGACTACATGGAAAGATACAAGGATTTTACGGTAAACGAAGAGAGCTTTCCTGACTTTGCAGCTTTTAATCAGGAAATGCGGGAAGAAGGCATTCATCTGGTGCCGATCATTGACGCAGGAGTCAAGCAGGAGGATGGCTATCCTGTCTATGAGGAGGGAATTGAGAAGGGGTATTTCTGCAAAAAGGCAGACGGAAGTCCCTTTGTCGCTGCAGTCTGGCCGGGAAAAGCACTTTTTCCTGATATGCTGAACAGGGAAGCACGTCAGTGGTTCGGGAATTGGTATCAGTTCCTGCTGGATCAGGGCGTAGAGGGCTTCTGGAATGATATGAACGAGCCGGCAATCTTTTACACAGAGGACAGACTGCAGTCCGCACAGAAAAAACTTGACGATTACAAAGGTAAAAACATGGATCTGAATGAGTTCTTTGCATTTAAGGATCTGGTGCTGGGACTGCAGAATAATGTGGAGGATTATAAAGAATTTTATCATGATATGGACGGCGTGAAGGTGCGTCACGACAAAGTCCACAATCTGTTCGGATACGGTATGACCCGTGCAGCCCAGGAAGCTTTTGAGCGTCTTGTGCCGGATAAGCGAATACTGATGTTTTCACGTGCTTCGTATATCGGTATGCATCGCTACGGAGGAATCTGGCAGGGAGATAATAAATCCTGGTGGTCACATATTCTGCTGAATCTGAGAATGATGCCGGCGCTGAATATGTGCGGATTCCTGTATACGGGTGCAGATCTGGGAGGTTTTGGCGGAAATACCACAGAAGACCTTATGCTCCGGTGGCTGGCGCTTGGAATCTTTACGCCGCTGATGCGAAACCATTCAGCAATCGGAACAAGACGGCAGGAGGTTTATCAGTTTGAGGCTGTGGATGACTTCCGCAATCTGATTTCGCTGCGCTACCGGCTGATTCCGTACCTTTACAGTGAATTTATGAAGGCAGCGCTCAGCGGAGATATGATGTTCCGGCCTCTGGCTTTTGATTATTCAGATGATGAGCGCGCGGCAGCAGTGGAAGATCAGCTTCTTTTGGGAAATGAGCTGATGCTTGCGCCTGTATATGAGCAGAACGCTTCCGGAAGGTATGTTTATCTGCCGGAAACAATGAAGCAGCTCCGTTTCTGTAAAGACGGAACCATTGAGGAAACCGTATTTGAGGCGGGTGATCACTATGTGGAAATCCCGTTAAGCGATGTGGTCGTATATCTGCGGCCGAACTGCATGCTGCCTCTGGCAAAGAGTGCGGAGTCTGTAAAGGAAATTGACTTCGAACATCTTGAGACAATCTGTTATGCGGCAGGGGCCGGGGAGATTACATATACTTATTATAGAGACAACGGCTATGAGAAGGACTATGAAAATCCGGAGCATATGACGCAGATAAGAGTAAAAATGAACTAATAAAAAAGAAATCCTGATTTACCAGTGCAGATACTGATGCCTGGAAATCAGGATTTTTTTTTGCTCAGATGCCGGCAGAAATTTTACAGAATTCATGTAAATAAGCGGCAAATAATTTACAATTCACCAAAAAAAATAAGCGGAAAGATCCGTCTGCTGCGGGCGAAAAAAACAGAAAGAGTTGGATAAAGTGCATAAAACACGTGAGAGGATCTGAAAAAATCAAGAAGAAATATACAAAGAAACGGAAAATCTGAAAATTTTCTAAAAATTAACAGAAAGAGAAAAGCGAAATTTACACAGGTCAGATATAATAAAGTCCGAAATCGAATGAAACAAAATTGCAGCGGAGAGAAAAACGCTGGAGTATTGGAGGAAAAGTAAATGTCAGATTTGTTTCTGAAAAACGTATGCAAATCATACGAGAAAAAACAGGACAAAGCTCAGTATGCAGTAAAGGACTTTACGCTGAAGATTGAGGACGGTGAGTTTGTCATATTCGTAGGCCCCTCAGGATGCGGAAAATCCACTACACTCAGGATGATCGCAGGTCTTGAGGATATCACGGGCGGCGAACTGTGGATTGACGGAAAATTGTGCAATTATGTGGAGCCGGGAGAAAGAGACCTTTCCATGGTATTTCAGAATTACGCGCTTTATCCGAATATGAATGTCTATGACAACATGGCGTTTTCGCTGTCTGTAAGAAAAGTGCCGAAAAAGGAAATTGATAAAAAAGTGCATGAAACGGCTGAGATTCTGGGACTGGAATCACTGCTGAAGCGCAGACCGGGCGAGCTGTCCGGCGGCCAGAAACAGCGTGTGGCGATAGGAAGTGCAATTATGAGAAACCCCAAGGCATTTCTGATGGATGAGCCGCTGTCTAACCTTGACGCAAAGCTCAGATCTCAGATGCGCGTGGAGCTTGCAAAGCTGCATGAGAAACTGGGCACCACGATGATTTACGTTACGCATGACCAGACAGAAGCCATGACGCTGGGAACAAAAATCGTGGTTATGAAGGATGGAATTATTCAGCAGGCAGACAGCCCCAGGGAAGTCTATGACAATCCGGCAAATATGTTCGTTGCAGGATTTATCGGATCGCCGTCCATGAACTTCTTTAATGGAAGAATCCGTACCTACGGAGGCATGGCGGTATTTGAAATGATAACCGGAGAACGTCTGGAAATTCCGGGAGCAAGAGGAAAGGTTCTGGAAGAAAAATACCGGAATAAGTGGGTGGTTCTTGGAATCCGTCCGGAGCATTTTCAGACAGAGACTGACGGAAGCGGAAGCCGCTTGACAGGAGAGATTACCGCCAGAGAGATGCTGGGAGCGGAATCTATCGTATATATGAAAACCGGAGCTGAGGAGACAGCGGCAAGAATACCGGTCGAAACTCCGGGAAAACCGGGAGATAAGCTGACGCTCAGCGCGGATATGGAAAGAGCACATTTCTTTGACGGATATACGAATGAAAACATTTTTTATCAGGGAGGCAGACAATGAATCGGATCGTACAGAAAATGAAACAGGGAAATGCATATTTATATCTGATCCCCTGTTTCCTTATCTTTGGAGTATTCTTATTTTATCCGTTTGTGAAAACCATTTATCTGAGCTTTTACAAAACGGATAAGCTCGGTCAGGCAAAGCTGTTTGTAGGTGCTGAAAATTACACAGATCTTTTCACATCGAAATCTTTTTACAACAGTCTTCTGGTGACGCTGATTTTCGTTGTAATCGTAGTCGTTGGCAGCATGCTGATCGGACTGATTGCCGCTGTACTTTGCAGCAAGGCATTTCCGGGAATCCGGTTCTTCAGTACATCGTATGCGCTGCCTATGGCAATCGCATCCAGCGGAGCGGCGATGATCTTCAAGATTATCTTAAACCCGACAATCGGTATTTTAAACAAGATGACAGGGCTGGATATCAACTGGATCAATGATCCGAAATACGCGCTGATCTGCGTGGCGGTACTGACGGCATGGCTGAACAGCGGAATAAACTTCCTGTATTTCTCGGCAGGACTGGGAAATATTGATGACACGATTTATGAACGCGCTTCGGTTGACGGGGCAAGTACGGTACAGAAATTTTTCCGGCTGACACTTCCGGGACTGAGTCCGATTATGTTCTATACGCTGGTAGTTAATATTATTCAGGCATTTCAGTCTTTCGGTCAGGTAAAAATTCTGACGCAGGGCGGACCGGGTGAGTCTACGAACCTGATCGTGTACTCTATCTACAGAGATGCATTTTTCAACTATAAATTCGGAAGCGCGGCGGCACAGTCCGTTGTACTGTTTCTGATTATCATGCTTCTGACCCTCGTAATGTTCCGGGTGGAAAAGAAAGGAGTGAAATACTGATGGCAGCCACTGAGCATACCATAACAATG
>CALWBA010000080.1 GCA_944375815.1 uncultured Lachnospiraceae bacterium | reverse complement strand
TTTTTGCTGCTGGTGGGAGTTTCGAATCGTACCCTCGTATCGGGCTTGATAGGAGAGAATCTGGTGCTGGGAGCAGCTGCTCTCGGCGGCGCGTTTATTCTGGGAACCTTCCTATATAAACTGCTGTCATTGATCATTGTGCAGGTGTTTGAGACTCCGTATGAGATACGTGCCATGTTTTCTGTATCTGCAGTATTGATGACTATCGTTTATACAGCGCTGATTTATGGCCATGCCATGATTCGCATGCATTTTTATCTGAAACACGCTGAGGTCAGCACGCTGCTGAATGAAGAGAAAAAAAGCGAGAATGGCGTACAGAACCATTCCAGACGGAAGTGCTGCCTGTTTCTTCTGTATGCGGCAGTACTTCTGGCGGGCAGTGCGACTTACTATTTTGGGTGTATGAAAGGAATGAAATGGAAGCACAGCGGGCTGGTGGTCCTTGTGGCGCTGGCTGCGATTCTGCTCGCGATTCGCGGCATCTATATCACAGTTACAGGATTTCTGACAGGTGTACTGCTTTCAGGAAACTTTAAATATTGCAAAAACCGTCTTTTTCTGCTGCGCGGCATCAGCGCCAAACTTACTCTCATCGGAAAGACGCTGGGAATTCTGGCACTGCTGCTGACTGTCACACTGACAGCAACACAGCTTGGCGTTCTGTTTCAGAAATTTTTTGACGCACAGGTAAAACTCATCAGCGGCTACGATATCGCATTGGGCAGCACGGACATTGGAAAGTATGACGCACTGTATAATTTTATTGATGAGAAATACCATATTACATACGAAAAAGAATATCTGCTGTACCGCACCGAAGACAGCGGTCTGTACGAATACTGCGATCAGGGCGGAGAACATACCTTTACTCCTGTCATGAAATACAGTGATTTCTGCGAACTGCGGGAGCATCTCGGATATAAGCCCGTAAAACTTGAGCAGGGGAAATATCTGCTGCTGGCCCCCGACAGTGTAAAACTGAAAGAAAAACTGTCAGCGCCACCTGAGCTGGCGGTGAACGGTACAAAACTTACCGCACAGGAATGCCTGTCGGAAGCGTTTAACCTGTATGGCGTAAACGGCGAAGGGTACACTGCCGTGGTTGCCGATGCGCTCGCAGAAGAGCTTTCTCTTTACCGCACCTGCCTTGTCATGAATACAAAGGAGGAAATTGATGCTGATGTATCAGAGATAGAAACACTTGCCTATGGGGAGAAAGATGAAAATTATGATGAAGATGCGGACACGTATACGACAAATAAAGCAGTTGAGGATTCCATGGATTCCAATGTGATTATGTTTTCATTTTCTCTGTTTTATGTGGGACTGATTTTTGCGTGCATTGCGGCTGCGGTGCTCGCTGTGCAGCAGCTGGCCGATTCCGTGCGATATCAGTATCGCTATGAGATTCTTTCCAAACTGGGAATGAATGCCCATAACATCGGAAAACTGATTGGCAGACAGACACTGTTATATTTCGGGCTGCCTCTGATTTTTCCGATTCCGGTCAGTATTTTGCTTACGCTCGGTATAAAGAAGCTTCTTCTGGATAAGCTTGTGACACCGGAGCTGTTTATCTGGTCAGTGGTTCTGTCGGTAGGAATATTTCTGCTTGTGTATGCGCTGTACGTACTAGCGGCGTATCTCGGCTATAAGAGAAAGGTGATGGAACATATTGAGTAAAAAAGAATTAAACGGTGCGCGAATGCTTCCGTTTGCCCTCATCGCGTGTGAAATTTCAGGGGAGGAATTCCGTGTCACAAATCTTGCAATTGAAGGCTTTGCAGTTCGAAGCCCGGAGGAAATCACATCGTTTGCAGATCTTACTCTGTCCTTTTATTGCGGCCGTTCCGGCACATACCGGCAGGTAAGACCTGCCTCATACACGGCAGAACCGGGCGAGAAAACCCGTTATTACAGGGAATACCGTATCTTTACAGAAGATCCGGAATACCGCCGTGAGACAGAAAGGGTATTTCGGGAATACAGGCAGTACATTTCACTGAAAATGACCGGTGATGACGGATATCTTGCGCAGGAGCTGACAGGGTATCCCTGGGAGTTGGAGGAGGAGCATTACAGAACATTCTCCGAACAGAAGAGAGTTTGGATGAAAGATGTCTGTGAAGGCGCGGCGGGAGAATGTTTTCCCGCCGCGCTGGAGCTTGCCGTCTGTCTGGATCACGACAGGCAGCGTAAATTATATCTGAGCCTGGATAAAAAAGAGTTTGAAAAAGTATTCTGGAAGGAAAATTTCCTTGCCGGTCATCCGATCACGCAGCATCCGTTTCAGAGAATTTATGTGGGAAATCAGTTTTGTGAAAATCTGTTTCCTTCGGAAGAAGAACTGTTTGCGGTTCTTGAAAAGGCTTCGAAGCAGAAGCAGAGCGTCACCGTAATGTTTGCTCCCGCACAGGAGAGTCAGATAGATCAAAGAGAGCGGATCATCCCCCTCCTGGCAGACTGGTGCCGAAAGCGGGGAGAGCACATGGAAGCTGTCTCCAATGACTGGGGAACTGCATTACTGCTGCAAAAACAGGCAGATGTTCTGGAGCCGGTTCTGGGAATCCTCTTAAACCGGAGAAGAAAGGATGTGCGTTATCGCTATAAAATCGGGCTTGGAGAAGATGCAGAGGGATTTGACAGGCTTGCAGAAACAGGCATCAACAGCAGATTTTATCAGAAGTATCT
>CALWBA010000079.1 GCA_944375815.1 uncultured Lachnospiraceae bacterium | reverse complement strand
AGCCTTGCTCCGATCTCCACACACTTATCTCTCAGCATAACACCACCCACCGCCTGCCAGGCAGGCCTCCCATCGAAAAGCACATGGTTGACTCCCACAATAATCGGCATATCCACGCCATACTTCTTTGAGAGCGCAAGCGCAGCCTTCGCGGAATAAACCCCTTCGACGATCATCTTTACCTCATCCATGGCCTGCTGCATGGTGTATCCCTTGCCCATCAGATAACCCGCACGGCGATTCCTGCTGTGGACGCTGGCACAGGTTACGATAAGATCACCGATACCGGAGAGTCCAAAAAACGTCTCAGCTCTGGCCCCCATGGCAATGCCAAGTCGGGAAATTTCTGCAATACCTCGTGTAATCAGCGCTGCCTTTGTATTATCTCCATATCCGAGGCCGTCTGCCGTACCTGCAGCGAGAGCAATCACATTCTTAAGCGCCGCACCCAGCTCAATCCCAAGCACGTCCGGGCTGGTATAGACACGGAATACCGGGCTCATGAAAATATTCTGGATATATTCTGCTGTCTCCTTTGTCTTCGCTCCGGCTACACACGTTGTAGGAAGTCCCTTTCCCACTTCCTCTGCGTGACTCGGACCGGAAAGAACAGCCACATTCGCCTGCGGAATTTCCTGTTCAATGATGTCACTCAAAGGCATGAGCGTTGCTTCCTCGATACCCTTGGCAACATTTACAATGATCTGTCCTTCCTTGACAAACGGCGCCATTTTCTGAGATGTACTCCGTGTGAACGGAGACGGAACAGCAAGAACCACCAGATCTCTGTCTGTTAAACTTTCCTGTAAGTCGGTGGTAAACTCCATATCTTCGGGTAATCTCACGCCCGGAAGTTTCTGTTCATGCTCGCGCTTTGTGCGCAGCATTTCGATCTCTTCCTCCATGATTGACCAGACAAGCACTTCATGCCCGTTGTTGTGCAGCAGCCATGCCAGAGCCGTGCCCCAGCTTCCTGCTCCGATAATACTGATTTTCGCCATAGTTTTCACCTCTGCCCTGCTTTTTTCTTACTGCCAAGATACGTCTTATTCTCTGTACCCGAAAGCAGCCTCTGGATATTCGCCCGATGCTTGTAAATTGCCATAACCGCAAGCACTGCAGCGACTATATACATCTCCCTTACGTATGACATCTTCATTGCATAGCCGTGATTCTCCCCCAGAATCACAAGTCCTGCCACAAACGTGACATACACCATGATTGATCCGAGCGATACGTAATGAGTTGCCAGAAATACGATAATAAATACGATCAGAGCTGCAACTCCGATGCGTATATCCACGGATGCAAGAAGTCCTGCAGTCGCAGCAATTCCTTTTCCTCCGCGGAACTTTAAATAAAACGGAAAGTTATGTCCCAGGATTGTGCCTGCTGCAGCATAAAGCTCCAGCAGTTTTATCATCTCCGGATGTGAGTCGTGGAATATCAGCCATGCAATCGCCACTGCAGCTACGCACTTAAATGCATCCCCAAGAAGCGTTATCAATCCCGCCTTCTTTCCAAGAGTTCGCAGCGCATTCGTCGTGCCCGCATTTCCGCTTCCGTAATTGCGGATGTCAATCCCATGCATTCTTCCATAGATATAGGAAGTCTGCAGAAGCCCGCATACATATCCGATCGCTAAACACAGTAAGCGTTCCATCACTTATTTCTCCTTTTCCTTCCGTTCTCTTATGATAAATTTAAGCGATGTTCCCCTGAAGCCAAATGCCTCGCGAATCTTATTCTCCAGGTATCGCGTATATGAAAAGTGCATCAGCTCCTTATCGTTCACAAAAATAACAAACGTAGGGGGCTTTACAGCCACCTGTGTGATATAGTAGAGCTTTAAGCGCTTGCCCTTATCCGACGGCGGCTGCTGCAGTGCTATTGCCTCACTCATAATTTCGTTAAGCACGCCTGTCTGAATTCGAAGCGACTGATTTTCAAGAATCATATCAATCGTTTCAAAGAGTTTCGGAAGTCTCTGACCTGTCTCCGCAGAAATAAACATCAGCTCTGCGTAAGGCATATATGAGAGAACCTCACGGATTTTGTTCGTATATTTATAGATTGTCTTATCGTCTTTTTCTATCGCATCCCACTTGTTGACTGCAACAATGATGCCCTTACCCCTTTCATGGGCAATACCTGCGATCTTAGCATCCTGCTCTGTGACACCCTCCAGCGCATCGATCACCACAACCACCACATCCGCTCTGTCTACTGCAGTGACGGTTCGGATAATACTGTAGCGCTCCAGTTCCTCTTTTATCTTATTCTTTCTGCGCAGTCCTGCTGTGTCGATAAACGTATAATCTCTTCCATTCCAGCGGATCACTGTATCGATCGCATCGCGTGTAGTACCTGCAATATCAGAAACAATCACGCGGTTCTGCCCCAGAAGTTTATTGACAAGCGAAGATTTGCCGACATTCGGCTTGCCGACCACAGCAATCTTCGGTGTGTCGTCTTCCTCCTCGGTAAGCTTTTCCTCGTCAAAATGGCGGATAACTTCGTCCAGCATATCTCCCAGTCCAAGCTTTGAAGACGCCGAAATCGGAAACGGCTCTCCGATGCCCAGATTATAGAACTCATATACATCCATCATAAACTTGTCAAAATTATCTACTTTGTTGACTACCAGCACCACCGGTTTCTTGCTGCGGCGCAGCATATCAGCGACTTTGGAATCGGAATCCACAAGTCCCTGGCGCACATCTACAATAAAAATAATCACGTCTGCGGTGTCAATGGCAATCTGCGCCTGCTCCCGCATCTGGGAGAGAATGATATCATTGCTGTCCGGCTCTATACCTCCGGTATCAATCAGTGTAAAATTCGTATTCAGCCAGTTCACATCCGCATAAATACGGTCTCTTGTTACTCCCGGTGTATCCTTTACAATAGAAATATTGTCACCGGCAAGTGCATTGAACAATGTGGATTTTCCCACATTAGGTCGTCCTACAATTGCTACAATCGGCTTGCTCATAAATTTGTCTCCTTTTATGTTTCGTTGCAATTTTTTCTTCTGTGACCGCGCGCACAAAGTCTTCTCCTGAAGGATCTACTACCTGCACAGGCACTCCAAGATACTGCTCCAGTTCCTCCACTGTCACATCATCGAGAAATACATTCTCACCTGCACGCAGCATATTACATGGTATCAGCAGGCGCTCACCCAGGTGTTTTCCTTTGAGCTGCTTCTTTAAATCCTGCCCGGTCACAAGCCCGGATACGGTAATAGAAGTTCCGAAAAAGTCATTGCGCACCGCATAGACTTCTCCGGTAATTCCCGGATACAAAGCGCGTACCGCTTCGAGATGTTTTCTGATATAGGGAGCGGCAAGTTCACCCGTGGCAATCGAAATCTCATACTTTCTGCCATCCGGTTTTCCCATAGCAAGCGCCTCGCCAACCTCTTCCTCAAGAAGGCGCAGCATTCCCACTCCGTTTTCAAGCTGAGGATATCCGTCATACTCCTCCTGATCCGGAATAGGCAGTCCTGCAAGAATATACCACTCATCCCCTGCGTGAATAAAGTGATTTCCATGCTGGCGGTAAAGTTTCCCGCGCCACTTATTCAGAATCGCAAGTACTTCCCGGGCATCCTCCTTCGTAAACGGCTCCAGCGGAGTCAGATTCTCGCGATATCGGCTAAGTCCAACCGGTACAACAGATACACTCGACAAATGCGGCATGTATTCTGACAGATCACGGATACTTCGTTCCAGCTCTTCTCCATCGTTGATACCCTTGCACAGCACGATCTGTCCATTCATTTCAATCCCGGCCTCCCAGAGCCGCTTCACTTTGGGGAATATATCTCCTGCAAATCGATTATGCAGCATCCGGCAGCGAAGTTCGGGATTCGTAGTGTGGAAGGAAATGTTGATAGGCGCAAGATGGTACCGGATAATACGGTCAATATCATGATCACTCATATTTGTCAGTGTTACATAATTGCCCTGTAAAAAAGACAGCCTGGAATCATCATCCTTAAAATAAAGCGTCTCCCGCATTCCCGGCGGCATCTGATCTATAAAACAGAAAACGCAGTGATTGCTGCAGGAACGATATTCGTCCATCAGGCTGTTCTCAAATTCCACGCCCAGATCCTCATCGTAATCCTTTTCAATCTCCAGCTCCCACTCCTCGCCATCGCTCTTGCGCACGAGCAGTTCGATGTAATCATCATTAAGCAGGTAGTGGTAATCGAACACATCTTCAATCTTTGAACCATTGATCGACAGAAATTCGTCTCCCGGCGTAATCTCCAGCTCCTCGGCGATACTGCCGGGCTGTACGTTTGCTACTATATGTCTGTTCTTCCTCATTCTTTCCTCCGTTTCATCCTTTATATCATAGCAACTTTATATATAAATTGCAAGACAAACTGATTTATACCCTTGACTCGATTATCTTAAAATGTTATAAATAGGTAGTAAATAGGTTTTTTTATCGAAAAAAGTGAATATTTGGAGGTCATCTATGGCAAATTTAGACTTACTGGAACGTTCTATTCCGGTCGCCCCGCTGAAAATCGCCGCATTGAAGGGCTGCATGGATCTGGCGTCTGAGGTTAATAACTACCTTGTACAGTTCCGTCACGATCTTGTAGCACACAATAGCCACAGCATCAGTTGGTCCGGCTATGTGGAGGATTCCTTCCTGCTCGGATGCGACTGTCCCCGTTTCGGAAGCGGAGAAGCCAAAGGAAAAATCACCGAATCGGTTCGCGGTATGGATTTATTCCTTATGGTTGACGTGATCAACCACAGTATCACCTACAAGATGTACGGGTATGAGAACCACATGTCCCCTGACGACCATTATCAGGATCTGAAGCGTATTATCGCTGCAGCAACCGGAAAGGCACACCGCATCAACGTCATTATGCCGTTCCTGTATGAGAGCAGGCAGCATAAACGTACCAGCCGCGAATCTCTTGACTGCGCGCTTGCATTGCAGGAGCTCGTCAGCATGGGCGTTTCCAATATCATCACCTTCGATGCCCACGACCCGCGCATGATGAACTCGATTCCGCTCTCCGGATTTGACAATTTCATGCCCACGTATCAGTTCTTAAAGGCTCTGATTCGCTCTGTACCGGATATCAAACTGGACAATGATCATCTCATGGTCATCAGCCCGGATGAGGGAGCAATGGCAAGAGCTGTATACTTCTCCAATATCCTCGGTGTGGATATGGGTATGTTCTACAAGCGCCGCGACTATTCTACAATCGTCAACGGCAAGAACCCGATTGTAGCGCATGAGTTCCTCGGCGACTCTGTGGAGGGAAAAGATGTTATTATCATCGATGACATGATCTCCTCCGGAGAAAGTATGCTCGATGTCGCAAAACAGTTAAAAGACCGCAAGGCAAACCGCGTTTTTGTCTGCACCACATTCGGACTGTTTACTGACGGCCTGGAAAAGTTTGACGAGTATTACGAGAAGGAGATTATTCATAAGGTCATCACCACAGACCTGAATTACCGTATCCCGGAGCTTTTAAACCGTCCGTATTATGAGACAGCGCGTATGGGCAAATATCTGGCAAGCATTATTGATACTCTGAATCACGACGTCTCCGTAGAGAAGGTTCGCTCCACAACGCAGAAGATCAATAAGCTGCTTGCAAAGCACCGGTAAGTTTTACATAAAGGGGCTGTGAAAAAATGAGAAATCATTTTTTCGCAGCTCCCTTTTTATACATGGTCACATATTTTTTCCTAAAAATGCCTATAACTCCCCCTTACCCCCATAAGTCTGATGCTGG
>CALWBA010000078.1 GCA_944375815.1 uncultured Lachnospiraceae bacterium | reverse complement strand
CCCGGCACCGCAAAAGTACAACAAACACGATCCCTCACAATACCCACGTTTCCATAGATTCCCCTTGCGACAGAAAGGAAAAGTAGATATAATGAGAGAGGCGCAGACTATCTGCTGTGTGGGAGGGGTAAGCTCCTGCATAGGGCTGCGAAGAGTTGGCGCTCCTCGCAGCCTGCCATTTTCTATTTATCTCGTGGTTATTATATCGCATATTTTTTTGCTACGCAAGCGGTTCAGTGTTTAGAATCGCTTTTTTCTTCAGACCAGAAATCAAGATGATCCAGTCTATAACGACAAGTTGCATATTTGCGATCTGCATTGATTATTTTTTCCTGTTCTTTTTTGCCGATAGAGCTTTTAGGATCATATTCCAGTTGGAACGAATCGGCTGAATCATGCGCAAGATCGTAATCATGTATATATGTAACACAGTCTCTGATTGACTCCATATCAATGGTAATTCCTAATTTCTTTTGTAATACATCACAGATGGTATTAATTGTATAACGATTAATTTCTGATGCGGTAAAGGCGGCGTCTCTGATCGGATAATTAATACTGTTTTCCTGCTCCGTTTCTTCATAACTTTCTAATACTGCCTGTTGATACAGATCGTATGGTCTAATGGATGGTCTTTGTGACCATTCTTCATATGTTATGTCAGGGTCTTTCTTATTATTATAAATAGAGTAATCCTCTTTATAATGTTCAAATGCTTTTCTCTTTTTCTCCTCAGAATCTCCTTTATTAAAATACGGCTCAAGAGAAACAGAATTGTTGTGGTCAATCATACTTTGTACGATTTTTGGGGCTTTCAAGTTATTTGCGATTTTTTTTTCGATTCTATCTTTATTTTCCTCTGTAACGAAGTTCATTAAATACTTTTTCATATCTATATATATGAAATGATCTTTTTCTATTTGTGAAATGTTTTCCCATGCTTGTTCTCCAAATATTTGGTTAACTCGTCTTCTAATGTTGCTCTTTACATTATATTCGTCTGTCTTGTTTAGTCTACTTCTGATGTTACTCTTTACATTACATTCCTCTGTCTTGTCTGTTCCAGAACTTAATTCGTATACGTCGAAAAGGATACCATAAATTTCTTCGTAATCTCTTTGCTTTTTTGTCATATTATTTTTCTCCTTTGTATTGAAGCTCCCAAAATGTCTAAATTTAAAAAAAATGTCCATATCAGGGTTTTGAAAAAACATTGTAGAAACTGTGTAACTCCTCTATATATGCCTGAAAAGTCGCGAAGCAACGGGCTTTTTAGGTGTCGCCCGCTCCCGCTTGGTACAAAATTGGTACAGAATGGTATGAGACGGTCTGCCAGGGGGAACAATGGAGAGAGCCAAGCACCCGGACAGTGAAGCCGAGGTAAGGGAAAAGAATAATGCCGTCGCGATTCACGACGGTATTCCTGTCTTGAGAAGTATAGCTGTCTTTTAATACCGGAGGCGGGGGAACGGAGGAAGAATACTGCTTTACACAGGATGGACCGTGGACTATAATCAAAATTGTTAGATAAGATTAAAACCCGGTTGACAGTGGAAACACTTTCAACAGAATGCCAGGTGTTCTGTGTACCTGGTTTTTCTATGCACATTTCTGGACTTTTCCCCATGCTCCTGCCTATGCCGCCTGAATGCATCAAATAGCAGGATTGGAAGTGCGGTCTTAATTCACTGCATATAGGCATTTAAAAACGCTCCCTGAGGCTATAACGGTTTCGTACACCTAAATCATTGTGCCCCTCTGCCATTAAAAGAAGTGAAGAATAGGTGAGAAGTAAATATATTGACACGGTTATAAATGCGAACATATTTGCGAATATATTTATAAACGTAAAATAAGTTAAACACATTTTTGCGAATATATTTATAAACGTAAAATAAGTTAAACACATTTTGAATTACGAAAAAAAAGCTTGCAAAATGGCCTTCTTTAGTTTATAGTAAGCCCTAATAACACGAACATGTTTTCGATAAGGAGGAAGAATTTATGCGGACTAAAAAAGCAGCAGAAGAAAACCAGAATCGCCTCATGGGAATTGAAGATTTGATGAGGTATGCGGCTCTTGGTCGCAATAGCGCCCGTGCCTTTGGTGAAGAGGCAGGCGCGGTTATCCGTGTTGGAACACGGGTGCTTTATGACCGAAAGGCGATTGACCGCTTTATTGATGGTCAGATCAGTGGAGGCGGAAGTAATGGATAATGAAATTTTCTTCAGGTTAAGCGAGGACTTCTTTAAGAGCAGAGCCGTCCGTCAGCTTCGAAGGATCGCAGGCGGTGATACGTATGTAGTCATTTATCTGCGGATGCTGATTGCAGCGGCGAGAAAAGGCGGGCATATACGATCTGAAATAGGGGCTTCCGTTGCTTATGAAATCGCTCTGGAACTGGAGGAGGTTCAGGAAAATATTGACCATGTTTTACGCATTCTGGAAGGATTAAAACTTGTGTCAATATCAGACACGGATATTGTATTTAAGCAGATCGCGGAGCATGAAGCTCTTCCGGAGTAACCAGGCTTCCCCCTGCTGATCGGTATAGGTGCAGAATATGCCGCGAGGCAAAAGGAGGGAAGGGGTAAATGACGAACGAGGAAATCGTGATCCTGCTCCAATATGGAGAAGGTGACCGTCAGCAGCTTCTTGAAACTTTATGGTTGCAAAATATCCGGCTGATCCGTCGGAGTGTACATAAGGCCACCGGGCTGAAGTATGACGATCCGGATTTTGAAGATTATGAGCACCAGGCTTTTTTCGGGGTGTTAGATGCTATTCGCAGATATGACCCGGACAGGGGAAAGTTTTTCACACATGCGGAGGCATATATCCGCAAGTCCGTTCTCCGATACTACGACAGGGCAGATCAGGGGCTACGCATTCCTGAGGATGTCCGGGGAAAAATCAGGGCGTATTACCGGGAAAAAGACCGTCAGAGAGCGACTGGCAGATGTGTTTCAGATGATGCAATCCGCGAAGCACTCGGTATGAGTCAGAAGAATTTTCAGGTTACCCTAAAGGCTGCACGGATGCTGGAACTGCAAAGACTGGACAGCTACCTGAATCCGGATGATAAAGAGGCGGGGACGGTACTTGATATGATCTCATCGCAGGAGAATACGGGGGCTGATGCCATCATTGGCGCATATGGACGGGAACTGCATGAGACCCTCATGAAAGCCATTGGCATGCTTCCGGACCGGGAGCGGGAGGTCATTCTGGCACGGCATTACCAGGGATTCAATACCGGACACATTGCAAAAATCCTTATGTGCACCAGCCAGAATGTATCACAGTTGGCCCGGTCTGCTTACCGGAGGATGCGGACAGGGAGGTATGCGGCGGAGTTGGCCACCTTCCTGCCGGAAGATATACGAGGAAAAATCAGGAGACGTATTGAACAGGATAAATATTCAGGACTGAGCGATGAGGAAAGGAGGCTTTTGCTATGATGATTTTGGAAGCTGATCAGATTGATATGGATGCGATTATGAGGTCTGTCACTGCAAAGGCGGAAGAAATGTACCGGGAGCTGCACCGAAACGATCCGGAGGAAACAGAACGCCGGGAGCGGGAGGAGCTTTTTGCATGGGAGCGGGCTCTGATCCGGCAAGCTTTGGAGCGATATCGAACAGAGCAACCGGACAGCACGATAAGAAAGGTGGTGGATATACTTATCCGGCAGCATGCCGACATGAAAAAGGTATGTGGTGGGGATTCAACATTTACTGACCGCCACAACGCCCTGGTGCTGAAGTATATCGTTGCAAATCCCTTTACCAATGCACAGTTGTGTGAACGGTTCCATCTGTCCCACGCAGGCCTGGACAAATGGATCACTAAGGGGATCAATGAACTGGCGGAGCTTTTCTTTGGCGTACATTTTGAAACTTAAATGGCAGATTGAGGAGGCAAAAGGATGTTTATTCGAATCTTCGTGACAACTTCAGGCGTTCTTATTGGAGAACTGATCGCACGGTCCATTGACCACAGGATGGGGCGTAAAGGACGCAGGAGACGTGGAATGGAGCGGTGACATAGGGTGTAAAGGACTCTGGTAAACAGCGCCCCTCCCGATATGTCACCCCATAAAAAAGAGTTGGGATTTAAATACGGAGGTTAAAGATGGATATGAAACAGAGGTTTTATATATCGGGCAAGCAGTATATCCCCGAAGATTCAGATCTTCTATGCGCGGTTGATGGTTCCACATATACCATTGTCTGCTCAACGAAGCTGTATCGGACAAGGTTAGGGGCATATTTTTTTGTGAGAGAAGGAAGCGAGACAGGGACAAAGGTTGAGGTCGTAGATGAGAAGGAGGCATTTGCTTTCATGGACTCAAACGCGGCAGGTATTGACGTAGATGTTTATGATCGGGTTTTCGGGACTCCGGAGCCCGGATGATATGGAATAGCCACAGAGGTTAAATTTTACAGGGTATGGCGGTGCGGATATGAAAAGAGGGTTTGTTATGTATCCTGATTATGAAGAGCAGATTGCGATGCTGGAAGCGGAGCAGGCAAAGGCGGTATTCATAGCGATTCTGAGATATGCGGCAGGAAAGGAGCTTCCGGAAATGGATCTTCCTGCACGGCTTGTATATACTTCCATCCGGCAGCAGATTGACAGGGATAACGAGAAATATGAGAAAACATGCGAGGTACGACGGGAGGCGGGCAGGAAGGGCGGCAGACCGCCAAAACAGTCTGCCAATGATGAAAACGATGGTTCCATAGAAAACCAAAATAAAGCAAAAAAACCAAATGGTTTTTCAGAAAAGCAAAGCGAAGCAAAAAAAGCCATAAAGGATAAAGATAAGGATAAAGAGAAAGATACTAAAGAAATAATCTCTTACGAGATTACAAAGAAAAACCAAAAGGTTTCGGAGAATAATTCAGATCATGCCACTTTCCGGTTCAGCGATTTCCTGAAGGTCTACCCCGGAAAAATACCCAACCAACCACCGGACATCATCCTGGAGAAATATAGGCAGGTGATCGCAGAAGGTTACCAGGAAGGTGACGTTATCAGGGCTGCGGAGAATTACGCTGAAGCTGTTCGGATCGAGGAGCGGGAGGCACGCTACATCAAGCGGCCGGACAACTTCCTTGCCTCCGGGATGTTCGAGGAATATCTGCCCGGCGCATATGTCAGACCTGAACCGGGGAGGAAGAATCAGACGGCGGCGGACCGGTATCACGCGGGCATGATGGAGCGGAAATATGATTATGACGCATTGGAAGAGGAACTTCTGGGGGAGCGGGCAGAAGGAACATAGGCGATGCAGAAGAGCGCTGTTGCCACATCTGATTAACAGCCTTTATGGCGGATTTGACAGGGAAAGCAGATCTCAATATGGGCTGGCTGAATGATGGCGGCGTCCGCTTCGAAGCAAAGACGAACCAAAGAGAGGTTACCGGAATAGGGCGTATGGAAATGGGGATGAGGGAGCGGATCAGGCTATCAGGAAGCAGGCTCAGGGTGAAGATAAGCTATCCCGTCAAATCAACGGGGGATGAGATATCGAGTTATCATATCGCATGCAGTCCTGTTTTCAGAATGGCAGTGTAATGGCTCAGATGCCTTGTGTAAGGGATTTTAAGCGCACAGATGATAATTTCCCCATGTCAACCAACAAGAACGCTGCACGGGGCTGTCAATGAATCTGAGGGGTATATGGCAAAATAAGGTTTATAGACCGTTCCAAAGGTCGTAAGGGGCTACTTTTGAAAATAAATGTCTCATCCGGGGAATGGCGAAAGTGGCATTTTGTCAGCATAGACAGGGAAAACGGAATAATGTGATTGAGAAGCCGGAAGGAGTGTGCTATACTGGCAGCACGGGAAGTCAGAGTACACATAAAAGGCGGCCTACCCTCCCATTTTTGGAGGGGCTACCCTCCAGACCAAAGAGGAAAGGAGGGATTGCCAATGGTTACATATGCTGATCTGATTCAGTTTTGTTTACTCATTGTCACCCTCGTGGGATTGTGTTATACAATCTTCGGGGGAAAGAAATAGCCGCCAACTACTGCGAATAGTTGACGGCTGGCCTCATATGAGGTAAAGTCATTCACTGTTTTAGGGTAGGCCGTGTGTCTCTGGCTTTCCCGTCTTTAATATAGCACATCTGGCGGCGTGGTGCAAGAACCGGATGCAATTTTGCACCGCCCGCTCCCCGGTCGAAAAAATAATAACTCATTACGCAATTTGAAAAAGCGTATACGGAATTGGCGGCGCGGCTACTCTTCCGCCGGTACTTTTCCGGTGTCCCGCTCCATCGCCTCATCTATGGCACGGACAACAAAGGCATTCATGCTTTCACCCTGGCTCTCTGCATGGGCCTTTATGACGGCCTTCTGTCCTTTCGGAACGCGGATGCGTACATCTTCGACGGTTTCTTTGAGGTATTTTGCGCTTGCTCTCCGTCTTGCTTCGGTCTGCCCTGAATATGTGCTTTTCTTTTCTTCCGGCATAGTGAATCTCCTTTCCGCTTTCGGTAAATAGGGGATCGCAATATATAGCTTCCTTCTCCACCTTACAAAAATATTATAGCACTCCACGATATATGTGTCCATGTATAATTTCCACAAATATGTCTGCATGTGTACCCATATATTCATTAAATCCGTCAATAGACATATGTGTGCCCACATAGTATAATGTAATCATCAAGAAGAGAACAGAACAGCCGGGAAGCCCGAAAGGCCCCGATACTTCAGGCCATATACCTGTGAGCCGACAGGAAGACGCAATAGTCAGGAAGATGCCTGAAGGGCTGGGAACCTCAAACCAGACAAGGAGGACAAGGGAAATGTCAGAAAGAATGATCGTGAACCGTGTGAAGAAGCTGAAGGCGCTGGAAGCCCAGCAGAAAGAGATTGAGGCCCAGATCGAGGCCCTGAAGGATGAGATAAAGGCGGATATGCAGGAGCGGGGCGTGGAGCAGCAGGCCGCCGGTGATTTCCTGATTCGATGGACAACCGTTGTAAGCAGCCGCTTTGACAGCAAGACATTTCAGAAGGAGCATGCGGTCATGTACAGTCGTTACCTGAAGCAGACGGAAAGCCGCCGCTTCTCAATCGCATAAAGAAAAGCCCCTGCCAGTGGTGGCAACACTGACAGGGGCCGCCCCGAACAGGGGCACCCCGGATGATATGTAGCAGCCGGGAAAGTACCACGATGACCGGGTATTAGGTGCATTTTGATTTTATCTCATCAATGTGCCTGATGCAAGGATAATTTGAGCAAAGGAGCATTTTGACCATGGAGACAATAGAGACGATATTCGAAAACTACAAAGCAGCATACGGCGAGGAGACACCGCGTGCAGAGGAGCAGGAAGCGACATTCAGCGCATTTAACAGTGTTTTGGAAGAGGCTCTTCCCGATGAGTCAGGGGAGGATTACCGGAGACAGAGGGAGCTTTTTGACAGTGTGGTGAGTTATGCCCGTGCATCCGAAAAGGCCGGATTTGTTACCGGCTTCAGGATGGCGGTGAAGCTGATGAGGGAATGCGCTCTGTAGGGAATATGGCACACCGGCCGAAGGAAATATATTGACAATAAAAAGGGATGGAAGCAGGGCCTCCGGCCCGCTCCCGCCCGGAAAGGACAGGATGCGTATGGCAGGAAAGAGCAGGAAGGATCATCGGGGAAGGGTACTGCCACCGAACGTGAGCCAGAAAGCAGATCAGCGCTACATCTGGCGGAAGGTGATTGATGGCAGGCGGTATGTTCTTACAGACAATGACCTGAATACACTGAAAAAGAGGATCATTGCCAGGGAAGCAGAGATACAGAACGGCTTTTATGGCAAGCATCCCAGAGTTACGCTGAATGAATGGTTCAATCGGTGGATGGATATATACAAGAGCAATTTGAAGATCACGACCAGGGAGCTTTATATCAAGACATGGAGGTGCTATATAAGAGAAAGTCAGATGGGCGGCATGCAGGTGGATCGGATCAGGCGCGTCCATGTCGTTGAACTGTACAGAGAGCTGGTTGACGAACGGGGGCTTGCGACTTCGACTGCTCAAAGAATACATAACCTTCTGTATGGATGTTTTGAGGATTTGAGACAGGACGGATTCATTCAGAGCAATCCTGCTGAAAAGGCATTTACAAAGATTGAGAAAAAGGACGGTAAGAAACGGGAAGCCCTGACCGTAAGGCAGCAGGAGATATTCATACGTTTCATTTCCGATTCTCCGCATTATAAGATATATTTGCCTATGTTTACATTCTTTCTGGGGACAGGAGTCAGGGTGGGGGAATTGACGGGCCTGACGTGGAAGGATATTGACCTGTTTGCCGGAACGGTAAGCATCAACCATGCACTGTACTATGGGAAGGTGGGAGAGAAGATGAAATTCATTGTATCCACGCCTAAAACCCAGAGCGGAAAGAGGGAAATCCCTCTGATGATGGATGTTCGCCGTCAACTGGCAAAGCAGCGGGAATATGACCGACTGACAGGAACGACGGGGAATGCCAGGATAGAGGGATATACGGACTTCGTATTCCACACATTTAAAGGAATGCCTTT
>CALWBA010000077.1 GCA_944375815.1 uncultured Lachnospiraceae bacterium | reverse complement strand
CATCCTGGCTCAAATATACCGGATTTCCAATTCTTGATTTTGAGAGTGTCTGGGATTTCGGAATGACCGGAAATGAGGAGTTCAAATGTCTGGAAGCTGAGAAACCGGAGAAAAAAGACTGGTTTTTTGAAGACACAGGCACATATTGTCTGCGTTCCGGATGGGAGGAGAATGCGGATTATCTGCGTTTTAAAAACGGATTCGTGGGCAACGGGCACGGACACAGCGACAAGCTGCACTTTGACTGGTGCGTCAGAGGCGAGGATGTGCTGACGGACAGCGGACGTTATTCATATGTATTTTCACACGAGGGCAGATGGTTCTTAAAGAGTGTTCATGCGCATAATTCGCTCGTGGCGGACGGCCGGGAGTATATGGAGTTTCCGGATTCCTGGGGTACCCGCGGAACATTTCGCGATATCCGCTATCCGGTACTGGAGCGCGGTGGGATCACCATTCTTTCCGGCGGACACACCGGATATCTGCAGGAAGGGGACGGGGCATATGTGGAGCGCAGAATTCTGCGCCTGGAGGACGGGCTGTATCTGCTCTCTGATACGGGGACCGCGCCGGGTGAGCATACATACAGTGGGCTGTTCCACTTCAATAACAGAGGTGAGGTGAAGCTTGAAGAAAATGAGGTCATTTACCGCGGCGTACATGCCGAAGCAAAGATTCATTTTGTGGGAGAAGGCATTACGTTATCTTCTTCGGTACAGAAATTATCCCGTTATTATAACGCATGGGAGGACCATACAGTAATCTCGGCTTTCAAGACAGGTGCCGGACTTTGCCCGATGCTTGCAGTACTCTGCGGAGGAGAAAGAGACACTGTGCATCTGAAGACAAGACTTATTCCTGTTGAGAATCCGGTATCCGGAAAAATTCTGCCCGAGCATATGGCTCAGGGAGTTGAGATACAGACAGCACAACACACGTATGTGATTATTCTGCGTCACCAAGACCTGATCAATCCTGCAGATCTTCTGCGCGCGGAAGGGTGTATGGGCATGGGAAGAATCCTGATTGCAAAAGACGGCGCAAATCCGGTTGTATTTGGCTGAAATCGGTTGACATGACTTGTTTTCTGTGGTACTGTCTGGATAGATGAAAGAAAACGGAGGTTTGAAAGACGTATGATTATTATAATCCGATAAATGAGAGGCAGAATATGAGAACATTTTATAAAAGAAGGCAAAGACTGCCTTCGTATGTTTTGCCGTGTCGGATTATGAAGTCAGAATACTCTTTTCAAAGCCCTGTCTGTCCAGACAGTGCCGCGTTTCTGTGCGGCTTTTTCCGGCTGCATAATTGAATTCTGTAAAATGATCCGTCCGGCTGAAGGAGGGATTTTTTTATGCTGTTAAAGGGACAGAATATACTCGTAGAATATGGCGATCAGACAGTACTGGATATAGAAAAACTGGAAATCCGGGAAGGAGACCGCATCGGACTGGTGGGGAAGAATGGAGCCGGCAAGAGCACGCTTTTTAAAGTATTGTGCGGAGAGAAAAAGCCGGATGTCGGTGTGATCGAAAAGAACTGCAGCCTCGCATATATTTCCCAGGATCAGAAAGCAAACGGGGAAGCGGACGGAATGTATATAAGCCGGATGCGGCTGCAGCACAGTGCTGTAAAAAGCGGAGGAGAGCGCACGCGTATGGCAATTGCGGCTGCATTTTCGCAGCATGCTCCGCTGCTGCTTGCGGACGAGCCGACTACGAACCTGGATCAGGAGGGGATTGAACAGCTTGAGAAGATGCTCTGCGGATATCGGGGCGCCGTGGTTTTGATATCGCATGACAGGGAATTGCTCGACAGAGTATGCACGCAGATCTGGGAGCTGGAAGACGGCAGGCTGCACATTTTCCCCGGCAGCTATACCCAGTGGTATGAGGAGCGTGAGCGCATGCTCAGCCGCCAGCGCTATGAATATGAACAGTATCAAAGAGAGAGAGGAAGACTGGAAAAAGAACAGCGCGCTGTTGTACAGCAGGCAAAGAGCATGGCCAGGCCGCCGAAGCGTATGGGCAGCAGCGAATGGATGCTGTATAAGAATACGGCTGCGATTCAGCAGAAACATGTGCAAAGCCGGGCCAGGGCGATGGAAAGCCGTATCAGACATCTGGAGAAAAAAGAAAAACCCAGAGAACTCCCGCATGTTACGATGAAGATGGGAGAGCAGAGATGTATCCGCGGGAAGAATGCCGCCCGTGTGGAAAATCTCACGGTAAGTTTTGGAGATCATGCAGTTCTGTGCGGGGCACAGTGCCGGATTGCTGCAGGAAAGAAGACATTTCTGACCGGCAAAAACGGTTCGGGTAAAACGACGCTTTTAAATTGCCTGGCAGGAAGTGGGCGAGATGGCGTTTTTGTCAGCAGCGATGCGGTAATCGGGTATTTTTCACAGAATCAGGAGACACTTGATTTCAATAGAACAGTGCTTGAAAATGTAAAAAGCACTGCCGCATTGCCGGAGCACATCTGCCGGGCCGTGCTCATGAATCTCTGCATGAGAAAAGAAGACCTCAATAAAAAAATTTCAGTGCTGTCAGGCGGAGAGCGCGTAAAGACAGCACTGGCAAAGCTGCTGGTCAGCGGGGCCAATTTTCTGATTCTTGATGAACCGACAAATCATATGGATATTTACACTATGGAGGGGCTGGAGCGCCTTCTGAAGGACTATGATGGAACTCTGCTTGCTGTCAGCCATGACAGGAAGTTCGTCCGCACTCTGGCAGATGTAATTTACCGGATCGAATACGGGCAGATTGTCCCGGCGGAGAATCTATAGTATTCCGAAAATCAGAACCCGCAGCAGAGTAAGTACGAGCAGATGCACGGGGTAGAAAAGATAAAATGCGTATTTCATTGTTCTGCCGCGCTCGCCGTTATATCTGTAAATAAACAGAAATGCCAGGCAGGCTGTTGGTTCCCAAAGCAGTGTGATGCAGCCCGCAATTGTCTGGCGCAGTCGGTTCTGCCGAAAGATATACAGTACAGTTACAGTAAGGATTCCCATCCAGGAGTAATCTGTTCGAAGCAGGATGCAGAGAACACCCGCCAGCACAGGGGGCAGAAAGCGCAGGATCCTGTGTTTTGAAAAGTATTCCATGGCTGTCAGTGCTGCAAATGCTGCCGCAAGCGTAAAAAAGACATTCTGGTAAGAAAAGTCCAGAAGTTTTCCGCGAAGTGCCAGATCAAAGGGAATCTCTGAGACGAATGCGAAAATCAAAAGCCGACCGAGATACCGCGCGCGGCTTCTTGTGTGCACAAATCCTTCCGTGAGTAGAAAGGCGAAAATCGGGAAGGCAGCGCGTCCGATGAAAGAGCGCAGCACCATATCCGCATTGTAGATGATCAGCTGCGCGGATGATAAAGAGCCCGAGGTGTTCTGCAGCATCGGTATGAGACAGCTGGGCTCCAGGATCACAGCACCGATATGATCAAGAAGCATGGCAAAAACTGCAATCAGCTTTAAGTGTGCCCCGGTGAATCCGGGGGATGATTTTGGTTGTACCGTAGGGGTATGCAATGTAAAATTCCTCCTTTATATAAATACGTCCAGTATAACACATATGCTTTGCAATTTGCACTGTAATCCGCTATACTGGAGGAAGAAAGGAGGAATTTTCTATTATGCTGATGGTCTATGCAAAATGTGTGGTCGCCGGAATAAATACGCAATCTTTTCTTTCTCTGGCAGAAAAACTTGTCAAAGAGACACGAAAGGAGACCGGAAATATCAGCTATGAGCTGGTTCAGGGCGCGGAGGCAAAGAATATCTTTGCGTTTGTAGAACGATGGAAAGATCAGGGGACGCTGGATACCCATATGAATACGGCGCATTTTAAGACATTAATCCCGCAGATTGAAAAACTGACAGAGGGCGGTATTGATATTTCCGTACATGAAGTGTTAATCTGACTGTCAAAAATTGTAAAATAAATAACAATCTTATAAGTTTGTCTGGACTAATTTGTAATTTTATGCGAAAATAAGGTAAGTCAGTGGGACATATCCGCGAAGCGGAACAGTCCTGCATGAGATACATAATCTCAAAGCAAGTATTAAATGTTTGAAAGGAGTCTTAAAATGATTTATTCACATGAAGTAGAAATGATGTGCCCGGTTGCACAGGGTGTGAACCACGGCGCAGCTCCGATTCCGGAAGAAGCAAAATGGGTACAGTCCAAAGAAATCAAAGACATTTCCGGTCTGACACACGGTGTAGGCTGGTGTGCACCGCAGCAGGGTACCTGCAAGCTTACTCTGAATGTTAAAGAAGGTATCATCCAGGAGGCACTCGTTGAGACAATCGGCTGCTCCGGTATGACCCATTCCGCAGCTATGGCAGCAGAGATTCTGCCGGGCAGAACTCTTCTGGAGGCATTAAACACAGACCTTGTTTGCGACGCTATCAACACAGCAATGAGAGAGCTGTTCTTACAGATCGTTTACGGACGTACACAGAGTGCATTCTCTGAGGATGGTCTGCCGATCGGCGCTGGTCTGGAAGACTTAGGTAAAGGATTACGTTCTCAGGTTGGTACTATGTACGGTACACTGAAGAAAGGACCTCGCTACCTGGAGATGGCTGAAGGTTATGTAACAGGTATTGCTCTTGACGAGGAAGGCTGCATCATCGGTTACCAGTTCGTAAACCTGGGCAAGATGACAGACTTCATCAAAAAAGGCGACGACCCGACAACAGCATGGGAGAAGGCAAAAGGCCAGTACGGCCGCGTTGCTGACGCTGTGAAGATTATCGATCCGCGTAAAGAGTAATACCGCTGGCGGACAAGGACGATTTTATAAGGTAATCTCAACAAAGGTAAATAA
>CALWBA010000076.1 GCA_944375815.1 uncultured Lachnospiraceae bacterium | reverse complement strand
CCGATGTATCGCTATACAGAGACAAGCCGGAAGATTAATCCAACAGGCATTGCATATGCGATGGGCCATAAGGAAAGAGACATTGAGAAAAAATCCGGGAGAATCATAATCAGGAACACGCGGGAGTTCCTGAAAATGATGGAAAATAAACCGGACTCTGTAAGTGTGTTCAGAGATAATAAGGAACAGGTACTGAAACTGAACTGGCAGGCGGAGTCTGAATGAAGCTCACAGATGCAGCATCTCTTCTTTGGTATCCAGAAGAATTTTTGCCAGTTCTTCAATTCTCTGATCTGTCATTCGTCCCACCGGGGCAGAGATGCTGAATGCATACTTTGCCCTTCCGCGGAAATCGGGCAGGCTCACCGCAATGCAGCGCACACCTGTTTCGTTTTCTTCGTTATCGAGAGCATAGCCATTGCGGCGGACAGCATGAATTGTGGACAGAAATTCGTCGAAGTCTGTGATTGTGTGCTCCGTGAGCTTCTCAATCCGGCTGTTCTCCCAGAAGCTTCTGATCTGCTGCTCTGTCATGTCGGCAGCGATTGCCTTGCCGACGCCGGAGCAGTAGAGCGGAATGCGGCTTCCTACTCTTGAGACCATGCGGACGGAATTCTGGGAGGACTCTTCTTTATAGATATAGACAGCCTCTGTCCCGTCAAGCTGAACAAAATGCACTGTCTCACCAGTCAGCTGCGCAAGGCGTTTCAGATACGGACGAATCAGATCCAGAATATCAAGTTTATTTAAAATCTTGTTGGACAGTTCACAGAGTTTAAAGGACAGAAAATACCGTCCTGTGTCTTCATCCTGGCGGACGTATCCCATATAGATCAGGGAAGTCAGAAGACGGTGTACAGTGCTCTTATGGAGCTCTAGCATTCTGCTCAGATCGACCATGCCGACGGGTCCCGTCTCTGCCAGGGTCTCCAGGACAAGAAAGAGACGGTCAGCGACCTGAATCGGATTCTTTTCTTCCATAGATATAACTCCTCCTTTATATTTACAATGATCAGCCTGTCGATCCGCGATATATGATTTCGGGATTCAGGTAAATTGTTTCATAATTCGCATCAGGATTTTCTATCCGGTAACGAAGCTGGTAAAACAGCCGTACGCCCACAGCAGGCGTATTGATATCTACAGTTGTCAGAAAGTCGCTGATCTCGAGATATTCCTTCGTATTGTCGTAACCCGACAGAGCAATATCCTCCGGCACCGATATGCCGTGAGTGTAAAGATATTGATACACGCAGCTTGCGACGAAATCGCTGGCACAGACAAGGGCGTCCGGCATCTCGTCGAGGTCATGCAGAAAGGTATGGATCTTTGTTACGGGGCTTTGAATGCCGACAGAATCCGTAAAGCAGAATTTGGCTTCTACCGGAATGCCGTGTGAACGCAGAGAGGATAAATAGCCGTCATAACGCATCCGGTTTGTAAGCGCGTAGTGAATGTCGCCCACAAATCCGATTCTGCGTCTGCCCTTTTGGATCAGCATATCCGTGATTTCCTCAATTTTGTGTTTGCCTTCGAGCAGTACGAGATCTCCGGTCAGTACATCAATTGGGAAATTGCTGACGCAGTCGAGAAATACCTTGGGAATTGGCAGATTATTCAGAAGCGTCAGGAGATTGAAATCATAGATGTTTAATACTATCATGCCCTGAACGGCACCTGTAGTCAGTGCGGGCGGCAGCTCGTAACTCCCTGTGATTTCGGACGGAACGTAGGTATAGAGAACAGAGCAGCTCTGTTTACTTGCCACCTTGGCGATTTCGTGGATAATGTTCAGCCAGAAAGCAGAGGAATCGGGACGGGACACGACAACCGAGATAGTAAAAATGTTGGGATTTCTGTTTTCTGATGAAGCAGAGGGAGACCGGGCAATTGTCTCCAGAGCGGGATAGCCCATTCTGACTGCCGCTTCCAGAATCTGATTCTGCAGCACCTGTGAGACGCCGGGACGGTTATTGAGCACTTTCCAGACCGTGATCCGGGACACACCCACAGCATCTGCAATCATTTGCATAGTTGGTTTTTTCATTTGTTAGACCTCACATAAATTAATAACAATATTTTAACAGATCCGATCTGGCGGCGCAAGAAAAAGTAAAAAAATGTGAAATGCCGGAAAACGTGATAAAATAGCCTGTTAGAGGAGTTTTCACAGCCCTGCTGTATACAAAAAAAGTAAAAAAGTATTGCAAATTAATTTAACCGATGCTAATATTCAGATACATCATAATACTGCCGTACAGAGCAGAGGGGAAATCCCCCGTCAGAGAAAGCGGCAGAAGGAGGTACGCATGAGATATTTGGACCGACGGGTCGAGGTAATATGCAGAGAATTACGAAATCTGTCAGTAGTTTCCACAGAGACCATTGAGCATCTGCAGTATAAGAAGGGAAACTTTATCTATCCGGAAGATGCAGAAAAAGCAGAACAGCCGTGGGAAGCTTTTGACAGCCTGACCATGCACTGGTATGGTACAGACGAGCACTACTGGTTCAAAGCCGAATATACAGTTCCTGAGAGACTGCAGGGCAAAGAGATCTGGCTGGGCGTAAAGACACAGATTGATGAGTGGGACGATGCCAGAAATCCGCAGTTTTTACTGTTTCTGGACAGAGAGCCTGTTCAGGGCATGGACATGAATCACAGAAGAGTACTTCTGACAAGAAATGCTGAGGCTGGCCGTACATATCAGTTCGGACTGCAGTCCTATACGGGTACTCTGCACAGCGAGTTCCGTCTGATTCCGGAGATTCTGGAGATCGACCATGAAATTGAAAGCCTGTATTACGATCTGATTGTGCCTTTGCGCGCATTCCCGCGCATGAAAGAAACGGGTGAGGATACGGTTGTACAGGAGATTGTTGAGATTCTTAATTCCTGCGTGAATCTGCTCGATCTGAGAACACCGTATTCGGAAGATTTCTATCGTTCTTTAAGAGAGGCGGCTGCATATCTGCAGAAAACACTCTATGAAGATATGGCAGGCTATCGTGACGTGATTGCGACCTGTATCGGTCATACACATATCGATGTGGCATGGCTGTGGACGGTAGAGCAGGTGCGCGAGAAAACAGGACGCAGCTTTGCAACGGTATTAAAGCTGATGGAGGAGTATCCGAACTATAAATTCATGTCCAGCCAGCCGCAGCTTTACGACTTTTTAAAGGTTCGCTATCCGAAGCTTTACGAGCGCGTAAAAGAGCGTATCGCGGAAGGCCGCTGGGAGCCGGAAGGCGGTATGTGGGTTGAGGCGGACTGCAATCTGACTTCCGGAGAGTCTCTGGTGCGTCAGTTCTTAAAGGGCAAGAAGTTCTTCAAGGACGAGTTCGGTGTGGATAATCGTATCCTGTGGCTGCCTGACGTATTCGGTTACTCAGGAGCGCTGCCGCAGATTATGAAGCGAAGCGGCATCGATTACTTTATGACCACAAAGCTTGCATGGAATCAGATAAATAAAGTTCCTCATGATACATTCATGTGGCGCGGAATTGACGGTACAGAAGTGCTGACACATCTGATTACAACGCTCGGTGTAGGACAGGATGTGGAGAACTTCTTTACGACATATAACGGTATGCTTCATCCGGACGCAATTATCGGCGGCTGGGAGAGATACCAGGATAAGAATATCAATAATGATATCCTGATCAGTTACGGTTACGGCGACGGCGGCGGCGGTCCGACGAGAGAGATGCTTGAGACCTCCATGCGTATGGAAAAAGGCATTAAGGGCATTCCTATGGTGCGCCAGGAGTTCTCCAGAAAGTATTTTGAAGAGCTTGAGGAACGTGTAAAGGATAATAAGCGCCTGGCAACCTGGGAAGGAGAGCTCTATTTCGAATATCACCGCGGAACGTATACTTCCATGGGAAGAAACAAGCGCTCAAACAGAAAGAGCGAATTCACGATGATGGATCTCGAGTTCCTGAGCGTTCTGACGGGATGCTATCCGTCCGAGGATCTCGCGTGGATGTGGGAGCTGATCCTGAGAAATCAGTTCCACGATATTCTGCCCGGTACTTCTATCCGTGAGGTATATGAGCTGACGCGGCAGGAGTATGAGAAGATCGGAGCGAAAGCAAAAGAGCTGATTGCAGAACGTCTGGAGACTCTGGCTCCGGCAGGAGAGGGAGTGACGCTGTTTAATACGCTTGGATTTGAGCGCAGTGATGTCGTTACACTTGATGAGAATATTCAGGCTGAGGCTCTGATGGACAGTGAGGGTAATATCTGTCCGGTGCAGAAGACGGAGAAAGGAAGCACGGTCTATGTACGCAATATCCCGGCAAAGGGCTGGAAAGTATTCCGCACAGTGCAGGCTCCTGCAGAGCAGAAGACTCCGTTTGTGATCTGTGAAAATACAATTGATACTCCGTTCTATCGCGCGGTTCTGGATGAAAACGGACTGTTTGCATCCATCTATGATAAGGAGTACGAGCGCGAGGTTATCAAAGAAGGCGAGAAGGGCAACCTGATCCGCATGTACGAAGATAAGCCGATGGCTTATGACAACTGGGACATTGACATGTATTATACAGAGAAATTCTGGGATGTGACAGGTGTAGACCGCATGGAGTGGATTGAGAATGGTCCGGTGCGTGCGGCACTGCAGATTGAGCGCTCTGTGAGCAAGTCCAAAATCTGTCAGACGATTTACTTCTATGCAGATACCCGCAGAATTGACTTCGATACGAAGATTGACTGGAAAGACTGCCAGCATCTGCTGAAGGTACACTTCCCTGTAGATGTGCATTCCGATGAGGCGGCGTTTGACGTACAGTTTGGAAATGTTACGAGAAAGATACACACGAATACGAGCTGGGAAGAGGC
>CALWBA010000075.1 GCA_944375815.1 uncultured Lachnospiraceae bacterium | reverse complement strand
GTAACTGTCGGAACATGTGTGGTTCCTTTCAATTATAGATTAACATAAGAGTCCAAAAATGCAATATCTTTTTACTCCTCCGAACAAACGAAGGAGCTTTTGTGGTGCTCAAATCCGTACACTTCATCACCTCAAAGGTCCTCACATCCAAATGCCTTAACTTAATGACATTGCATCATGAATGCCTTCCTTTTTATTGTGCGGTTTATCTGGTATCAATTATAAGTTGACGTTAAGAAAGAAACAGTTGATAGGTAAAATGCAAAGATATTGTTACAATTATAGCAGGAAAGTACTTATAAGGATACTAAAATGCGGAGGATGAAAATATGAGTAAATTTCAGTTAACTTCAATTGAAGAGTTTGAAGCAGCGACAGAGAGACTCCTGGAAACAGGAAAAAAAGTAGGTGCCGATTCCTGGCAGATGCGTGTCAAAAACCAGACACCGCACTGTAAATTCGGTGAACAGGGAATCTGCTGCAGAATCTGTTCTATGGGCCCCTGCCGAATCACTCCAAAGGCATCGCGCGGAATCTGCGGCTGTGATGCCCACGGCATTGCGGGAAGAAACTTCTTAAGATTTGTAGCCGGCGGTGCAGCGACACATTCCGATCACGGAAGAGAAATCTGTCATACGCTTTCCCATGTTGCCCCTGATGGAAACTATAAGGTCAAAGATCCGGAAAAATTATTAAGGATTGCAAAAGAATGGGGCGTTGAGACAGAGGGAAAGGATATTTATGATCTCGCACATGAAATGGCAGAGTTAGCCCTCATGGAATATGGAAAACCTCATGGTGTTCAGCGCTGGCTGAGCCGTGCGCCGGAACATACACAGGAATTATGGAGAAATGCGGAGATTGAACCCAGAGCGATTGACCGGGAAGTGGCAACTGCCATGCATATGACGCATATGGGAAATTCCAGTAAACCGGAGGCTCTCGTACGTCAGTCTCTCAGATCTGGAATGTCTGATGGATGGGGAGGCTCTATGGCAGGAACAGAATTTTCCGATGTCATGTTCGGCACACCGAAACCTGTAGACACAGAAGCCAATTTAGGCGTAATGAAAGAAGAAGAGGTAAACATTATTGTTCACGGACATGATCCGAGCCTTTCTGAAATGATCTGCGAATATGCGGAGGATCCGGAAATGATTGCACTTGCAAAATCTGTAGGAGCAAAGGGGATTAATGTGGCAGGTGTCTGCTGTACTTCCAATGAAGTTGCCATGCGAAGAGGAATACCCATGGCCGGAAACTTTCTGCAGCAGGAAAATGTTGTGCTGACAGGTGCCTGTGAGGCAATTGTTGTAGATGTGCAATGTATCTTTCCGGCGCTTGGACCTTTAAGCAAATGTTTCCATACAAAATTCATCACAACCTCTCCGATTGCACAGATGCCGGATTCTGACTTTATACGCTTTGAGGCTGATACTGCAGGGGAAAATGCAAAGAAAATCGTAAAAACGGCAGTAGAAAATTTTGTAAACCGTAAAAAAGAACTGGTACATATTCCGCAGCTGAAACAAAAAGCAACGGTCGGATATTCTGTAGAAGCAATTGTCAAAACGCTGGATAAGGTTACGAATACGCAGGTGGATCTTACGGGTACCACAAAGCCTCTGATCGAATGCATTACATCA
The DNA here is from genome assembly GCA_944375815.1 of uncultured Lachnospiraceae bacterium. Lineage (GTDB taxonomy): Bacteria > Bacillota > Clostridia > Lachnospirales > Lachnospiraceae > Egerieimonas_A. The sequence continues at coordinate 11,281 of CALWBA010000075.1, read as the reverse complement.
GGAGTCATCCGCGGAGCCGTTGCAATGGTAGGCTGCAATAATCCGAGAGTCCGTCCGGATTCCGCGCATATTGGACTTATGAAGAAGCTGATTGCAAATGATATCATTGTTATATTATCCGGATGCTCTGCACAGGCAGCGGCAAGAGCCGGTATGATGGATAAAGAAGCAAAAAATCTGTGCGGTGCCGGCTTAAAGAGAGTATGTGAGCTCGCGGATATCCCTCCGGTTCTTCATATGGGATCCTGTGTAGACATCAGCCGAATGGTAGTACTGGCCTCCTGCCTTGCAAAGGATTCCGGATTGAATATTTCTCAGCTCCCTGTTGCAGGATGCGCACCGGAATGGATGTCTGAAAAAGCAGTTTCTATTGGAAACTATGTTGTTGCTACAGGTATTGACACATTCCTTGGAGTAGAACCGCAGGTAACGGGTTCCGATCAGATGGTCTGGTGGCTGACCGAAGGAATCCGGGACTGGGTAGAAGCGGCTTATACAGTAGAAACAGATATTGAAAAGCTTGGAGATGCCATGATTGCAAGAATAGAAGAAAAAAGAGCAGCTCTTGGAATTTAAGGAGGAAAATACTGTGACTTTATTTGAAAGAGTTTTTAATGGAAATGATGCCGTATATAAATTAACAGAAGAAAAAATAAAAGAAGCAGAAGACAGATATGGAGAGGAGCAGACAATAGGATTTCCGGATACCGAATATGGGCTTCCCTGCTGCTATTCTGTCAGCGGCGTGAAGATAAAGTGTCTGAAAGATCTGAAAGAGGCAATGCATACAGTTAAAACAATGATGACAAGAGAAAGCAGACTTGGCTCTGCGTTTGCTTCCGGTATTGCAACAGCGCTGTGTGCCGAATTTTTAGAGGCATTAAAATATATCGAAAATGTAAATCCGTATGAAAAACCGTATTATGGTCATCTGGGAGATGGTGTGATCCGTGAATTGGAAACTCCTCTGAAAACAGGAGCTATCTCGGGAATCGCCGTCCTGATCGGCGCTGCTCCCTCTGCAGAAAAAGCAGAAGCTTTAATCAAGTCCTATCAGGAACAGGGAATTCTGGTTACTTTAGTTGGAGAGATCTGCAAACAGGCAGCTGAGGCGGGAATCCATACGGGAGCAGATGTCGGAATCATTCCTTTGGGGGATGAGATTACTTCTGTGATTCATGCGGTATCTGCAGCATTAAGAATTGCACTGATGATTGGAGATATCGAACCGGGAAATGCAGAAGCACTGATGAAGTACACAATGACGAGTGTGCCGGCATTTGTAAACGCATTTGCACCTTTGGATGATATTGCGGTTGCGTGCGGTGCCGGAGCGATTGCTTTAGGATTCCCGGTTATCACAAATGAAACAGAAAATATTTTCAGAGTTCCCAAAAGCCTGATTGTTCAGACGGATGTTGACAGATTTGTTCAGACCTCACTGGAGGCCAGAGACATAATTATATAAATAGTTTCTAAATAATAAGAACGGGTGGAATGCAGAGAAATATGGTATTCCGCCCGTTTTTATTTCACATTTTTCAGAAGATAGCCGGATCCATCGTGCTTTCTTAACAAGTGTTAAGAAATTTTAAGATAATTAAAATAGATCTGATCATGTGCCTATGATAAAATTCGATAACAACAGCTGAGCAAAGTTCCGCACAGCGCAAGAAATTTTGTAAGGAGAAGTGACTAAAATGAATATCAGAAAAAACTACTTAACAATATTGGCAATGGTTATGATCTATTACCTGTTTGTATCTGGGGGATTTTTATTACTGAGTTATTTTGGAATTTATTATAACGGATCCAAGATACATATCTACGCCATACCTATGATGCTGGCAGTATCTCTTTATGTATACTTAATTAATGGGAAACGCATCTTCAAGAAGGATGACTTTGTCTCCAAGAAGGAAAATCTTTTGCTCTATCTTGTCCCCTATGTAGCCGTAAGCAGCATTTTTTTAAGCATCATTGAAACTATCATTACCAGACGTTCGTTACCAGATATTCTCTATACGGCTGTTTTGACTTTTTTGATCGGTATATCTGAAGAAGGCATGTTCCGTCTTTTTATTCTGAAAAATTGCGGATATTCATCCAAAAAGAAAATTTTATTGTTTATATTCTCCGTATTCGCGTTTGCTGCCCTTCATATGATGAATGTTGCCGGAGGACTTACTTTTAGAGATGCAGTTCTTCAAAGCGTCAACGCTATACCTTTTGGACTGGTTGCCGGTTTCCTTTTTTATCGGACGGGAAATATCAGTTCTATGGTTTTCTGGCATATGTTTTTTGATTATGATCTGTTTACAGAACGGCAGGGAATATACGTTACTACTACTGTCCTGAGTTTTGCAGTTGATTTTATTATTATTGTTTCTCTGATATGGTCTGTGATCCAAATGGCGGCAGAACTGAGGCGAAAAAAGAAACAATGAAAATGTAAGGGATAAAAAAACAGGGTAATTTATTGACGACTATATGATATAATCAAAAGAGTATAATGCTGAAACAATAAGCAATGATGTAATAGAGCTTTTTAGCAATATGGAAAATTATGACGGGGAATATTATGGACAAACAGATCACAATTATGGTTGTTGAGGATGACACCGATATCAATCAGCTGCTGAAAACAGCCCTGGAAAAAGCCGGATATGAAGTGATACAGGCTTTTTCCGGGACAGAGGCAAAGCTGATCCTGCAGATGCGGAAATCTGTTTCTCTCGTGCTTTTAGATCTCATGCTTCCGGGAATTTCCGGAGAAGAAGTATTAAAATATATCCGGGAAATGGGAAATTTACCGGTCATTGTTTTAACTGCCAAGGACAGTCTGGATGAAAAAATCGGAATGCTGACACAGGGAGCAGACGATTATATCACCAAACCCTTTGAACTTCCCGAGATTCTGGCAAGGATTCAGGTTCAGCTTCGACATGCAGGCAGGGAAACAGAAAAGGAACGGATTACGTATCGAAATCTGACTCTGGATAAGAGCAGCTATCAGGTCAGCATTGACGGCAAGGAGATCCCGAAACTCACCAAACAGGAATTTGCCATACTGGAACTTCTGGCAGGTCATCCGAAACGGGTGTTCAGCAAAGAGGATATTTTCTCTTACGCATGGGAGGAACCTTATATAGGAGAGACAAAAACGCTGGACGTACATATCAGCAATATCCGCAAGAAAATAAAATCAGTGACAGCTGACGAATATATCGAGACCGTCTGGGGGATTGGTTACCGGATTCATGCATAGCTTTACTCTTTTTTTACTTTTGATTTGCTTTTTATTTGGACTTTCCCGATAAAATAGCATCAGAAACAAAAAAGGAGATGAAAGATTTGAACAACTATTTGCTTTGTACCAGAGGGCTGACGAAACGGTTCGGACATCACAATGCAGTGGATCATGTGGATCTTCATATACCAAAGGGTGCCATTTATGGATTTATCGGGAGAAACGGTGCAGGGAAAACCACCTGTCTGAAGATGATCAGCGGGCTTTCCGCACCCACAGAAGGAGAAATTGAAATATTCGGATATAGAGGCCGTGAATTAGAACAGATGCGTTCCAGGATCGGATGCCTGATCGAAGCACCGGGGCTCTATGAAAACATGACTGCCTATGAAAATTTAAAGACAAAATGTCTGTTCTGCGGGATCCATAAAAAAGGATATATTGAGGATATTCTGGAAACGGTAGGACTTGCGGACGCCGGGAAAAAGAAAACCAGGCATTTTTCTCTGGGAATGAAACAGAGACTGGGGATCGGTCTGGCACTGGTGGGAGAGCCGGATCTGCTGGTTCTGGATGAGCCTATTAACGGTCTGGACCCGCAGGGGATTGCGGAAATAAGAACCACTCTTTACAGGCTGCAGCAGGAGCGCAGCCTCACAATCCTGATTTCCAGCCATATCCTGGAGGAGCTGTCCAAGATTGCTACGGATTACGGAATCATTCACAATGGAACCCTCCTCCAGGAACTGACCAGAGAAGAACTGATGTGCCGGTGCAGCGAAAGAATTGAGATTACACTGGATGTTCCGGAACAGGCTGTTCCGGTTCTGGACAGACTGGGATTTACCAGGTATCAGGTAACGGATAAAACCCATATACAGGTTTACGAACGGTTAAATGAGAGCGCCATGCTGAATATGGAACTGTCAAAAGAAGGGATTCCGGTGAGGGGAATTACCATCACAAGCGAAGAACTGGAATCTTATTATCTGAATCTGACAGGAGGTGCTTTTCATGCTTAACTATATCAAAATGGACCTGTATCGGATGTTTCGGATGAAAAGTTTTCTGGTGATCGGATTTGCTCTGATCATGGGCACCTTTTTTACCACTTCTATGTCTGTAATGGATTACAATGCGATGAAGGAAGAAACGGAAAAGAATCTTCAGTCCGATGAGGAACCGGTCAATCTGGGAATGGATGTAACGCTTCCCACCCGCCCGGGCCAAATGGTGACGGTATACGATCAGATTTATGCCAATCTTCACGGGAAGTTTATTGCTTTATTCATGGTAATTTTTGCCGTATTGTTTTCTGCTTCTGACCTCAGCAGCGGATATATTAAAAATATCGGAGGGCAGATGAAAAACAGAGGCAGTCTGATTCTGTCAAAGGCAGCGGCACTGTTTGTCTATACGGTTCTGACAATGCTCTTTTATCTTATAGTACAGACGGCAGCTCAGGCAGTTTGCTTTCGAAACCTGGAAATGGGACCGCTGAAAGGACTCATGATTTATCTGTCTGTTCAGACCCTGCTTCATTACGCACTTCTTCTGATCTGCATGGCCGTTACCGTTATTACCCGCAATAAAGTGTTCAGCATGGCATTTGCGGTATTGGTCTGCATGAATGTAATGATAATCCTGTACAGTACGATTGATAAGGTCATAGAAAAGCTGGGTATCGAGAACTTTAATCTGATCCGTTACACTGTGACCGGGCGGATGTCACTTCTTAGCATGTCGCCGTCAGCAGAAGGATGTGAACGGGCAGTGCTCACGGCGGTTCTGTTCGGAATTGCAGTGACAGCCTTTTCCAGCCGGATATTCAGAAAGAGAGATATATAAATTGACAGTATTGGTTTGCTTTCTTATTATTGTAATTCTGATCCAGGGATTTATGCTCTGGAAATACCAGCGGCAGGTGCGTGACATCTGCCGCCAGCTGTCGTTTCTGATGAAAAATGACAGTAATATGCTGGTCACAGGCGACACTGGATTTCTGGGGCTGAAGGAATTGATGGAAATACTGAATCAGCTGTTAATGAACCGCAAAAAAGAACACAAAAAGTATCTGGAAAAAGAGCAGATGATCTCTGACACATATACAAATCTTTCCCATGATATCCGGACGCCTTTAACCTCCCTGGATGGTTATTTTCAGCTTCTGGAACAGTGTGAGGATGAAGAAGAACAGAAACACTATATGGATATCATACAGGAGAGGATCCGTAATCTTAAAGAGATGCTGGAAGAGCTTTTCCTGTTTACGAAACTGAAAAATGAGAGCTATCATCTGGAAATGAAGCGATGCTGCATCAATCAGATTTTGAAGCAGACCATTTTTTCTTATTATGACGAATGGACGTCCAAGGGAATAGAACCGGATATCCGCATTACAGATCAGCTGCTGTATATAGAAGGAAATGAAGCAGCTCTGCAAAGGATCCTTCAGAATGTAATAAAAAATGCTCTGGATCATGGTACGAGAGGAATCGGCATATCTTTAGAGGAAAAAGACAGAAAAAGTATTATCCGGATATGGAACGAAGTCCGGGATCCGGAAAAAACAGATCCGTCGAAAGTGTTTGAACGGTTTTATAAAGCAGATGAGTCCAGGAACAAAACCTCCAGCGGTCTGGGGCTTTCCATTGCAAAAGAATTCACACAAAAGATGCATGGGGAGATTTCTGCAGAACTCGAAGGGAAGATGTTTTACATTACATGTATTTTCTGCAATATTTGCTAATAAAAACAGATCGAAGCACCGGGGCAGATAATGCCCTGGTGCTTTTATAACTGTAAAACTTTCCAGACAGTCGGGGATATGCTATACTGATATTGGTTATATGGAAATTGTCTGTGGAGGCTGATGGACGGATAACATTACTGTCGGCCGGTTCCGGTTCGGATGGTTTTCAATGGCACACTATATCAGGGAGGTAACGAATATGGGCTTTTCACTTTCCGTCTCTCAGGCGGACACTGTGCTGCATGCACTGCAGCGAGACTACCGTATCTATGCACCAAAAAGATTCCCCAAACAGGGTCGTTACTCTGATATCGATATTATTCGGTATGCCGAGGTAGATTCCTTTGCCGACATTGTATGGGATACAAAATCCGATTATCCGGCCAAGGAAGTCATCACCCCTATCCAACAGGCTATTTTCTATTTTACTGAGGACGAATACAGGGCCAGTAAGGTAAAGACAAAGCCGATCCTGCTGCTGGCCCGTCCTTGTGATATTAACGCTCAGAGGATTCAGGCACGCATCTATGCCGGCAATGGAGGATATGACGATTTATATTATACCAGGGTCAGGGAACTGGTAAAATTTGCTGTCATGGATTGCAACGGAGGCGATGACACCTGCTTCTGCGTGTCTATGGGAGCCAATCGCACCGACGATTACGCTCTTGCACTGAAGTTTTCAAACGACGGACTTCTGGTTCAGGTGGCTGATGGTGATCTTGCTCCTTATTTTGAAGGAATGCCCCAGGCCGACTATACGCATACTTTTGTGGAGGAAAATGAGCTGAAGGTTACTGTTCCGGACCTAAGTGACAGAAATGTCCGCAAAGCTCTCAAGACTCATCCCTTATGGCAGGAGTACAACAGCCGCTGCATTTCCTGCGGAGCCTGTACTGTGGCATGTTCTACCTGCACCTGCTTTACCACCCGGGATGTTATCTACGGAGATAATCCCGAAGTTGGCGAACGCCGCCGGGTGACAGCATCCTGCCAGATCGCCGGTTTCGATCAGATGGCCGGACAGAGAGAATTCCGCTCTACAGCTGCTGACCGCATGCGCTATAAAGTGCTTCATAAGTTCCATGATTACAAAGCGCGTTTTGGAGAGGAACATATGTGTGTAGGCTGCGGCCGCTGCACACGGCGCTGTCCTGAGCTTATTTCTATTTCTGCAACCGTCAACAAGGTCAGTGCTGCTGTGGATGAAATCCGGGCTGCCTTGGACAAAGAGTAAAGGAGGTTTGTGCTTATGATGAATCCTGTTCAGCCTCAGGCTTGTACGATCCTGAGCGTCAAAAAAGAAAGTCTTCACGAGTGGACCTTCCGTGTGGCCAGTGATGCCAGACCTGCCCATGGTCAGTTCATGCAGCTGTCTATTCCTATGATCGGCGAGGCGCCCATTTCTGTATCCGCACAGGGAGACGGATGGCTGGAGTTCACGATTCGCTCCGTGGGCAAGGTCACGGACGTCATTTTCCAGAAAGAAGCGGGGGATACGCTGTTTCTGCGGGGGCCCTATGGAAAGGGCTGGCCTGTGGAGCAGTTCCGTGATAAACATCTGGTGGTTATTACCGGCGGTACGGGGCTTGCGCCTGTCCGCTCCATGCTGAATATGCTGGCCGAGACAACCGGATATGTCCGCTCAGTGCACCTGATCTCCGGCTTCAAGAATGCGGACGGCATTGTATTTCATAATGAACTGGAGGAATGGAAGCAGAAGTTCTCTACGATCTATGCCCTGGATAATGACACCATGGAAGGGTGGCGAACCGGTCTGGTAACAACCTTTATACCGGAGATTCCGTTTGACACTTTTGGCGGTGAATATGCTGCAGTGGTAGTAGGCCCTCCGCCCATGATGAAATTTACCGGTCTGGCTCTGATGGATCAGGGTGTGGATCCTGAAAAAGTATATATGAGTTTTGAGCGTAAAATGTCCTGTGCCATAGGCAAGTGCGGACATTGCCGTATCGATGAGGTATACGTCTGTCTCGACGGCCCTGTGTTCCCGTATACAGTGGCCAGGGATCTGATTGACTGAGAAAGGAGCGGGTATAGGATGAATCAAGACATTAATATAAAAAAGGTCCGGCTGAACTGCTATCGGCAGTCTAAAGTGCCGGGAGAATTCATGCTGCAGATGCGTGTGCCGGGAGGAACCGTGGATGCAAAGTATCTCAGCTATGTAGAACATATCGCCAAGACCTGGGGCGATGGAAACTTTCACTTTGGTACCCGCCAGACATTTGATATTACCGGTATTTCTTATGAGAACATTCCGGCAGTCAATGACTACCTGAAACATATATCAAGGAAGTGGATGCCGAGCTCTGCAATGTGGACATGGACACCATTTCTCATGAACCTCATCCCTGGGATCCCAAAGCAGGTTACCCGACGATCGGCGCCCGAAATATCACCGCCTGTGTCGGCAACTATCACTGCATTTGCGGCAACACCAATACTTTTGAACTGGCACGGAAGATAGAACCTATTATCTTTCCCAGCCACTATCATATCAAGATCAATATATCGGGCTGTCCGAATGACTGTAACAAGGCGCATCTGTGCGACTTCGGCATCATAGGCGTAGCGCGTATGACTTACCATCCTGAGCGCTGTATTGCGTGCGGTGCCTGTGTCCGTGTATGTCAGCATGGCGCTACCCGGGTTCTGTCGGCGAATCCTGCCATCGGTAAGGCAGAGAAGGATCCCTGCTGCTGCGTGGGATGCGGAGAATGCGTTCGGGTTTGTCCTACCAGTGCCTGGACCTGTCAGGAAACCAAGTTTTACCGGGTGATCCTGGGCGGCCGTACAGGCCGTCAGACACCCCGTACGGGAAAAATGTTCCTGAACTGGGCTACAGAGGATGTAATCCTCGGTGTGCTGAAAAACTGGCAGAAATTTTCTGCCTGGGTTATGGACAACAAGCCGGAATACCTGCACGGAGGCCCCCTTATTGATCGTGCCGGTTATAAGAAGTTTAAGGAAATTATTCTGGACGGCGTGGAACTCAATCCTGAGTGCCTGGTGGCTGAAGATATGTTCTGGCATGAAACAGAGTACCGATCCAATTTCAATGTTAAACCGCTGTCTATGCATCATACTGCCGGTCCGAAGGTCTGATATGAATACAAAGCCCCCGAAGCTGAAACTTTGGGGGCCTTTCATTATCTGCAGATTACAATTGTCTTTAAATAGCCATGCGATTTGTGGTATACTGGTACAAAATAATGGGAGAGGACTTATGAATATACAGATTTTTGGAAGTAAAAAAGATTTTGATACCAAGAAGGCGGAGCGCTATTTCAAGGAGAGAGGAATCAAGGCACAGTTTATTGACATGAAGGAAAAAGGCATGAGCAAGGGCGAGTTCAACTCCATCTGCCAGGCTGTCGGCGGATACCCGAATCTGATTGATCAGAACTGCAGGGATAAGGATCTTCTTGCGCTGATTACATATATTGCTGAAGAAGATAAAATTGAAAAGATTCTGGAAAATCAGAAGATTATCAAAACGCCTGTTGTCCGCAACGGCAGACAGGCGACAGTGGGATATCAGCCGGATGTCTGGAAGGGCTGGAAATAAATGAAGCCAGGATCGGAAAAGAGGATTATCGTATAAGGAGGATGCGACATGGGACATTTTTATTTTGTTCGTCACGGACAGACTGTTTGGAATGTTGAGAATAAGATTTGCGGAGTTACTGACAGCCCGCTTACAGAATACGGTCGTGAGCAGGCCAGAGAAACCGGCCGTAAGATTATAGCCGAAGGCATTAAAGCTGATGAGATTCTCTGTTCACCGCTCAGCAGAGCTGTAGATACTGCCCATCTGATTTCAGAGATGACGGGGATTCCATGCAGAGTGGAGCCGAGACTGATTGAGCAGAACTTTGGGAAATGGGAATCTACACCGCGCGATGGACAGGACTTTAAGAAGGCCAAGGAATTCTTTGCATGCAGTCATGAGGGCGGTGAGTCCACGCTTCGTCTGGCACAGAGGATTTACAATCTGCTTGATGACCTTAAGGCGGAGTCTGAGGAAAAGACATATATTCTGGTTGCCCATAATGGAATCGCCAGAGTTGTGCAGTCATATTTTAATGACATGACCAATGAAGAATATGCTGCATGGGGTGTGAAGAACTGTGCGCTGATACGATACGATTTTTAGAGGGAGCGGCCTATGAGTTTTCAAATACAGAGAGTACAGGGGGATATTACAAAGGTTGATGATCTGGAAGCTATTGTAAATGCGGCAAACAACAGTCTGCTTGGGGGCGGAGGCGTAGATGGTGCCATTCACAGAGCCGCGGGACCGGAACTTCTGGCAGAATGCCGCACATTACATGGCTGCAGAACCGGAGAAGCTAAGATTACCAAAGCATACCATCTGCCCTGTAAATATGTGATCCACACCGTTGGACCAATCTGGCACGGCGGAAATCATGGCGAGCCGGAGCTTCTGGCAAATGCTTACCGCAGCAGTCTGCAGTGTGCCGTGGATCATGGGATCAGAACAATAGCATTTCCATCCATTTCCACAGGCGCTTACGGTTATCCGGTAAATAAGGCGGCAGCTGTCGCTGTCAGAACAGTGGAAAATTTCTGCATCCGGAATCAGGGAAAGATTGAAATTGTTCGTTTTGTTCTGTTCAGTGCTGATGTGCTGTCCGTATATGAGAAAGCAATCATGGAAGGAGCACTCAAATAATATGGTAAAACCAATTGTAAAAGATATCTTTTTCCTGGGACAGAAGTCTGAGCCTGCAACAAAGGCAGATCTTCAGGTGGGAAGAGACTTACAGGACACATTAAACGCGAACAGAGCCGGCTGTGTCGGCATGGCTGCCAATATGATCGGTGTGAAGAAGAATATTATTATCGTAAATATGGGATTGCTGGATGTGGTCATGTTTAATCCCGTAATTATTGCAAAAAGCGAACCGTATGACACAGAAGAGGGCTGCCTTTCACTGACCGGTGTAAGACCATGTATCCGCTATCAGAACATTGAAGTGGAATACTGTGATTTCAACTGGAAAAAGCAGAAAATCCGGCTGGAGGGATGGACTGCACAAATCTGTCAACATGAAATTGATCACTGCAATGGTGTAATAATCTGAGAAATCTGTCAGCTGTATGAGAAGGGGCTGTCGCTTTAACGATTGAAAAATCGTGAAGCGGCAGCTTCCTTTGTGCCATTTTCTTCTTCTTTATGACTGTTTTTATTGAAGGCCACGCTAAATCTGAAAAAATAGCATACTTTAACA
>CALWBA010000074.1 GCA_944375815.1 uncultured Lachnospiraceae bacterium | reverse complement strand
CTGTGGAGGCTGTTTTTGACTGGAAAACGTATCTTAAGGAAAACTTCGGATATGCAGAGCCGGAATCGGAAAAGGAGGCACCATGACAGTTAGAGAGCTGCTGGAGCAGGGAACCAGGCTGCTGGGGCAGGCGGGCGTGGAGGAAAGCGCGTCTGACGCGTGGATTCTGCTGGAGTATGTCACAGGACTGGATCGGGCGCATTACTATATGGAAATGATGAGCGCTGTATCTGCAGATAAGGAGCAGCGCTATCTGGAGCTGATAAAACAGCGATCCGGGCGTGTGCCGGTACAGCAGATTACGAATGAGGCCTGGTTTATGGGACTGCCGTTTTTTGTGAACGAGCATGTACTGATTCCGAGACTGGATACGGAAGTGCTGGTTGAGAAGGTGTTAAAGACAGTCCGGCCGGGAGTGAGGATTCTTGATATGTGTACCGGATCGGGATGCATACTGCTGAGCCTTCTGCATGAGGAGAAATCGCTTAAGGGAGTGGGAGCGGATATCTCACCGGACGCTCTTGATGTGGCGCGCAGGAACAGTGTGCAGCTGGGACTTGACGAACGTGCAGAGTTTGTCAGAACAGATCTGTTTGAGGCAATTCCCGGGGATGAGAAGTTTGATATTATTGTTTCCAATCCTCCGTATATCCGCTCGGACGTGATCCCGGGACTGATGGAGGAGGTACGTGATCATGAGCCTCTTTTGGCGCTCGACGGGCACGAAGACGGACTGTTTTTCTACCGGAGGATCGTCCGGGAGGCCGGGCGCTGTCTGAAGCCGGGCGGCAGACTGTTCTTTGAGATCGGATTTGATCAGGGAGATGCGCTGCGTGAGCTTCTCACAGAAGCGGGATATCAGGATGTCGCCATAACCAAAGATCTTGCCGGGCTTAACCGCGTGGCAGAGGGACGGATGTAAAGCAACCCATCGAAAAGAGTAAGAAATGATTATGCCTTCACAGGCATGGATATTTTTGGAGGAATGATTGAATGTACGATAAATTAGAGGATATTCTGATCCGCCTGGAGGAGATCATGAGCGAGTTAAGCGAGCCTGGTGTTACTTCCGACCCGGCGCGGTTTCAGAAGCTTATGAAGGAGCAGGCGGAGCTGCAGCCGATTGCCGATGCGTATAAGGAGTATAAGGCGTGTCAGCAGACGGCGGAGGAGAGCGTTGCGATGCTCGAGGAAGAGTCTGATGAGGAAATGCGGGAGATGCTCAAGGAGGAGCTCTCGGATGCGAAGAAGAGAATCGGGGAGCTGGAGTATGAGCTTAAGATTCTGCTGCTTCCAAAAGACCCGAATGACAGCAAAAACGTTATTGTGGAAATCCGCGCGGGAGCAGGCGGAGACGAGGCAGCACTCTTTGCAGCCGAGATTTACCGCATGTATGTAAAGTACGCGGAGTCTCAGAGATGGAAGACAGAGATGCTTTCCCTGAACGAAAACGGTATCGGAGGATTTAAAGAGGTCACGTTTATGATTAACGGAAACGGGGCTTATTCCAGACTGAAATACGAAAGCGGCGTACACCGCGTACAGCGTGTTCCGGAGACAGAGAGCGGCGGCAGAATTCACACATCCACGATTACGGTGGCGATTATGCCCGAAGCGGAGGAGATTGACTTCCAGCTGGATTTAAATGACTGTAAATTTGATGTGTTCCGCGCATCCGGAGACGGCGGACAGTGTGTAAATACCACGGACTCTGCAGTGCGCCTTACCCATATCCCGACAGGTATTGTAATTTCCTGCCAGGATGAGAAGTCGCAGCTTAAGAATAAGGAGAAGGCACTTAAGGTTCTGCGTTCAAGACTGTATGAGATGGAGCTTGAGAAGCAGCATGACGCGGAGGCAGAGGCGAGAAGAAGCCAGGTCGGCACAGGCGACCGTTCGGAGAAGATCCGCACATATAATTTCCCGCAGGGACGTGTGACGGATCACAGAATCAAACTGACACTGCACAGACTTGACATTATTCTGAACGGAGACCTTGAGGAGGTTATCAACGCTCTGATCACAGCGGATCAGGCGGCAAAGCTGAGCAATCTTCAGGAAAACGGCTGATCGGCCTGTGAAGATGAGGGAGGAAATCTTAGATGGCACGGGATAATATTCTGCTGATCACCACAGATCAGCAGCGCTTTGATACGATTAATGCATGGGGAAATCAGAGCATATTTACGCCGCATCTGAATTATCTGGCGGCAATGGGCGTAAGCTTTACGAACTGCTACGCCGGATGTCCCATCTGTGTACCGTCCCGCACGACAATTATGACGGGACGTCAGGGGTATGAGAGCGGTGTTGTGAGCAATGCGACGCATGAGACGTTTATGAGAAAATGCACTGCAGAGCGCACAACGCTTCCGGCAGTTCTTACGGATGCCGGGTATCAGACATGCGCAAAGGGAAAGATGCATTTTGAGCCGGCGAGAGCGCATTACGGATTTGAGGAGATGCGTCTGCCGCTTGATTATATGCGGGAGTATGACGGAAAGCGCGACCACGCACGTCCGAAGGTTCACGGAATCGGAGAGTGCGAGATAGAACCCGTGATTTCAACTGTGGATGTCAGGGACAGCATCACGACATGGATTGCGGACGAGGCAATCGACTTTATTGAGACGAGGGATACGACGCGTCCGTTTTTCCTCTGGACCAGCTTTACGAAGCCGCATCCGCCGTTTGATCCGTGCCGGGATTTCTGGGAGCTGTATTCTGATATCCCGATGCCTGAGCCTGTAACGGGCGACTGGTCGAAAACCGTGGAGGAGACACCGCAGGGATTTCTGGCAGGCGCGTATGAGAACACGAATATGCACCTGCTTGGCAGAGAGCAGAAGCTGGCAAGCCGCCGCGCGTATTACGCGTGCATTACGCAGATTGATTATGAGCTCGGCAGAATCTTCGGAGCGCTCAGGGAGAACGGATTATTTGAGAACACATGGGTGATTTTCACTTCTGATCATGGCGAGATGCTCGGTGACCACCATATGTCCCAGAAGAATCTCTTCTTTGAAGGCTCCGCGCATGTACCGCTGATCATTATGCCGCCGCAGGGCAGAAACCTGCCGCATAACTTCAGTGTAGAAGAGCTGACTGATCTGGTGGATATCTATCCCACAATCCTTGAGATGGCGGGCGTTCCGTGCCCGATCGAGGGAAGCGGCGTAAGCCTTCTGCACGAGGTACCGAAGAACAGGGTTTTCCACGGCAACAGTTTAAATAAAAACTTCTGCGTCATGAAGGATCACAAAAAACTGGTATACACTGCGTATGGAAATCATTCTCTGCTCTTTGATCTTGACAAAGATCCCATGGAGCGTCATGATCTCTCGAACGATGAATCTTACAGGGAGTGTAAAGAGGAGCTCTGGAAGCTGCTTCTCGAACACACAGCCAGATATACGCCGGAGGCGCTGGATGAAAAGGGCGGCTTTCTGACCAGCCCGGCTCCGCGGTTCCCCGGAGACATGCCCGGACGGTGGTTTGGGTTTCATTATCATGATTACAGAGTGGATACGTTCCACTGATATGCACAGAGACACAGCCCGGAGCAGGACGCTCCGGGCTGGATCATTTTCGTTTCGGGTTGAACTTTTGCAGAGGATATAGTATTATAGAGGCGATATTTCATAAATTACGCATCAACAGGGAGTGCACAGCGCATACTGACAGGGAGAAAAAGATGTTGAGACAGCCGAAGCTGTCTGGGAGGTTATTGTGATGAAGAAAACGACATTGGTGATTATGGCGGCAGGAATCGGAAGCCGCTTTGGAAAAGGAATCAAGCAGCTGGAGCCGGTAGGACCGAACGGGGAGATTATCATGGACTATTCGATCCATGATGCGCTGGAAGCCGGATTTAATAAAATCGTATTTATTATCCGCAAAGATCTGGAGAAGGACTTTAAGGAGATTATCGGAAACCGCATTGAGAAGATCGCGGAGGTCGGCTATGCTTTTCAGGAGCTTAAAGACCTGCCGGAGGGATTTACATGCCCGAAAGAGCGCACCAAGCCGTGGGGAACCGGACAGGCGGTGCTTTCCTGCAGAGGAATCGTGAACGAGCCTTTTGCGGTGATTAATGCGGATGACTATTATGGAAAAGACCCGTTTATAAAGCTGCATGATTATCTGGTACAGGATCATCCGTCTCAGGATGGTGCACAGCAGATCGCAATGGCGGGCTTCGTACTTGGCAATACCTTAAGCGACAACGGCGGCGTGACGAGAGGCATCTGCAGTACAGATGCGGACGGCAGACTTCTTGGCATTACCGAGACTTCCAATATTGTTAAAACACAGACAGGTGCTGCCGTGCGTACCGACGCGGGAGATACTCCTGTGGATACGGAAAGCCTGGTATCCATGAATATGTGGGGACTTCAGCCGGAATTCATTGATATTCTGGAAGAAAAGTTCATAGAATTTTTAAGCGGGCTTTCTCAGGAAGACGTAAAGAAGGAATATCTGCTCCCGACCATCATCGATAATCTGATGAAGAGCGGCAGAGCACAGGTGGCTGTCCTTAGGACAGACTCCAACTGGTTCGGTGTGACGTACCAGGAGGATAAGCTTTCCGTAGTTGAAAAGTTTAAAGAACTGATCGCGGAGGGCGTATATAAAGAGAAGCTTTTTGACTGAGATCTGGCACAAAGCGAGGAGAGAGAATTATGGGAAAATATTTTGGAACAGACGGATTTCGCGGAGAGGCGAATGTAGACCTGACGGTAGAGCACGCGTTTAAGGTGGGAAGATTCCTGGGATGGTACTTTGGAAAGGACCACAAGGCGCAGATCGTCATCGGTAAAGATACGAGAAGAAGCAGTTATATGTTTGAATATTCTCTGGTTGCGGGACTGACAGCGTCCGGAGCGGATGTGTATCTGCTGCATGTGACGACGACTCCGAGCGTTTCCTACGTAGTGCGTACTGAGAACTTTGACTGCGGAATTATGATTTCCGCCAGCCATAATCCGTTCTATGACAACGGAATTAAGATTATTAACGGAAACGGACAGAAGCTGGAAGCATCTGTAGAGGAGATGATCGAGAAATACATTGACGATGATACACCCAAGCTGCCGCTGGCAACCAAAGAGCGCATCGGACGTACGGTGGATTTTTCAGCGGGCAGAAACCGTTATATCGGTTATCTGATTTCTCTTCCGACCCGTTCGTTTAAGAATATGCGCGTCGGACTTGACTGCGCAAACGGAAGTGCATCTGCAATCGCGAAGAGCGTATTTGACGCACTGGGCGCTAAAACCTTTGTGATCAATAACGAGCCTGACGGAACGAATATCAATACCGACTGCGGTTCCACACATATTCACGTTCTGCAGAATTTCGTGCGTGAGAAACATCTGGATGTGGGCTTTGCCTATGACGGAGACGCCGACCGCTGTATCGCAGTGGACGACGAGGGAAATGTAATCGACGGCGATATCATCATGTACATATGCGGAAAATATATGAAAGAGCAGGGACAGCTTGATAACGATACGATCGTTACAACGATCATGTCCAATATCGGTCTGTACAAAGCGTGTGACCGCGTGGGAATTAAATATGAGAAGACGGCGGTAGGAGACAAATATGTATGCGAGAATATGATGGAGAACGGTCACCGTCTCGGCGGCGAGCAGTCCGGCCATATCATTTTCAGCAAATACGCATCTACCGGAGACGGAATCCTGACTTCTTTAATGGTTATGAATGTGATCCTGGAGAAAAAGCAGTCTTTAAGCAATCTGGCTTCTGAGATCACGATTTATCCGCAGCTTTTAAAGAATGTCCGTGTGGAGAATAAAAAGGCGGTAAAGGCAAACGCAAACGTCCAGGCTGCAATCAAAAAAGTCGAGGAGACGCTCGGCAGTGACGGAAGAATTCTCGTGCGCGAGAGCGGCACTGAGCCTGTCATCCGTGTGATGGTAGAAGCTTCCACACATAAGGTATGTGAGAAACATGTGGACGACGTGATCGCAGTAATGGAAAAAGAGGGATTAATTGTCGGTTAAATCATGAGAATAAGAAAGACTGGAATTGTACTCGCCGCATTTCTGCTGCTGGCGGCGGGATGCGGAAAAGGGAATCCGGAGCAGTATGAGGCCGGCGTGAAGGCGCTTGAGTCCGGTGATTATGCCGGAGCACGCACCAGTTTTGAAGCCTGTATCGCAGATAAGCAGAGCCTGGCACAGGCGTATCGCGGTGCGGGAATTGCCTGCCTGAAACAGGGGGATTCCGCGCAGGCGGAGGAGTATCTTAAGCAGGCACTGCAGGAACTGGGAGATAAAAACAGCAGTACGCGCAGGGATATTTTATTTTATCTGGCGCAGGCGCAGACCGGGCAGGGCAAGACGGAGGATGCCAAAGCTTCCTATGACGAGATTCTTTCTGATGGAGATAACGCACAGGCATACATGCTGAAAGGCCGTCTGCTGCTGCTTTCAGGCGACGAGGCACAGGCCCAGGAATGCTTTGATCTGGCAGTAAAAGACTGTACGGATTATGATATATATATCGATATTTTCGAGACGTATAATGATGTAAAGAGAAATGCAGACGGTACGAAATATCTCGAAAAAGCACTTGAAATTGAACAGGGAACGGCCCAGGATAATTATGAGCACGGAAGAGTGTACTATTATCTGGGTGACTATGAGAATGCCAGGGAGTACCTAAGTCAGGCGGTCAGCGACGGCAGCAAGGATGCCATGCTGATCCTCGGCAGAGTATATCTCGAGCTGGACGATGCGGCAAGCGCCCGCGCAATGTATAAGAATTATCTGACGGACGAAGAGAGAGCAGCAGCGGCGTATAACGGGCTTGCGATATGTGATCTGGAAGAGGGCGCCTATGACAGTGCCCTTGAGAATATTTCCCAGGGTTTAGCCTGCAGAAATATCACAGAGGAAGAACGTCAGCTTCTTTTGTTCAATGAAATTGCCGCATATGAATATAAGGGGGATTTTTCCACAGCGCAGACAAAAGCTGCGGAGTATGCAAAGAAGTACCCGGACGATGAGCAGGCGGCGCGGGAATATACTTTCCTGCAGAGCCGGCAGTAAAATCAGTTAATATGGAGAATATATGGCGCAGTTATACGAAAACAGTACGGCAGAAGAGAGAGTCATCCTTGTAGCAGTTCAGACGAGCGGGGATGATGATACGGATGCGTCGCTGGACGAGCTGGAGGATCTGGCAAAGACAGCAGGTGCATTTACTGCAGCGAGAGTGATACAGAACCGGGAGGCAGTACATCCCGGAACATATATAGGCAAAGGCAAGATTGAGGAGGTGCGTCAGACCGCGCTGGCATACAACGCGACCGGCATTATCTGTGATGATGAACTTTCCCCTGCACAGCTCAATAATCTGGAGCAGGAGCTGGAGATAAAGATCATGGACCGTACCCTTGTGATTCTTGATATTTTTGCACGCAGAGCGACGACAAGCGAAGGTAAGCTGCAGGTGGAACTTGCCCAGCTGAAATATCGTCAGGCCCGTCTTGTGGGGCTCAGAAGTTCGCTCTCAAGGCTTGGCGGCGGTATTGGTACGAGAGGTCCCGGAGAGAAAAAGCTCGAGATGGACAGACGTCTGATCCAGAAGCGCATTGCATCGCTGCGCAGAGAACTTGAAGAAGTCACAAGACACAGAGAGCTGATCCGCGAGAAACGAAAGAAAGGTCAGACGAAGATAGCGGCTATCGTGGGCTATACAAATGCCGGCAAATCCACGCTGCTGAACCGCCTGACAGATGCAGGCGTGCTGGAGGAGAATCAGCTTTTTGCAACGCTCGATCCCACGACGCGCTCTTTAAAGCTTCCGGACGGTCAGAGTGTGCTGCTGACGGATACGGTCGGATTTATCCGGAAGCTGCCGCATAACCTGATTGAAGCATTTAAGAGTACTCTGGAAGAGGCAAAGTATGCAGATATTCTGATTCACGTTGTTGATGCTTCGAATCCGAATATGGAAGAGCAGATGCAGGTGGTTTACGATACGCTGCGGCAGCTTGGAGCAGACGGCAAACCGGTCATTACTCTGTTCAACAAGCAGGACAGGCTTTCCTCTCATGAACTGCTCCGCGACTTTAAGGCCGAGTATACCATTCCGACAGCTGCAAAAAGCGGGGAAGGGCTTGATGCCCTGTGCGTTGCGCTTGAGGAACTCTTAAAACGCGGAAAAATTTATGTGGATCGGATTTTCCCCTATGAGCAGGCAGGAAAGATCCAGATGATCCGCAGCTTCGGACAGCTGGAGCAGGAGGAGTATCTGCCGGAGGGCATCCATGTGAAAGGATATGTCCCGAAGGAGATTTACGGGAAAATCTGAAAGTGCAAAAATCGACGGAAAATACGACTTTTTGGCCCTGAGTAAAATTTCGGTAAAAACCCCGAAAAATAAAGGAATACCGGGTGCCGCCACAGATGCGGAGAAAATTGCATCTCCGCATTTTTGGCGGCTTTTCTCATGCAAAAAACTATATATAGTATGACGATATAGGAATAATCACGAAAAAATACAACATATAGGTGTTCTATTGACACTGATTTCAAAGGATGGTATGATGGGACAGTACAGAAAATTCAGGACGCCGTACCGCAGGGGAAGCCTCTAAAAGCCTGTTTTTTGGCTGAAAACAGTGATTTTGGCAGGCATATTTGGACGGTAAATCAGGCGTCAGGAGAATAGAAAAGGCGCCTGTACCGCGGGTTTTTCGGCGGTCGGCGGTACGATAAATATTTTGGCGTGGGAGGTTTGAAATTTGATTCAGGTAGAGAAGAGAGACGGAGCGATAGTAGATTTTGAACTGTGTAAGATAACAGAGGCGATCAGAAAGGCATTCGAGGCCAACGAGAAGCAGTATACGGACGAGATGCTGCAGATGCTGGGGCTTCGCGTGACTGCGGATTTTCAGAAGAAGATCCGAAAGGGAAAGATCGAGGTAGAGAATATTCAGGACAGCGTTGAGAACGTCCTGATTCAGTGCGGATATGCGGATGTGGCGAAGTCCTACATTCTGTACCGCAAGCAGCGCGAAAAGATCCGCAACACGAAAGCGACAATCCTTGACTATAAGGAGATTGTAAACAGCTATGTGAAGGTGGAGGACTGGCGCGTCAAGGAGAATTCCACAGTAACATATTCTGTAGGAGGTCTTATCCTGAGCAATTCCGGCGCTGTTACAGCGAATTA
Source organism: uncultured Lachnospiraceae bacterium (assembly GCA_944375815.1). GTDB lineage: Bacteria > Bacillota > Clostridia > Lachnospirales > Lachnospiraceae > Egerieimonas_A. Next base: position 41,942 of record CALWBA010000074.1, on the reverse strand, counting down.
CTGGTTATCCGAGATTTATGATGAGGAGATCGCGGAAGCGCACCGCAATGCCGACATTCATATTCATGACCTCTCAATGCTTACGGGATACTGCGCAGGATGGTCTTTAAAGCAGCTCATTCAGGAAGGACTCGGAGGAATCAAGGGTAAGATTACATCTTCACCTGCAAAGCATCTGAGCGTGCTCTGCAATCAGATGGTCAATTTCCTGGGAATCATGCAGAATGAGTGGGCAGGTGCGCAGGCATTTTCCTCCTTTGATACGTATCTGGCACCGTTTGTAAAGGCGGATAAGCTGACGTATCCGGAAGTAAAGAAGTGTATTGAGTCTTTTGTATACGGTGTGAATACGCCGAGCCGCTGGGGAACACAGGCACCGTTCTCCAACATCACGCTGGACTGGACGGTTCCGAATGACCTTGCGGAACTTCCGGCAATTGTGGGCGGCAAGGAGATGGACTTCAAGTATAAGGACTGCAAAAAGGAAATGGATATGGTGAACCGCGCATTCATCGAGACGATGATCGAGGGAGATGCAAACGGAAGAGGTTTCCAGTATCCGATTCCGACATACTCCATTACAAAAGATTTTGACTGGTCAGATACACTGAACAACAGACTGCTTTTTGAGATGACTGCAAAGTACGGAACTCCGTATTTTTCCAACTATATCAACAGCGATATGGAACCGAGCGATGTGCGTTCCATGTGCTGCCGTCTGCGCCTTGATTTAAGAGAGCTGCGCAAAAAGACGGGCGGTTTCTTCGGCTCCGGCGAGAGTACCGGTTCCGTGGGCGTTGTAACGATCAACATGCCGAGAATTGCTTATCTGGCGGAGGATAAGGAGGATTTCTACCGCAGACTTGATCACATGATGGACATTGCGGCGCGTTCCTTAAAGATCAAAAGAGATGTGATCAGCAAGCTGATGGAGGGCGGACTGTATCCGTATACAAAGAGATACCTTGGAACCTTTGATAATCATTTCTCCACAATCGGTCTGATCGGAATGAATGAAGCGGGCTTAAATGCAAAATGGCTGCGCTGCGATATGACAGATGTGCGCACGCAGGAGTTCTCAAAGGAAGTACTCAACCATATGCGCGACCGTCTGGCGGACTATCAGGAGAAGTACGGCGATCTCTATAATCTGGAGGCTACTCCGGCGGAGTCAACGACATACCGTCTGGCTAAGCATGACCGTGCCCGCTGGCCGCAGATCATTACTGCAGGTAAAGACGGAGACACCCCGTATTACACCAACAGTTCCCATCTGCCGGTGGATTACACTTCCGACATTTTTGACGCGCTGGATATTCAGGATGAACTGCAGACACTCTATACATCCGGTACCGTATTCCATGCGTTCCTGGGCGAGAAGCTTCCGGACTGGAAGGCAGCTGCGGCTCTTGTGAGAAAGATTGCCGAGAATTACAGACTTCCGTATTACACCCTGTCTCCGACGTATTCTGTCTGCAGCGATCATGGCTATATTGCAGGCGAGCATTTCACCTGTCCGACCTGCGGAAAGAGCGCAGAGGTATACAGCCGCATCACGGGTTATTACCGTCCGGTTCAGAACTGGAATGATGGAAAGACACAGGAGTACAAAAACAGAAAGCTGTATGATGTGGCTCATTCCACTCTCAAGCATCACGCTGTTATGGGAACAAAGGTTACTGTTTCCGATGAGGAGATTGCTTCGCCGAAGACAAGCGTGAAGTATCTTTTCACAACCAGCACCTGCCCGAACTGCAGGATTGCGAAGGAGATGCTCTCCGGAGAGCAGTATGAAGTAATCGATGCAGAGAAGCATCCCGATATGGCTCAGAAGTTCGGAATCCTTCAGGCACCTACCCTTGTGGTTATCCGTGACGGACAGATGAAGAAGTATGTGAATGCTTCCAATATTCAGAAATATATGGATCAGAAATAATAAATAAGACAGCCGCTGCCGGTGATATAAATTTCCGGCAGCGGTTCTTTTTTGCTTAAAAATATGCTATACTGGGGAAAAGGTGCAGCAAGGCTGATGGAGGAAAAGAATGATTCGAATAAAGGATATCGCACAGCGGGCGGGAGTCAGCCCCACGACCGTGTCCAATGTGATTCACGGAAATACCAGAAAGGTCTCCCAGGCTACGATAGAGAAGATAAACAGCATTATAGAGGAGACAAATTATGTGCCGAGCATGGGAGCCCGGCTGCTTGCGGGAAACGGTTCCCGCATTATCGGCGTGATTGTGGGAACGGAGGAGCGTTTCCGGGAGGAGAAGCTGCAGGATCCGTTTACGGGCAGTATTCTGGGAAAGATTGAGACGGAACTGTCCCGCAGGGGATACTATATGATGTTCCACATGTCGAGCGGCATGGAGGAGAACTGCCAGCTTGCAAGTGCCTGGAATGTGGAAGGACTTCTGACCATAGGGATTTCGGCGGAGGATAACCTTGAGATCCGCCGTCTGGCACGTGCCCCGGTAGTTTCCATAGATGTCTATTACGGAAAGCATGCGATACCGAATGTGGGACTCGATGATTTCTCCGGAGGCTATGAGATGACAAAATACCTGCTTGCGTGCGGGCACAGAAGGATATTGTTCCTGACGCCATGGGATATAGGAGTTGACCGCGCACGCTGGGAAGGAGTGCAGAAGGCTCTCAGGGAGTACGGTATAGACGAAGCAGAGATCGAATCATGCCGCCAGTTTATGCCGTGCGGCCGTGAAGAGCGCATACAGATGCACAGAAAGAACCTTGAAAAATATAAGCAGTATACGGCTCTGTTTTTCTCCTCGGATTATTATGCGGCAGAGGGGATACAGTTTCTCCATGACGAGGGGATCCGGGTACCGGAGGATATATCCGTGACGGGATTTGATAACAACAGTTATGCCACACTGATCCGCCCGGCGCTGACGACAGTGGAACAGGATGTGCGCCGGAAGGGATGGCAGGCAGTGGACATGCTGATGCAGCTGATAGAAAACGGCGGGGAAGAGGGAGTGCAGACGCAGAAGAAGCTTCCTATCCGCATAGTAGAACGGGAATCTGTAAGAAAACTATAGAAACGGAGGGTAAAACGTATGCGCTCAGAAAAGGAAATGTATGACCTGATCCTGAACACTGCAAGGGAGGACAGAAGAATCCGCGCAGTTTACATGAACGGCTCGCGCACAAATAAAAACGCGCCGCGGGATCTGTTCCAGGATTACGACATTGTGTATGTGGTGGAGGAGACGAGAGAATTTTATGAAGATCCGGCATGGATCGATCGGTTCGGAGAGCGGCTCTACATGCAGATGCCGGAGCTTATGGATCAGATGCTGGGAATGGAGACGAACCTGAATGAGAATTTCGGCTGGCTGATGCAGTTTGCAGATGGAAACCGCATTGATCTGCATGTGCAGTCGATTCCGTATGCGCGTGAGCATGTGACAGAGGACAGGCTTTGCATGATTCTGCTGGATAAGGACGGGATCCTGCCCGAGATACCGGAATCAACCGATGAGGAGCACTGGATAAAGCGTCCGGGAGAAATTGAATTTCTGTGCGTATGCAATGAGTTCTGGTGGTGCCTGAACAGTGTGGCTAAGGGACTCTGGAGAGAGGAGGCCACATACGTTATGGACATGCTGAATCTGCATGTCCGCCCGCAGCTTTTCACGATGCTGTCCTGGAGAGCGGGAAGACTTACGGACTATAAAAAGAGTATGGGAAAGTCCGGAAAGTACATGAAGAACTTTTTGCCCGGAGAGGAATGGGAGAGGTTTTTAAAGACGTATGCCGATGCGCAGATGAACCATCTGTGGGAAGCAGTGGAAGAAATGTGCCGGCTGTTTGACGAGACGGCGCGCCGGGAAGCCGCAGCGCTCGGTCTGACGTATAATGAGAAGGAAGCGGAAGGCAGCCGGAAGTTTCTGGCCAGGGTAAAAGAGCTTCCGCGGGATGCAGAAGAGATCTTTTGATATGAGAGCAGGGGGATAACGCGAAATCGCGGCTTATCCCCTTGCTTTTTTTCGACAATGCTGTAAAATGATGATGATACAAAAAAATACGGCGCGGCAGCTTTTGCTTTCGCGCTTCGGCAACAGGAGGCAAGATATGCTTACTTTAAAAAACATACACTGGGCGCTTCCGGACGGAGAGGAGATCTTAAAGGGGATCGATCTGACGGTGCAGACAGGCAAACTTACCATCGTCACAGGACCGAACGGAGGCGGCAAGACATCGATTGCAAAGCTGGTCTCCGGTCTGGAGCACCCTACATCAGGGGAAATCTGGCTGGATGATGTGGATATCACAGATAAAAATATTACGGAACGTGCAAAACTCGGTGTAAGCTACGCATTTCAGCAGCCCGTGCGTTTTAAGGGACTGACGGTGCGCGATCTTCTGGTTCTTTCTGCAGGCGGAGAACTGCCGGAGGACAGACTGTGCAGCGTCCTCGGAAAGGTCGGGCTGTGCACGAAGGACTATATCGACCGTGAGGTAAACGGAAGTCTTTCCGGAGGTGAGATCAAAAGAATTGAGATTGCCACGGTGCTTGCGCGAAAAGACAGAAAACTTGCGATCTTTGATGAGCCGGAGGCAGGGATTGACCTCTGGAGCTTCACAGGACTGGTCGATGTTTTTGAGAGATTAAAAAAGAAAGGGACGGAGACGCTTCTGGTAATTTCTCATCAGGAGAGGCTGCTGAATATTGCGGATGAAATCGTTGTGGTAGCAGACGGAAAGGTGCGCGCCGCAGGACCCAGGGAGCAGATCCTTCCGCAGCTTCTGGCAGATGAGAAAGCGGGAAGCTGCCCGATTGGAAAGGAGATACAGGGCGATGAATAAGGTTACGGAAGAAATCCTGCGGGAGGTATCGGACTGGAACGGCCAGGAATTTGACGGTGCGTTCAATATCCGCGAGAATGGACAGTGTGCCGGTGTACGCTCTACGGAGAACATCCGCATCGAACCCAAGGAAGGCGGCAGAGGAATCGACATTTACATCGCTCCGGGCACAAAGAAGGAGAATGTATATATTCCGGCATGCGTTACAGTCGGAAATATTGATGATGTGGTATATAATGACTTCCATGTAGGTGAAAACGCAGATGTGACAATCATTGCCGGATGCGGAGTTCACTCTGACGGCGAGGGAGAGGCGCGCCATAACGGCATTCATCGTTTTCTGCTTGACCGCGGCGCTCATGTGGTATACAAGGAGAAGCACATCGGCAGCGGAACAGGTGTCGGATTAAGGAAAATTGATCCTGTTACGGATGTGGAACTTGCAGAGGATGCAGTGCTTGAGATGGAGACTCTTCAGATCCGCGGAGTAGACCGGACCACCCGAACCACCCGCGGTGTCCTGAAAGACCGCGCGCGTCTGATCATACACGAGAGCATCATGACAGACGGCGAAGAGTACGCCAAGACGGACTTTGAGGTGGATATGCAGGGAGAAGATTCCGTTGTAGATCTTATTTCCCGATCCGTTGCAAGAGATCATTCCTATCAGGAGTACCACTCCAAGATTCTGGGCAACAACCGCTGTACGGGACATTCGGAGTGTGATGCGATCCTTGTCGGTCAGGGAAAAGTAAACGCTTCTCCGGAGCTGTTTGCAGGAAATCTGGATGCAGCGCTGATTCATGAAGCGGCAATCGGAAAGATTGCAGGCGAGCAGATCCTGAAGCTTCAGACGCTGGGACTTACAGAGGAAGAGGCAGAAGAGAAGATTATCGAGGGATTTTTAAGAGGATAAGAAGAAGCAGCTCATTTCTAATGATTTCGAATATGAGACGGGCTCCGGAATGTTTTATATTCCGGAGCCCGTTTTTAAATGAACATAAGATTATTCTACAGGAGGAGTTTTACCGCATCCTGTACAGATGTCATCGGCAGATACACCGTTGCAGTTCACAAACGTATCTCCAACCGTTGCAGTTGCACCGAATTCAACCGGAACCGCTACGCAGATATCCTGTGAAATAGTAAATACACAGGAACCGTTTCTCTCACCCTCACAGGTGACTTTTCCCGGAACTACGACAGGAGTTCCGCAGCATTTGGTAAAGGTTGCTCCGGTTTTTGCAAAGGGGTTTATGGTTACAGGTACGCAGATGGAAGCAGACTGATAGCCTACAGCTGGACATGTCTGATCTTCCGTGACTGACACATTATTTTCTAACATGATATTCTTTCAGATGGTGTACTACAGTATATTCTAAACAGAACACTTGTGTTCCTGTCCTGAATCGGTGGAAGAAACAGGAAATATGTGATAAAATCTGTTGTATGGAGAATATGAAATAAAATATCAGCAGGAGGTATGATTTTTGGGGAATCAAAAAACAAAATTTGCGTCTGACACCTCAGACAGAAAGGCAAAAGACTGGGCGGCTGCCCTGATTGTATTGCTGATCGGTCTGACGGTAGCTCATCTGGGGGTAACGCTGTTCCTTTTATCGGAACTGGGAACAGATACCTTTACTGTCTTTATTCAGGGATTATCCGTAGTCTTCGGACTGACAGTGGGAACGGTACACGTAATTGTCCTTTGCATTCTCATGGTCCTGATGCTTCTGACGACAAAGGGATATGTAAAGCCGGGAACTGTTGTCTGCGCGTTCTGCGGAGGTCCTATTATTGACTTTTTTTCATGGCTTTTTGCAAACTACATAAACGGAGGCTCCTCTATGGCGGTCAGAGTGATCAGCATGGTTGCCGGCTGTGTAATTCTTTCGGCCGGGATGTCCATTGTAATCAACAGCAATGCCGGAACAGGCCCGAATGATCTTGTGGCGGTAATTCTGTCTGACAAAATCGAAAAAGTAGAATTCCGGTGGATCAGAGTTGCCTGTGATCTGTTTTTCGTAGTGCTTGGATTCATCCTTGGAGGTACGGTAGGCGTCGGAACAATTGCGGCTGTCTGTCTGACAGGTCCGCTGGTACAGTTCTGGATTCCGATCACGAAAAAGCTGGTGAGAGCAGTAGGCGTTCATTGATATTGTGTGAGAATTTATAGAAAATGGAAAAAAATACAGGCCTCAGCAGTCAGAAAAAACTGCCGGGGCTTTTTTCAATGAGAGCGGAAAAATTACGAACGAAAATGAAAAGAAATTCGGTATTATTTACAAAAAATAATAGAAAAGGAAAAAAGTAAACAATTATATTACGATTAAAGTGAAAAAGTTGTGCTGAAAAACAGAAAGGAGTATGGTAGGCTGTTAGCGAAAACATAGTTATACACGGATAACTGGTGAAGAACTGTGTGTTTCGCATTACGGAAAAAGGAAAGGAATAAAAAATGATACGGAAGAAAATGCTAACCTTATTTTTGGCCGGCTCTATTCTGTTAGAGCCGCTGGCAGGGCCGGTTTTTTCGGTAAGTGCAGCTCCGGATGAGAGTACGGCGCAGGATCTGGAACAGACCTCTGTTCCAAACGAAGACGAGGAGCCGCAGCCAGAACAAGGTGATATCCCGGAAAATGCTGTGATACCATACGAGGCAGAGGAAAGTGTGGATATTACACCCGCTGCAGAAGAAGATACGGGATATACGGCAGAAGACGTAAAAGAAAGGCTCACGGTGAAAATATATTCCGGATTCGCAATGGGGAAAGCAAAAAAATTTACTGCTTCCTTAACCGGCAATACTATTGCAGAAGAGGGAGAGATCGCATTAGAGAGCGGAGATAATAATTCAGAGGGTCATACCTTTGAAAACCTGTCTCCGGGAGTATATACGCTGAAAGTTTCAGGGGACGGATTCTGCGATTATACGCAGCAGGTAACGGTAGAGGAGGGATTTGACTATACCGTTTCCATATATACAAAGATGGCAGGAGGCTTTAACGGAGAAAAACAGCCGGGTGTAATAAGATTTGGAGATTTTAACAACGACAATCAGGCGACAGAAGAGGATAAAGAACTCCTGATAAGTGCGATAGACGACTGGAATGACGGCAGTGAGATTTCAGGCGGAATGGATGCAAACGAGGACGGAAGTCTGGATCTTATGGATCTGCAGATCTTTGCTGAAACGTATCGCGCGGAAGAAAGAGTATCCTATCTGGAAAAATCTGTATCAGTGGATTATGTACAGCCGACGGTAACGGGAGTTGTCGGTGAGGTGCAGGGACTGGAAAACCTTTTCATTAACGATGACAGTGCTGTAGTAAGCCTGGAAGCTCAGGGGAATATTACTGAGAGCAATCCTGTGACGGTAGAACTGAACGTTGCGGATAATGCAAAGGCAATCCAGGGTATGACAATACGGTCTCCGCAGGATACAGGAATTGCATCCGGTACCGTAGAGGTAGAGGTGGAAGGACTGGATCAGTCCATTATTATACCGATTACGACACAGGAGCAGGCACAGCTGCGCCTTGCGGCTGAAGGGGCTTCTGCCTCTGTACAGGCAGATGGATCTATTCTGGTACAGTTTTCAAGCACAGCCGTTGCAGTAAAGAAAGTAAGTATTAAGATTACAGGAAGTAAGGGCAGTAATAATCTTGTAGAAATATCCCAGGTGGAATTCCTCAACAATATGGAAGACAGAATTTCACCGCCGGATATGAGTATTCCGGAAAATGTAAAATCTGCTGTTGGAAGTCAGGAGTTCACCATATCCTGGGAGGCACAGACAAATGTCACAGGATATGAGGTGTCTGTCAGACAGGGCAACAACAGGGAAGAACTCTGGAAAACTGAAAATACATCGTTGAAGATTACAAAATACAATAATAATAAACTGAAAAATAATACCGCGTATACGGTAAAGGTTCGCTCCATAAACGGAGACTGGAGAGGGGACTACAGTGATGAAATTACCGTAACCCCGAAAGCGACCCAGAAACCAAATAAGCCGAACAATGTAAGCGTATCCGGAGGGCTGAAAAGTATTCAGATCACCTGGAAGGATATGGACAATACGGACAGCTATAAAGTGTTCTGGAAGAAGGCGGATCAGCCGGATAGTTCTTACCAGAAAATTGAGAATATAACGGGAACAAGTTATACAGTGGAAAATCTGGAGGACGATACCGAATATGCCGCATATGTAGTAGGTGTGAATGAAATCGGCGACTCACCGGCTTCTGATGTGGCAAAAGCAGCTACTGTCAGTGTGGCGGCGGTAAAGCTTCCGGAATATAATCTGATTAATACAGTCGGTAAAGCCGGAGAAGTTACGGCGCATATAAAAAATGCAGCCAGAAAAACAGGAAGCATGAAGAACAGTTCCAATGATATTGCAGGCAGTACAACAGCGCTGGGGCTGGTTGACGGCGACTTTAACTCTTATTATGAGAAGCTGGACTGGGATGAAGCGGTATATTATCATCGAAATGAGTGGGGATTGACAGTGACTCTGGATGACAAATATAAGATGAACCGTTTTGCTTTTGTGGAACCTGTGGACCTTGGAAAAAACTGGTACAGCGGTGCTGCGGTGTATTACTTAAATGAAAATGGTCAGGAGGTTGCTGCACAGGGAGTTATTCTGCAGCAGAAAACGGATGAAACAAGCGGAAGAAATTATTATGTCATTAAGCTTGCGAGTCCGATCACCACAGACCAGGTACGCTTTGGATTTACAACGGGAAGCGGATATAAGTCAAAAATTCAGATAGCGGAAATCAGATTTTACAGATATTCCGATATTGAGGAAAAAATTGACAATCTGTTTGCAGATGATCTTCATACCGTATTAAAAGAGAATGTCAGACTGGAAACCATTGAGGCTCTGAGAAAAGAGGTCAATACGAAGGACAGCGTTTCGGGAGAATATCACCCGGATAAGGATCTGCTGCTGAAAGAACTGGAAGAGGCAGAGCTGCTTCTGGATGGCGGAACCTTCGGCGGAGTGATAAAAGTTTCCACGGATATTACGGAGAAGAAAGATCAGCATCTGGGATTCACAGGCCTGACTGCATGGCAGCCGCTGGGAGTGAGCGCGGATAACGGTGATACACTTACTGTTTATGTGGGAAGCAGAAATCAGGCTTCAGGAGCAAATGTCAGCCTGCAGCTTGTAGCGACGCAGTATCATGCGGAAGCACAGGATGTGGTTATGAAAACATACAACCTGAAAGCAGGAAAGAATGAAATAACAATTTCATCCGGTCTGAGCACAGATGCAGACAAGGGCGGACCATTATATATCGTGTATAACGGAAACAATTCCACGGATGAATATTCTGTCCGCGTCAGCGGAGGTACCAGAATACCGGTATTAAACTTGTATAATGTAACCGATGAGGCAGAGAGAAAGAAACAGGCTGCTGCATATCTGGAAGAAGTAAGTGAGTATGCAGAAAAACTGGAAGAGCTTCACAAAGAGGAACAGCATAAGAAGGAGTATGATCCAAAAACCTGTCCTTTAAACACAACAGATATCCTGATCGATCAAATGATGTACACAATCCCTGTGACGCAGGTTCGCGAGGCTCTGAAAAACAGCGGAACAACAACCGAGCAGAAAGCAGAGGCATTGCTGGAGTCACTGGACGCCATGGACAATATGATGACATTATTCTATCAGACCAAAGGACTGAGCGATGATCCCAATGCCGGAGCAGCCAATCAGCTGCCGTCACAGCATCTGACCATACGTTATGCAAAGATGTTTGAGAGCGCATTTATGTATGCAGCGGGAAATCATATCGGTGTTCAGTGGAATGAGACGAAAGCACTTGTAAATTCCAAAAATCCGGTCATCACGGAGGATGGACTTCTGACCGGCGGACAATATTTCGGATGGGGTATTGCGCATGAGATAGGGCATGAAATTGATCAGAGCAGTTACGAAATCAATGAGATTACCAATAATTACTTCGCGCTGCTGGCTCAGTCTGATGAGACAAACAAGACCGTACGGTTTGATTACAGTGATGTGTATGAAAAGGTAACGTCCGGAACATCCGGCATGTCAGATAATGTATTTACACAGCTTGCCATGTACTGGCAGCTTCATCTGGCATACGATAACTTCCATAACCACAAGATCTTTACAAATTATCAGGAACAGTTTAACAATCTGTTTTATGCAAGGGTAGATACGTATGCGCGCAATGTAAGTGCATTTAATAATAAGAAAAAATGGGATGCAGAACTGAAGCTGGGAGCGGGTTCGGAGCAGAACTTTATGCGTCTTGCCTGCGCGGCATCCGAGAAAAATCTGCTGGAATTTTTTGAACGCTGGGGACTTCAGCCGGATACAGCTACCAGGGCTTTTGCAGAGCAATTTGAAAAAGAAGAGCGTGCCGTTTATTATATGACCGATGATGCGAGAACTTACAGACTTGCCAATGGAGAGCAGACCGGATATACCAATCAATCTGTAATTTCAGGGGCAGATGTAAGCTATCAGAAAGATAAAAATACGGTTACACTCAAAATAAACGGAAAAACAGACGGACTGCACCTGGGATATGAGATAACGCGATGCCTGATAGAAGGCGGAGAGGTTAAGGAAGAAGTGGTCGGCTTTACGACAGACGGCACATTTGAGGATGTGATTGCATCACTGAATAACAGAACCGTATTTTACAAAATAACGGCGGTTGACCAGTATACGAATTATTCTCAGGCATATGCAACAGAGCCGATCAAGCTCGAGGCTGACGGAAGCTATGAAAAGACCGGCTGGACGGTTTCGGGGAATCTGGTTTCCGAGCTGGACAAGACGGCAGAAAAGGATGATCAGGATCCGGATTCCGGATTCGGTTCAGATGCTGCTGCAGCCACAGAGTCAGCGCTTCCGATGGTCATTGATGATGGATATACGGAAGAATATACAGGAAATGCAGAATCCGGTGATGCCGAGATTATTGTGAACTTCAATAAAAAACTCAGAATTGCATCGCTGAGCTACCACACGAATGATACAAAGCATGCGGTCAAAGATTATAAGATCTCTGTTCAGTCAGAAGATAACGGCCAGTGGATCGATGTAGCTGAGGGTACGTTCAGTTTTAAAGATGGAAAGGCTACGGCTTACTTTAAGAAAGAAGGGGATGGAAATAACCTCTGCGTATACGATGCGGTCAGAGTAAAACTGACAGCAAAAGGACAATCAGAGATTTCGGTATCGGAACTGAATGTTCAGGGCCTGACAGGAGATAATGTTGACTTCCTTACAGCAGAAGGCGCACAGACAATCGGAATTCTGGCGGATGATTATGTGTATGAAAATGCAACGCAGGCTAAAATTCCGAAGGGATCTCTTGTATTTATCGGAGAATATAAAGGAAATCCGGCATACAATACTGTCCTTTTATTTGATAAGAGCGGAATGAATATTGTCGGAACATCCGGTGAGGCTGATCAGATTATTCTGGCTGATGTTTCAGGAGAAGGTACAATAGAAGACACTGCCAGCGGACGGTGGGTGTACTGGATCGAAGAAGGGGATTTTGACGCAGAGGCCCTGAAGGGCAGGGAAATCCGTGCAGAGCTTTATCGCGTAAACAATGCGCAGACACAGGAAGGCCAGCGGCTCGTAAGTGATACGCTGTATTACAAAATTCCTGATAATATTCCAAGCATAACAATTTCAACAGCAGCAAATTAACAGGAGATACATTTTATGAAGAAAAAAATAAAGATACTTCTGCTGGCAGCTGTACTGCTATTATTCGGAGGAACGGTGAATGTAATGGCAAGTGATGCCGGTCTGAAATTCTCATCAGAGAATATGGGTGAAACTGCCGTCACCGTGCAGCTCCCCTCGCAGTTTTCAAATGCCACAGCAATGCAGGTCAGATTTACCGTAATCCCGGCAGAAGGAAGCGAGATTACATCTGACAGCATAAAACTCAGCTTTAACAAAGAAATAAAAAGCAGTGTACAGGAAGCACGTCTCAAAGAGGACCAATCAAGGATCTGGGTATTAACCGCTTATATTGCGGGAAATGAACAGCTTCCTCTGACCGGAGAAGACGGAGCAAAAGAGTTAAATCTGGGAACGATCAGTCTGACGGAGAACGGAAAGACAGTAAGCGTTAAGGCGTATTCGTGCACAGTCTTGAACGGAAGCGGAGGAACGCCTGTCTTTACAGAACTTGATGCAAGGGACATTATGATTACTCTTGAGAAATATACCGAAACTCCGGATTCACCGTCAGAGGGAAAAGATTCCTGGAGTCTGAATGAAAATGGCAAGTATGTGTTCTACCGGGACGGCAAGCTGGTAAAGGGTGAGTTTATTAATACGAATCTTGATGGTTCAGCCGGAGGAAAGAACTGGTATTTCACAGATAAAGAAACCGGAGAACTTGTTACAGGCGACTGGATTTATATTGAAGAGCCCAACCCGTATAACGGCAATAAGGTAGAAAAAGTATGGTATCACATGGCTGCGGATGGAAAAATGGAACGCGGCTGGATTAAGGATGAATCCGGATGGAAGCTGTATAATCTGGATAGTAACGGACGAATGAGAAAGAATATGTGGATCAATGCAGATGCGCAGAAACAGCTTGGCATGCAGGCCGGAATCTATCATCTGCTTGAGGACGGGGCAGTACAGATGAATGGCTGGTCAGAATCTGTGACACCGGGAATCTACTGGTTCTGTAATGCAGGAACAGGTTACTTTGATGTGAATAATCCCTCCTCATGGTCTAATGCAAAATTATGGTAGTTCTGAGGGAAACAAAGCGCAAGTTTCTTAAAATTTGCGAAAGACTCCCCGAAATCCCTTGACAAATTCCGCTCTTCCTACTATATTAAAGTGCATAATCAAAAAGGCAGGGAAGAAGAGGAGTACGTTTCATACCTCTGGCAGAGAGGGACATTCATCGGCTGGAAGATGTCCTCAGGATGGAGAAGCGGAAGGTAGCTTTGGAGCCGGACGGCTGAAGGCGCAAGTAAGCAGTCACGGATGATCTCCGTTAAAGGATCATAGAGGTATGCCGTATGGCATACGAAGCAAGGTGGTACCGCGAGACATTCGCCCTTTGCGCAGCTTTTAAGGCTGTGCAGAGGGCTTTTATTTTTTAAAAGAAGGAGGAAATTATGAGCAAGGAACTTGCAAAGACGTATGACCCGAAAGGGCTGGAAGAACGACTGTATCAGAAATGGCTGGATAAAGGATATTTTCACGCACAGGTGAACAGGGATAAAAAGCCTTTCACGATTGTGATGCCGCCGCCGAATGTAACGGGACAGCTTCATATGGGACATGCATTGGATAACACCATGCAGGATATCCTGATCCGTTTTAAGAGAATGCAGGGATATGAGGCACTGTGGCAGCCGGGCACAGACCATGCAGCGATTGCGACAGAGGTAAAAGTCATTGAGAAGTTAAAGGAACAGGGCATTGACAAGAACGAGATCGGAAGAGAGGAGTTCTTAAAGCATGCCTGGAAATGGAAAGAGGAGTACGGCGGAAAGATTGTAAATCAGCTTCATAAACTGGGATCTTCCGCAGACTGGGAACGTGAAAGATTTACAATGGACGAAGGCTGCTCCAAGGCGGTTACCCAGGTATTCTTAAAACTGTATGAGAAAGGCTACATCTACAAGGGATCCCGTATTGTCAACTGGTGTCCGGTCTGCAAGACATCTATCTCTGACGCAGAGGTTGAACATGAGGAGCAGGCAGGACATTTCTGGCATATCAAATATCCGGTTGTAGGATCTGACAATGAATTTGTGGAGATCGCAACAACACGTCCGGAGACAATGCTGGGAGATACTGCAGTTGCCGTAAACCCGAAGGATGAGAGATATGCGCACCTTGTCGGCAAGATGCTGAAGCTCCCGCTGACTGACCGTGAGATTCCGGTTATCGCAGATCCGTACGTAGATATGGAATTCGGAACCGGATGCGTAAAAATTACGCCGGCACACGACCCGAATGACTTTGAGGTAGGCAAACGGCATAATCTGCCGGAAATCAATATCATGAACGACGATGCCACAATGAACGGACTGTGCGGAAAATATACAGGCATGGACCGTTATGAGGCGAGAAAGGCAATGGTGGATGATCTGAAGGAGCTGGGACTTCTCGTAAAGGTTGCCGACCACAGCCATAACGTCGGAACACATGACCGCTGCAAAACTACTGTAGAGCCTATGATAAAACAGCAGTGGTTTGTACGTATGAATGAAATGGCAAAGGCTGCCATCAAGGCGCTGGAGGATGGAGAGCTGGAGTTTGTTCCTGACCGTTTCGATAAGACATACCTGCACTGGCTGGAAAATATCCGCGACTGGTGTATTTCCCGTCAGCTCTGGTGGGGTCACCGGATTCCGGCATATTACTGCGATGAATGCGGAGAGATTGTGGTAGCTGACGGCATGCCGGAGAAATGTCCGAAATGCGGCTGCACACAGCTGACACAGGATCCGGATACGCTGGATACATGGTTCAGTTCCGCACTGTGGCCGTTCTCAACGCTTGGATGGCCGGAAAAAACAGAGGAGCTGGAGTATTTCTATCCGACGGATGTTCTGGTAACCGGATACGACATCATTTTCTTCTGGGTAATCCGTATGGTATTTTCCGGTATTGAGCAGACAGGAAAGGTACCGTTTAAGCATGTGCTGATTCACGGTCTGGTACGCGATTCACAGGGACGCAAAATGAGCAAGTCGCTCTGAAACGGTATTGACCCGCTGGATGTCATTGACAAATACGGTGCCGATGCGCTGCGTCTGACACTGATGACAGGAAATGCTCCGGGTAATGATATGCGTTTTTACTGGGAGCGTGTGGAGGCAAGCAGAAACTTTGCAAATAAAGTATGGAATGCTTCCCGCTTTATCATGATGAATCTGGAGAAAGCACAGGTTCCGGAGAACATGGATCTGACCCTGCTGACCGATGCGGACAAGTGGATTCTCTCCAAGTTTAATACGCTGGCAAAAGATGTGACCGACAATATGGAGAAGTTTGAACTGGGTATTGCGGTTCAGAAGATATATGATTTCATCTGGGAAGAGTTCTGCGACTGGTACATTGAAATGGTGAAGCCGCGTCTGTACAGCGACAGTGATTCCACGAAGTCAGCTGCCCTGTGGACGCTGAAGACGGTTCTCGGAGGAGCGCTGAAACTGCTGCATCCGTACATGCCGTTCGTGACAGAGGAGATTTACTGTACTCTGAATCCGCAGGAGGAGTCCATTATGATTTCTTCCTGGCCGGAATACCGTGAGGACTGGGCATTTTCCGCTGAGGAAGCTGCGGTTGAGATGATCAAGGAGGCTGTACGTGCAATCCGTACCGTGCGCACCGGCATGAATGTGCCGCCGAGCAGAAAGGCTACCGTCTACGTCGTTTCAGAGGACGCTGCAGTCAGAGAAAACTTTGAAAAGGGCGCACTGTTCTTTGCATCGCTCGGATATGCCAGCGAAGTAAATGTACAGGCAGACCGTACCGGTATTGCAGACGATGCTGTGTCTGCAGTGATTCCTCAGGCGGTGATTTATATTCCGTTTGCAGAGCTGGTTGACATCGATAAGGAGATTGAGCGCCTTAAGAAAGAAGAGCAGCGTCTGACCAAGGAGCTGGCACGCGTAAACGGCATGCTGGGAAATGAGAAGTTTATCAGCAAGGCTCCGCAGGCCAAAATTGACGAGGAAAAGGCAAAGCTCGAAAAATATACACAGATGATGGAACAGGTGAAACAGAGATTGGATCAGCTCGCATAAGAACTGGGAAAGGATTTGAAAAGTGAAGAAAGTCCATTTGAAGATGTTTTCGGGGGAGAGAAAAAAAGAGCCGAAGGTACAGAACGTTCCGTTTCGCAGCCTTTCGGGCAAACAAAAGGCTATCCGCATCTGCAATCTGCTCTCGGTGCCGCTTCAGATGCTGGGCTGCTGCCTGATTTATCTGATTATTGAGACTATATCACGTCATTCTCTGCGGGAAGCATGGGAATTTATGACGGATAAACCGCTTGTATTTTTGTACAATGCGCTGTTGATCTTCACCACTACGACAATTGTATGGCTGTTCCGCCGCAGGGTCTTTGTCAGGACCCTGCTGGCGGTATTCTGGCTGGCACTCGGATGCATTAACGGCGGTCTGCTTGCAGTCCGCGTAACTCCGTTTACCGGTCCGGATTTAAAGCTGATCGCAGACGCTTTCAACACCATGAATAAATACATGAGTGTGCCGGTAATGATTGCATCCTGCATTGCAATTCTGCTGATAATCGTCGGACTGATATTTCTGCTCTTTAAGGCTCCGAAGTATCAGGGAAGGATGCATTACGCCCTGGCAGCGGGATTTGTTGTTGTCATGGCACTTGGATTCGGGGGAGTGACAAAGCTGGCACTGTCCAACCGCGTGATCTCCAATTATTTCGGAAATGTGGCGTTTGCATATGAAGACTACGGCTATCCGTATGGCCTTCTGACTACAATCTTCAACACAGGAATAAGCTGTCCAAACGGCTATTCCGAAGAACTGATGGATGAGATTGTGGCAAGCGAGGGAGAGCCAAAGGAGACAGATGAGGATCAGGATGTCAATATTCTGTTTCTGCAGCTGGAATCGTTCTTTGATCCGACGCTGGTAGAGTATCTGAATCTGTCGGAGGATCCGATTCCGAACTTCCGCCAGATGATGAAGGAGTACTCATCGGGTTATTACCGGGTGCCCTCTGTAGGAGCGGGAACGGCCAACACGGAATTTGAGACAATTACCGGAATGAGTATGCACTATTTCGGACCGGGTGAGTATCCGTACAAATCGATACTGCAGGAGACTACCTGTGAAAGCATTCCATACGTACTCAAAAATCTGGGGTATTCCACGCATGCTGTGCACAACAATGAGGCAAACTTCTACTCCAGAAAGAGCGTGTTCCCCAAACTGGGCTTTGACAGCTTTACGTCTGAGGAGTACATGAGGGATATTTCCGATGTGACGCCCACCGGATGGGTGAAGGATCATATTCTTACGGATGAGATTATAGACTGTCTGAATGCCACTGAGGGACCGGATTATGTGTATACGATTTCAGTGCAGGGACACGGAGAGTATTATCCGGAACCGGTGCTGGAGAATCCTGAGATCACGGTTACAGGTGCTGAGAACAGGGAAAAGAATAATTATTCCTGGGAATATTATGTGAATATGATTCACGAGATGGATGAATTCATAAAGCAGCTTACAGACCGCCTGATGGAATATCCGGAGCCGGTAGTGCTGGTGATGTACGGCGACCATCTTCCTACAATGGGACTTGAGGTCGAGGATGTGAAGAATAAATATCTCTTCCAGACACAGTACGTCATCTGGGATAACTTCGGATTGGAAAAAAAGGATGAGAATCTGGCGGCATACCAGATCGGAGCCGAGGTACTTGACCGTCTGGACATCCATGAGGGAACACTGGTACGGTATCATCAGACCAGAAAAAATACGAAGAACTACCAGGTGGATCTTGAGGCACTGCAGTATGATATTCTCTACGGAGAGAAATATGTTTACGGCGGCGAGAATCCGTTCAAGAAGACAGACATGCGGCTGGGCGTAAAGGATATCACACTTGACAGCTTTGAGCAGGAGTCGGAAGACACATGGTACTTCTACGGGGAAAACTTTACGGCGTCAAGCCGCGTGGAGGTAAACGGTGAACTTCAGGATACGCTTATGGTGAGCAATGAGATGCTGATGGTTCAGGGACTGGAGCTTTCTGACGGAGATGAGATTGACATTGCACAGCAGAGCAACAGCCCGACGAAGAAGGTTTTAAGCCGTACCGATTCTGTAATTTATCACGAACCGGTTCAGCAGCAGAATGCGGACAGTCCGCAAGGACAGACTGACACGCAGAATCCGGCGTCTGTAACGACCTCCGACAGCACGGAACAGTAAGAAATTCGCTAAAAAGCGCGCGGTGTGTCGGAAAAATTTGTGAAAATAGGTATGGACATATTCCACCACTATATTATAATGGAAAGGAGCCCAAACCACCGGACTGGCGGGGCGGGTATCCTACATTATGATAAAGTGGTGGTATTTTTGAATTATAGAGAAGCTGTTGATTATATTGAAGAAATTCCGAAATTTACGACAAAAAACCCGCCGGAGCACACGAGAGAGCTGCTGAACCGTCTGGGGAACCCGGAAAAGGGAAGAAAAATTATCCATGTGGCAGGTACGAACGGAAAGGGAAGCACATGCTCGTATCTGAACGCCATGCTGATGGAGGGCGGCTACCGCTGCGGGCTGTTCACCTCCCCGCATCTTGTAAAGATTAACGAGAGATACAAGATCAACGACAGGGATGTGGACAACGAGACATTTCTGCGCGTATTCACGGAGACGAAACGCGTGATCGATGCGTTCACCGCAGAGGGAAATGATCATCCGAGTTACTTTGAGACACTGTTTCTGATGGGAATGGTGATGTTTGCAGAAGAGGACGTCGACTATATCATCCTGGAGACGGGACTCGGAGGACGGCTGGATGCAACAAACGTGATTCGTGATCCGCTGGCATGCATTATCACATCGATTGGCCTGGATCACACGGAGTACCTGGGAAATACAATTCCGGAGATTGCCGGAGAGAAGGCGGGCATCATAAAGCCGGGTGTTATGGTTGTGTACGACGGACATCGGCCGGAGGCATCTGCAGTGATTGCGCAGAGGGCACACGAGTGCGGTAGCGAAGCGTATGAGCTGACGAACGAAATGTATCAGCTTGTATCAAATACAAGAGAAGGCATCCGGTTCCGGTTCAGCTATCCGGGTGAGGATACGGAGGAGCTGTCAATTCCGTACATTGCCCCGTATCAGATGATGAACGCAGCGCTGGCATACTTTACGATGAAGAAACTTGAGCCGGTGCACGGTATTGACAATAAGACGCTGATCCGCGGAATTGCGAATTCACACTGGGAAGGCAGGATGGAGACCGTGCTGCCCGGAGTTATTATCGACGGTGCGCATAATGAGGACGGCATTGAGCGTTTTGTGGAGACTGCAGAATATTTTGCCAGGGAGAACAGAATTCACATGCTCTTTTCTGCCGTATCTGACAAGGACTATCCGGAGATGATCCGGACAATCTGCGAGCGCGTGCATCCGGAGGCGGTTGTGACCACGGAAGTCGGCGGATATCGAAGCGTTCCGGCACAGGAGCTTGCAGGGCTGTTTGAGCAGTGCGGCTGTCCGTCTGTTCATGCAGAGCCGCGTGCGGATGCAGCATTTACTGCGGCGTGTGAGAACCGGGGAGATGCGATGCTGTTCTGCGTGGGATCGCTCTATCTGATGGGGGAGATCAAGGCTGTACTGGAGAACATGAAGTGAACGCGGAATTACGAGGAGAGAAAAATGATTAATTACGAAGAGGAACTGAAGAAATTTAAACCGAGCCTGGATGTGGACGAAGTGGAGAGCGCGATCTACAACCGGGATCTGACCGATGTGATCGATATCCTCAAAGAGATGATGAAGACACAGCAGAATAAGGAGTGAGAGGAATACGAATGAACTGTATGAACTGCGGAGCGAGGCTCACCAATTCGGATTACTGTCCGGAGTGCGGATGCGATATCAGCGTACAGCGCAAAGCGTATCAGCTTTCCAATCTGTATTATAATAAAGGGCTGGAGAAGGCGGAGATCCGCGATCTTTCGGGCGCGATTGATCTTTTAAAGAGAAGTCTGAAGTTCAATAAGCTGAATATCCAGGCGAGAAATCTGCTGGGTCTGGTCTACTTTGAGACCGGAGAGGCGGTGGCGGCGCTGAGCGAATGGGTTATCAGCAAGAACATTATGCCGGACTACAACATTGCTTCCCAGTATATCCAGAAGCTTCAGGCGGAGCCCAATAAGCTGGACAATATTAACCAGACAATCAAAAAATATAATGAAGCCCTCAAGTGCTGCCGCGAGGGAAATGAGGATGTTGCAGCCATTCAGCTGAAGAAGATTCTGGCGCAGAATCCCAAGCTCATCAAGGGCTATCACCTGCTCGCGCTGATTTACATTAAGAACGAGAAGTATGAAAAAGCGCGGAGAATCCTTAAAAAAGCGGCCCGGATTGACAAGACAAATTCCACGACACTCAGATTTCTGAAGGAAGTGGACGAGCAGACCGGAACGGCGACGAAGCTGGATCAGTCCCGCTGGGGCAGAAAAGAGAAGCCGCTGGCGGGCGAGGAAGGTGTGCGTACTGCCTACGTATCGGGAAATGATACAATCATCCAGCCGCCTACATTTCGTGAGAGTTCCGGGACGGCTACACTGTTTAATCTGGGTATCGGTGTATTAGTCGGAGCGCTTGTGGTCGGATTTCTCGTGGTGCCTGCAGTAAAGCAGAGCATCAACCGTTCCGCGAATGAGAAGGTTGTGGAGTACAGCAATACAATGGCGAGTCAGTCGGCGACTCTTGACGAATTAAATGAGCAGATCACACAGTCTCAGGCGACTGTGGAGTCGGCGCAGCAGCAGATCGCGCAGGCGAACGATAAGGTTACAAGTTATGAGAACCTCATCAAAGCGCAGGAGGCTTACTCTCAGGGCGGATACACAAATGCCGCGAACGTGCTTCAGAACGTGAACCGCGAGCAGCTTTCAGTGGAGGCACAGCAGATTTATGATAATATTTATGACAATGTGAAGACAACACTGTTCCGCAGCCTTAAGAATGAAGGTGTGGAGGCTTTTGACAGGGAGGATTATCCTACTGCGATCGATCTTCTGACAAAGGCAAAGGAGATCAACGATGAGGATTACCAGGTATTAAACACACTGGCTCATGCATATCGCTCGCAGGGAAATAATGCAGAGGCGATTGCGGTCTTCCAGGAGATCGTTGAGAAGTTCCCGGGCAAGAAAGCTGAAAGCGCAAAAGTTTATATCGAACAGCTCGGCGGAACGGAGACTTCGAATTCGACCGCTGAAAGTACAGGAGAAGAGAGTACGGGCGGACAGAGTACGGGAAACCAGAATCAGGGAAATACGAATTCCGGAGATACGGAAGAAGAATAGAGATATAACAAAGAGAAACCTCGGATTTGGGGATGTGCAGAAAAAGTAAATGCACATCCCCTTTTCTTTTACCCGGCATGGGATGGAAAGGAAGGAAATATGAGAGAGACATTTCAGGTAAGGGATACCATACTGACGGTTCTGGTTCCAAAGGAACTGGATCATCACACTGCTGAGGAGATTCGAATCGGTGCGGATCGAATTCTGGAGAGGGAAAACATCAGATGTATCCGCTTCGATTTCCGCAATACGGAATTTATGGACAGTTCCGGCATTGGAGTGATTATGGGACGGTATAAAAACATTCGGCTTGTAGGCGGCAGGGTCAGTGCAGCTCATGTAAATGGGCGCGTAGAAAAAATTATGCGTATGTCAGGTCTTCTGAAATTTATTACCGTAGAGCAGGAGCGGTCCTGGGAGACGGCAGGGCAGAAAGGAGGCAGCTATGGAGCGCACGAATGAGATGGTTCTGGAGTTTGACAGCAGATCGTGCAATGAGGGATTTGCAAGGGTGGCTGTGGCAGCATTTTCTACACAGCTTAATCCCACGCTGGAGGAGGTGGCCGACTTAAAGACGGCTGTCTCGGAGGCAATCACGAATTCCATTATTCACGGATATGAGCAGACGGTACATAAGATACGCATTGAGTGCAAGATCGTATGTCATGATTTCTATATTACGGTTATTGATTATGGAAAGGGCATTGAAGATGTGAAGAAAGCAATGGAGCCGCTCTTTACAACCAGGCCGGAGCTGGAGCGTTCAGGTATGGGATTTGCCTTTATGGAGGCCTTTATGGACGAGGTAGTTGTGGTCTCAAAGCCCGGGGAGGGCACACAGGTGCACATGAAGAAGACCATGGGGCGCCCTTCCCACCCATTTGAAGAATGAAAAAAGGAATAAAAACCCTGTCGGAAACGGGCGAAAGGAGGCTGTATGGAGGATACGCTGACTCTGCTGAGGAGGGCGCACGACGGGGATAAAGCAGCGAGGGAATTGCTAGTGCAGGAAAATCTGGGACTGGTGTGGAGTATTGTGAGACGATTCCGCAACCGCGGTGTGGAGCAGGAAGACCTGTTTCAGATAGGAAGTATCGGGCTGCTGAAAGCCATTGACAAGTTCGATCTCGGATATGACGTCCGTTTTTCCACATACGCAGTGCCGATGATCACCGGGGAAATTAAGCGGTTTCTGAGAGACGACGGGATGCTCAAGGTCAGCCGCACAATGAAGGAGACTGCCGTACGCGCGCTGCGGGCCAGAGAAAAACTGGAGGCAGAGTACGGAAGGGAACCGACAGTTACGGAGATTGCGGACGCGATTGAGCTGAGCACGGAGGAGGTCGTGCTTGCGCTGGAGGCGGGCAGTCAGGTGGAATCTCTGCACAAGACCATTTATCAGGGGGACGGCAATGATATTTCGCTGATGGATAAGCTGGAAGAAAAAAAAGACAGAAACGAGGAGGTGTTAAATCAGATTTTTCTGGAAGAGATTCTGGGAACATTAGACCCTCAGGAACGCAGGCTTATTTATCTGCGGTATTACGGGGAAAAGACACAGACGGAGATCGCCTCTGAGCTCGGTATCTCCCAGGTGCAGGTGTCCAGGATGGAAAAGAAAATATTAAAAAATCTGCGGGGAAAGTTGTAAGACTTTCCCTGCATATTTTTGTCCGAAAACGGAACACTAAATACAGAACAGATTTCAGAAAAGGATGTGAGGAAAATGACCGGGAAGAAAATTTACTTTTATGCGCTGATTGCTGCGATTCTGCTTGGGATAGCAGGAATTATATATCTGACGGCGAACCTGGATCAACAGGACCGGGAGCCCGGCGGGACATTGGTGTACCGGGAATCGGAGGAGGCGGCATGAGCGACACACTCTACATCCAGACAGACAGAAATATGAAGGTGACAAAGGATCAGGTCTGTCTCGGAGAAATAGCAAAGCTCTCGTGCAGCAATTCCAAAGTATTAAATCGCTGCAGCGTAATGAAGATAGCTTCACTGCCCAGAGGAAAATACGGCAGATATGTATTTTCGGCTATGGATATCATTAAGCAGATCCAGCAAAGAGAGGAAAATGTGGAAGTGGCGCATATTGGTGAGCCGTCATTTATCCTGACATATGAGGATCCGGGAGGAAAAAACGCTGTCATAAGCTGGGTCAAGACAGCGCTTGTCTGCGTGGTAACATTTTTCGGAATGGTATTCTCAATCATGACATTTAACACGGATGTGGATGTTCCGGGACTTTTTAACCATATCCATGAGCTGTTTGACGGGACCGGAGAGACGGGATTTACGGTGCTTGAGGTCAGCTATTCTCTGGGAATAGGGATAGGCGCTGTTTTCTTTTTTAACCATTTTGGAAAGCGTAAGCTGACGCAGGATCCCACTCCCATGGAGGTTGAGATGCGGACATACGAGGATGATGTGGATGCAACGATTCTCGAGCAGTCCGCGAGAAAGGAGAAAACATGATCTGGCAGATACTACTGCTCGGTGTGCTGGGAGTGTGCGCCGGCGGTGTGATCTCCTCCGGTGCAGTGGCGCTGATTATCGGACTCGGAATTATCCCCAGATATGCCTCGCTTACGAGAACGGCGGAGCATGTCCGGCTGTATGAAACGGTATGCATGCTCGGTGTGTTTTCAGGAAATCTCGCATTTTTTTACCAGGGAAATCTTCATCTGGGAACAGCAGGCCTGCTTGTATATGGGCTCTGTGCAGGGATTTTCCTCGGAAGCTGGATTATAGCTCTCGGCGAGGTGGTGGATATATACGCGATTATGGCGCGCAGACTCGGCATCACCCGGGGCATTCCGATTATTATTATCAGCATGGCGCTGGGGAAGACCGTGGGGTCTTTGCTGTTCTATTATAAAGGATGGTGGTAGCAGATGGAAAATCAAAAGAATGTACAGGCAAGGGAATATGAGAGATATGTAAAGAAGGTCACTCCGACCCACAGTCTGCCCGTAAATATGGCGCGCGCATTTCTGGTGGGCGGCCTGATCTGCGTACTGGGTCAGTATATCCTGAATACGGCTCAGGCGATGGGGGCGGATAAGGAGGAAGCAGGATGCTGGTGCTCCCTGATCCTGATTTTTCTGAGTGTGCTTTTGACAGGACTTAATATCTATCCGAAACTGGCAAAATTCGGCGGCGCAGGAACGCTTGTGCCGATTACGGGATTTGCCAATTCGGTTGCAGCTCCGGCTATTGAGTACCAGAAAGAGGGACAGGTATTCGGCATAGGGTGCAAGATCTTTACAATTGCCGGTCCTGTAATTCTCTACGGTGTGGTGAGTTCCTGGGCACTTGGCCTGATTTACTGTGTGATGCGGCTATGGAGGTGAGACGATGAACGAGAGAATGGGGCACCAGAGCATCCGTTTCGGGGAACCGGTATATATCAGAAGCGGAGCTTCTGTGGCCGGCAAAAAAGAGGGGGAGGGTCCGCTCGGTCCGTGCTTTGATGAGATTGAGAAGGATCCACTTGCAGGGGAGAAAACATGGGAACAGGCAGAGAGCGCACTGCAGCACAGGGCAGCACTGCGGGCACTCGATAAAGCCGGAATCCGGAATACAGATCTGCGCATGATTTTCGCCGGAGATCTGCTGGCTCAGTGTACGGCTTCCTGCTATAATCTGGCGCAGCTGGATGTGCCGGTATACGGGCTGTTCGGCGCATGTTCGACGATGGGAGAGGCGCTTTCACTGGCATCCATGGCAGTTGCCGGTGATTTTGCCGAATATGCAATGGCGCTGACTTCAAGTCATTTCGCCAGTGCGGAGAAGGAATTCAGATTTCCTCTGGCTTACGGCAGCCAGCGTCCCCTCTCCGCAACCTGGACAGTGACCGGAAGCGGTGCATGCGTACTCTCAAAGGAGAAGAGCGGCGCCGCCGTCACAGGCATTACAACCGGGAAAATTGTGGATTACGGGCTGAAGGATTCCATGAATATGGGGGCATGTATGGCTCCGGCAGCGTGTGATACGATCTGTACACATCTGCAGGATTTCGGCAGGCAGCCGGAGGAGTATAGCAAGATAATCACCGGAGATCTGGGAAGCGTAGGCCAGCAGATTCTTTTCGATCTGCTGGAAAAACAGGGATATGATATCAAGCGGCAGCATCTCGACTGCGGCATGCTCATTTTCGATGACGCAGTACAGGATACACATGCAGGGGGAAGCGGCTGCGGCTGCTCTGCGGTTGTATTTGCCTCTTACATTCTGCCGAGAATCATTTCCGGAGAATGGAAACGCGTGCTGTTTGTGCCCACCGGAGCACTGATGAGCAAGGTAAGCTTTGCTGAGGGGCAGACAGTTCCCGGAATCGCGCAGGCGGTTGTGGTGGAGCATATGGAAGAGAAAGACTGACGAGGAGGAAGGAAAATGGACTATATCAATGCATTCTGGGTAGGAGGACTGATCTGTGCGATTGTACAGATCCTGTTGGATAGGACAAAGCTGATGCCGGGGAGAATTATGGTACTTCTCGTATGTACCGGAGCAGTACTTTCAGCCTTTCGCATTTACGATCCCTTTGCGGAATACGCCGGAGCCGGCGCCACCGTGCCGCTGATCGGATTCGGTCATTTATTATACCAGGGAGTAAAGGACGCAGTGGACGAGTGCGGAGTGCTGGGACTGTTCATGGGCGGATTAAGAGCCAGTGCGACAGGAATCTCAGCGGCGCTGATCTTCGGATATCTGGCCAGTCTGGTGTTTAAGCCGAAGATGAAAGAGTGAGGGAAAAGGCTGCCCATGGAATGGTTCATCCAGGGGCGGCCTTTTGCAGATAAAATTTTGAAATTTCTCTGTAAAATCCACACAAAAGCAGGTATAATATAGTAAATTTATTTTGTGCGTAATTGCAGAACACACGTTCAGAATGTGCTCTGACGTGGAAGGAGGTATGAAGTTTGAACGTATTAGAACAGCTTTTAAAGGATGCGGGAGTTTTTGAGCATGGATTTGCAGATGTCTTCAAAATACAGTTTACGCAGGAGGTACGGGCCATGTGTGAGATGAATACCTGCCGGAAATATAATAAGACATGGGCATGTCCTCCTGCGATCGGCACGGTGGAGGAATGCAGGGACCGTGTACAGCAATACGATACCATGGTGGTGTTCAGCGTAAAATGTGATCTGGAGGATTCTTTTGACTATGAAGGTATGGTAGCCGGTGGAGAGAAATTCAAACAGGTATGTCTGTCTGTGGACAAGGCGCTCCGCTCTTACATGGACGATTTTCTGCTGCTGGCAAATGAAGGCTGTGATAAATGTAAAGAATGTACATATCCTGATGCGCCGTGCCGTTTCCCGGAACAGACACACGGATCTTTGGAGGGGTACGGTATCTTTGTCAGCGAGCTGGCAAAACAGGCCGGAATTCATTATATCAACGGTGCCGATACGGTTACATATTTTGCGGGAGTAGCCTGCCGCTGGGATACGCTGGTACAGAAAGGCTTAGTTTAAACATAACGAAAAAACTGAGGGAGGGATTTGATTATATGGAAATACGGACAGAATGCATTGCGCAGATCAGAGAAAATATCCGCCGTGTCATTATTGGGAAGGAAGAAACGATCGACCTTCTTCTCACCGCGCTCGTTGCCGGCGGCCATGTTCTGCTGGAGGATGTACCTGGAACAGGAAAGACCGTGCTGGCGAAGTCACTGGCAAAGTCGATTGACGGGGAATTCAGCCGTATTCAGTTCACGCCGGATCTGCTTCCGGCGGATGTGACAGGGCTGACATATTATAATCAGAAGGAGGGTAAATTCATTTTCAAGAAGGGTTCGGCTTTCTGCAATGTGCTGCTGGCGGATGAGATCAACCGTGCTACACCGCGTACGCAGTCGAGTCTTCTGGAGTGTATGGAAGAGCATCAGATTACAGTGGATGGGGTGACGTATCCCTTACAGCGTCCGTTCTTTGTGGCAGCCACTGAGAATCCTGTGGAGACGCTGGGAACCTTTCCGCTTCCGGAGGCACAGATGGACCGCTTCTTTATGCAGCTTTCCATGGGAATGCCGACACAGGAGGAAGAACTGCAGATTCTGGAGCGATTTGAGAAGAAGCAGCCTCTGGAAGAGTTGCAGCCAGTGTGTACCTGCAGAGATCTGGAAAGCGTGATGGAGGCATGCCGCAGTGTGTACGTTCATCCGGAGCTTAAGCGGTATCTGGTCGAGATCACAGACAGCACACGGAAGTATCCGGATGTGGTTTCCGGTGTGAGTCCCAGAGGAACGCTTGCCCTGTTTTCAGCGGTGCGGGCGCATGCGCTTGTGTGCGGCAGACAGTATGCGGTACCGGAGGACGTCAAGGCAGTCGCTGTACCCGTACTTGCACACAGACTGATTATGAGCAGAGGGATTTCAGGAGCCGTCGGCGGGAAGCAGGTGATCACAGCCATCCTTGAAAAGATCCCGGTTCCGACGGAGAAATGGACGGGTGTATGACAGTAATATTTCTGATAGCAGGAGCATTTTTTGCAGTCTGGCTGCTGGAGAAAATATATCAAAAAAACTGGTCGAACGGGCTTACGGTCAGTATAAAATTTCAGTCTGAACCTGTGTTTGAGGGAAAGAAAGCCTCGCTGACTGAAACGATCGAAAACAGAAGCTGGATGTTTATGCCGGTGCTTCAGGTTGGCTTTCGCGTGGACAGAAACTTAAAATTCCCCGAAGAAGAGAACGCGGCAGTGTCCGATAAGCTCTATGAGCGGGATATTTTTTCCGTGATGTTCTACCAGAAGATTACGAGAGAAATCCGATTTGAGACAGCAAAGCGCGGGTATTACGTGATTGACAGAGCGGATCTGATGACCAAAACTCTGCTTGCCACAGAGGAGCTTCACGAGAACGCAGAGCTGTTTACATATTTGTATGTCTATCCGCGTCTGATCAGCGTGGATTCTCTGGAAGTGATCTTTCGCAGGATGATGGGAGAAATCACAGCGCAGAGGCGGATTTATGAAGATCCGTTTGCGTTTCGGGGACTGCGCGAATATATGCCTGGAGATCCGCTGAATAAGATTAACTGGAAAGCGTCAGCGCGTGCCATGGACACGCTTGTGAATGTCCATGACTCCACAGAATCGGCGCGCTGCTGTTTTCTGCTGGATGTGGAAGACGAGGGAATTCTGCGCTTTGAGCAGGTACATGAGGAGGGTATACGTCTTGCCGCAAGTCTGGGCGCACAGATGATGGAGCGGCAAATCCCGGTGTCTCTTTTGTCAAACGGTGTAGATCAGGTTACAGGGGAGACAATTTATCTGGAATCGGGCAGCGGAATGCGTCAGAAGAACCGGCTCTTTGAGAGTCTTGCAAGGCTGAAGACAGAGGAAGAACCGGAACCTTTTCCCGAACTTCTCAAAAGATATCTGCCGGAAATTACGCGGGAACATCCGCTGTGTGTGCTGATCACGAGAAATCAGCGCCCGAAGCTGGTGGAGGCAGTGCAGGAAATCACGCGCACCGGTGCGTCCCTGCTGTGGATAGCTACAGTTACGAGGGATATCCCGTGGAAGCTCGAGCGGGTTCAGGGCGCTGAGATCATCCGCTGGGAGGTGAGCGAATGAGACAGATAAGTATCAAACTTCTGGTATGGCTGCACGCGGCTTTGGTGCTCGCTGCGATTGGAGGAGCGGCATTTGGCTATATGCATGTGGAGAAAGTGTCAGGGTATGCGCCGCTGCTGCTTTTGATTGTGCCGGTTGTGCTCTCAGATCTGGCAGTACATAAGGTCAAAAATATCTTTGGAATTATTCTGTGCCTTATATTTTGTCTGGCACTGGCAAATATACTTCCGGTCGGAAAAATCGGCCGCGTTGCGCTTAATGTGATGACTGTTGCGGCAGTCTGGTGGCGGTTCAGTTCGCGCACCCTCGGCGTGATAAATGCGCTGGAAGCACCGTCCTACTATATGATGATTTTATTTGCCGGACTTGGAATTATCGGGATGGCAATGAAAAATACTATGTATCAGACGCTCATCACATTTGCAGGGTGTACGGATCTGCTGATTACATTTATTTACCAGCAGCGTCAGCGTGTGGATGAATACTGCATCAATAACCAGCGGCTGTATCGATTTCCCGGTGCGCGGATTCTCGGGGAATCCAGAGCAGCATCCTTTGCGGTATGTGCAGCAGCAGCGGCAGGAATGATTCTGTTCTGGCTTCTGCAGCCGCAAAGACTTATTTTCACACTGATTGAGATGCTGCGTCAGCTGCTTGTATGGCTGTTTTCGCATATCAAAAACGAGCCGACTGAGGCACCGGAGCTTCCCGCGGATCTGCCGCTTGATATCCAGGCGACAGAGGGGGACAAAGAGAATTCGATCCTGTCGCTGATCTGGGCTGTTCTGGAGATCCTGCTGATATTGGCGCTTATAATTGCAGCCGCTGCGTTGATCCTGCGGCTCATCTGGATGATCTATCATCGGTACACGGCGAATATTCAGGAAAATGGAGATAAGCTGGAAGCGATCAACCCGTTTGAAAGCGCAGAGCGTCTTCGCAGGGAGCCGCGCCCGAAGCGGCAGACCGGGGAGGGAATCGGATCCCCCAATCAGGTGGTGAGACGCATTTATAAAAAAGAGATGAAAAAGAGAGGAAATACTCCTGAGCCCTGGCATACACCGGAGCAGATTGAGGAGTCTGCAGGAATTCTCGATGATGAGGTGCGCCGGGAATTTCATATGCTGTACGAAAAGGCACGTTACAGTCCGGATGGATGCAGCAGACAGGACAGCGCCCGGATGAGGCAGCTGAAACCCCAAAGACGGGAAAAACAGACTAAAAGTGAGGGACAGAAATGATAAAAAATATGACTGAGGGCAATCCGATCAGACTGATTTTCGGGTTTGCCCTCCCGATTATGCTGAGCAGTATTGTCCAGCAGTTTTACCAGATTACGGATACGATGATCGTAGGACAGTTCGTGGGAGTCAGTGCCCTGGCGGCAGTCGGTTCATGCGGCGGTATTATCACGATGGTGCTTGGATGGGCAAACGGCCTGACCAGCGGATTTTCGATTCTGATCGCAAAGAGTTTTGGAAGCCGTGACAATAAACGGCTCTCCGAATATTTCATGAATGCGGTTTTCCTGTGTGCCGTGATAGCGGTGGGAATGACAGCCATACTGCAGCTCATCCTTCCGTGGCTTGTGACTGCGGTCAATACGCCGGATGAACTGAGAACGGATGTGACAATGTACATAAGAATTACGTTCTGGGGACTTGCGGGATCATTTCTGTATAATCTTCTCTCAAGCGTGCAGCGTGCGATGGGAGACTCGAGAACACCGCTTATCTTTCTGGGAATCTCGGTTGCTGCAAATCTGGGAATGGATTTGCTTTTCGTGGGAGTATTGGAAATGGCAGTGTGGGGAGCCGCGCTGGCCACGATTCTGGCTCAGCTTTTTTCCGGGCTTTTGTGCCTGGCCTTTGTTCTGAAAAGATACAGGGTATTGCTTACGGCAAAATTCAGGGAATCCCTTCAGAGACAGAGGATGGGAGAAATGTTAAAACTGGGTGTGCCCATGGCACTGCAGTTTTCGATTACCTCTCTTGGAAATGTGCTGATCCAGTCGGCGCTGAATGCGCTCGGAACGGTATACATTACAGCCTTTACCGCGTCGAGTAAAATTCAGGGAATCTTTATGAGCATGTTCAGCTCCATAGGTGCAGCGGCATCCACGTATGTGGGGCAGAACACGGGAGCCGGCAAGATCAGAAGGGTGCGCCAGGGAGTGCGCGACTGCCAGATTGCGGCTCTTGTATTCAGTGCGGTAGCGATGATTTTTCTGTGCCTTACCGGACAATATCTGGTACGGATTTTCAGCTCTGACATCACAGGACCGATCCAGGAAGCGTGCAACCAGTATTTCCGCCTGGTACCTTTCTTTTATCCTTTCCTGAGTGCAATTTTCCTGTACCGCAACGCGCTGCAGGGCATGGGATACGGCTTTGTTCCGATGCTGGGAGGAGTCGGGGAACTTGCGGCAAGAACCATCAGCTCTATGGTGCTTGCACCGCGTCTCGGATTTCTGGGAATCTGTCTGGGAGAGCCCCTGGCATGGATTTTCGCACTGGTGCCGCTGGTGCCGTATTATTTCCATGCGGTCAGAAAGTGGAGAAAAGTAGAAGGATAAGGAGAAGATAACATGAGAGAATTTGAAGATACCTGTGTATACGGATCGTTTGCTCAGGTATATGATATGTTTATGGACAATATTGATTACCCGCAGTGGGAAAAATATCTCAAAGGACTTCTGTGTACCTTCGGCGTCGAGGACGGACTTGTGCTGGAACTCGGCTGCGGGACAGGGAGTATGACGGAGCTGCTTGCGGCAGACGGGTATGATATGATCGGCGTGGATAATTCCGAGGATATGCTGGAGATCGCACAGGAGAAAAAGAGCGCATCCGGAAAAGACATTCTCTATCTGCTGCAGGACATGCGTGAATTTGAACTTTACGGAACCGTGCGCGCAGTCGTAAGTGTCTGCGATTCCATGAATTATATTCTGGAGGATGAGGAGCTGCTGGAGGTCTTCCGGCTGGTAAATAATTATCTGGATCCCGGCGGAGTATTTATTTTTGACATGAATACCCGTTATAAATACGAACAGATCCAGGATGAGACCATTGCGGAAAACCGTGAGGAGGGCAGCTTTATCTGGGACAACTACTTTGACGATGAGAGCGGCATCAATGAATATGAGCTTGCAATCTTCATTCCGGAGGGAGATGACGGACTGTACCGGAAGTACGAGGAGGTTCATTACCAGAGAGCATATGAGACGGAAACTGTGCGGCGGCTTCTGGAACAGGCGGGACTTTCTGTGGAGGCGGTCTACGATGCTTTTACACAGAATGAGCCGACCCCGGAGAGTGAGCGTGTGTACTTTGTGGCCCGGGAGCAGATGAAACAGAAGAAGTAAGGAGTATGGAAAAGGCGGAAAGTTGGAGCATTTCTGCCTTTTTTGTTGCCAGTCTCAGATTCGGATGGTATGATAAGTCTTGAGAAAAAACAGGAGATGAATAACATGGATTATATAGTAAGAGCAACAGCCGCCCAGGGCCAGGTGCGTGCCTTTGCGGCAACGACAAGAGATCTGGTAGAGACGGCGAGACAGGATCACAATACAAGCCCGGTCGCTACGGCGGCGCTGGGAAGGCTTCTGACTGCAGGAGCAATGATGGGCGTGATGATGAAGGGGGATAAGGATATCCTCACGATACAGATCAAGGCAGGAGGTCCCTTAAACGGAATTACCGTGACTGCGGACTCCAAGGGAAGAGTCAAGGGATACGTCGGCAACCCGAATGTTATCATTCCGGCCAACAGCCAGGGCAAACTCGATGTTGCGGCAGCTGTCGGAGTGGGATTTATGAATGTGATCAAGGATTTCGGCTTAAAGGAGCCGTATGTCGGACAGACGACGCTGCAGACCAGCGAGATCGCTGAGGATCTGACGTATTATTTTGCGACGAGTGAACAGGTTCCGTCCTCTGTGGGTCTGGGTGTACTCATGGAGCATGATAATACGGTAAAACAGGCAGGAGGCTTTATTCTGCAGCTCATGCCGTTCGCAGAGGAAGAAGTCATTTCAAAGCTGGAGCAGCGCCTGGGAGAAATTCATTCCGTGACAGCCATGTTCGATGCCGGCATGACGCCGGAGCAGATTTTAGAGAAGCTGCTTGGAGACATGGATCTGGAGATTAATGATAAGATCCCGACGGAATTTTACTGTAACTGTGATAAACAGAGAGTGGCAAAGGCGCTGATCAGCGTCGGAGCAAAGGAGCTGCAGTCCATGATCGATGAGGGTAAGCCGGTTGAGCTTAATTGCCACTTCTGCAATTCGAATTATGAATTTACCGTAGACGAGCTTAAAGAGCTGCTCGCCCTTGCGAGGTAGGAGGAAAATATGAAACAGGGATTTGTAAAAATGGCTGCCGCAACGCCGGTGCTGCGTGTGGCAGACTGCCCGTACAATAAAGATGCCATTGCAGAGCTGATCCGGGAAATGGCATCTCGCGGCGCAAAGGTTATGGTATTTCCCGAGCTCTGCATTACAGGCTATACCTGCGAGGATCTGTTCTGGCAGGATCTGCTGCTGCAGAAGGCCCAGGAGAGTCTGGGAGAAATCGCCGAGGAGTCAAAAGACGTCGATGCGCTGATTTTCGTGGGACTTCCTCTTGAATATGAGGGAAAGCTTTACAATGTGACTGCTGCGTTAAATGGCGGAAGAATCCTGGGAATTGTGCCGAAGGCATGTCTGCCAACGTACAATGAATTCTATGAGGGACGCCATTTTACACCGGGTATGCGTCAGGCGGCTGAAATCACGGTCTGCGGACAGAAGACATGGATCGGCACGGATCTGCTGTTTGTCTGCGAGAATTATCCGAGACTTTCCGTGGCTGCGGAGATCTGCGAGGATCTGTGGATGCCGAATCCGCCGAGCATCCGCCATGCGCTTGCTGGAGCCTCTGTGATCGTAAATCCGTCCGCCAGCGATGAGCTGACCGGAAAGGACAGTTACCGCAGAGAACTTGTAAAAGGTCAGTCTGCCC
This sequence comes from uncultured Lachnospiraceae bacterium, assembly GCA_944375815.1. Taxonomy (GTDB): domain Bacteria; phylum Bacillota; class Clostridia; order Lachnospirales; family Lachnospiraceae; genus Egerieimonas_A. The sequence continues at coordinate 7,374 of CALWBA010000074.1, read as the reverse complement.
GTCTTGTGTGCGCTTATCTGTATGCAAGTGCCGGAGAGGGAGAATCTTCTACGGATCTCGTATTCGGCGCGCACAACCTGATCTGTGAGAACGGAACTTTGCTTGCTCAGGCAAAGCGTTTCACAAATGAGACGATCTATGGAGATATTGATCTTTGCCGTCTGGTATCCGAGCGCAGGAGAATCAGCACATATCCGGCAGCTGACAGCACGGGATATAAGAAGATCGGCTTTACATTAAAAGTGGAGGAAACGAAGCTGGAGCGCAAGTTCGACCCCGCACCGTTTGTTCCGTCTGATCCGGCAGAGCGTGACCGCCGCTGCGATGAGATACTGAATATCCAGGCGCTTGGCCTGAAAAAGCGTCTGGCTCATACAGGCTGTCAAAATGCGGTTGTCGGCATATCCGGCGGCCTGGATTCCACACTGGCACTGCTTGTAATGGTGCGCGCATTTGATATGCTCGGACTCGACAGAAATAAAATTACCGCAGTTACAATGCCGTGTTTCGGAACGACAGACCGTACGTATCAGAACGCCTGCACACTGACGCGTTCTCTGGGAGCGAATCTTCGTGAGATTAATATCCGCGACGCGGTAAAGCAGCATTTTTCGGATATAGGACATGATATGGACAATCATGATGTAACGTATGAGAATTCCCAGGCAAGAGAGCGCACGCAGATTCTGATGGACATCGCAAATCAGACCGGAGGTATGGTGGTCGGAACCGGAGATCTCTCAGAGCTTGCGTTGGGCTGGGCGACATACAACGGAGATCATATGTCCATGTATGCGGTAAATGCATCCGTACCTAAGACTCTGATCCGATATCTTGTACAGTACTACGCGGATACCTGCGGAGATGAGAAGCTGCGCGCCGTGCTGCTGGATGTGCTTGACACTCCGGTAAGTCCGGAGCTTCTGCCGCCTGAGGACGGAGTGATTTCACAGAAGACAGAAGATCTTGTGGGACCGTATGAGCTGCATGACTTTTATTTATACTATATGCTCCGCATGAATTATGACCCGGCGAAGATTTATCGTATTGCCCGTATTGCATTTGCAGGCGTATACGATGATGAGACTCTGCTGAAATGGCTGAAGAAATTTTACTGGAGATTTTTCTCCCAGCAGTTTAAGCGTTCATGCCTGTCGGATGGTCCGAAAGTCGGCAGTGTGGCGGTTTCTCCGAGAGGCGATCTGCGTATGCCCAGCGATGCCTGCGTGCGTATCTGGATTGAGCAGCTGGAACAGCTTTCATAAAAGGTGAAGGGAGCAGCAGGATATGGCAGATATTTTGGAAGGGCTCAATGATGCGCAGCTGGAGGCGGTTACGGCCACGGAGGGAATTATCCGCGTAATAGCAGGCGCGGGCTCCGGAAAGACGAGAGCGCTCTCGCACCGTTTTGCGTATCTGGTAAATGAGATCGGGATTCTGCCGGGAAATATCCTGTGCGTGACCTTTACGAACAAGTCAGCAAATGAGATGCGGCAGAGAATCCACAACCTGACAGGAGACGATGACACAGGGTATATCAATACATTTCACGGCTTCTGCGTCACTGTGCTGCAGGAGGACAGCCATGCGGTGCAGTATCCCAAGAGCTTTCTTGTGCTGGATAATTCAGACATTGATGCGATGCTCAAGATTATTTATGAAGAGCGGGGACTGACGCTTCGCGATATGACATTCGCCAAAGCCCGTGACATGATCGAGATACTCAAGCTCGTAAGACGGCCGGATTATTATCTTGACATGATTACCATGTCGCTGGATGTGCTGTACGGGAAATACCTGGAAGCGACCAGTACAGAGGATATTATTTTTTACGGATATCTGTATCAGGAAAAGAAGTGCTTCGGGCTGGACTACAACGATCTGATCAAATTTACACTGTACATTTTCCGTGAGAATGAGGAGATCCGGCTGAAATGGCAGAAACGTCTGGAATACATCATGATCGATGAGTTTCAGGATATTGACGGTATCCAGTATGAACTTATGGAAGTGCTGTGCGGCTATCACAAAAATCTTTTTGTGGTAGGAGATCCGGATCAGACGATCTACACATGGCGCGGTGCCAATGTGCGCTATCTGCTTGATTTTGACAGGAAGTTTCCGAACGTGAAGACAGTCATGATGATGGAGAATTACCGCTCTGCGCCGCAGATTCTGGCAGCGGCCAATTCTCTGATCGGAAAAAACCGCGACCGCATTCCAAAGGAATTGATCCCCAGGCTTTCCGGCGGCGCAAAGCCGCTGTGCTTTGACGGAAAAAATTCCCGTGAGGAGGCGCAGTGGATTGCGGACCGGATGAAAAAGATGCATGAAGAAGGTGTGCCTTACGGGGACATCGCGGTGCTGTACCGCGCGCATTACGTGACGCGAAGTGTGGAGGAAGCGCTGCTGAAGGGAAAAATTCCGTACACGATCTACAGCGGCGTGCAGTTTTTCGGCAGAGCGGAGATTAAGGATGCCCTGTCCTATCTGCGCATGACTGCATATCAGGACGATCTGTCATTTCTGCGTGTCGCCAATGTTCCGAAGCGGAATCTGGGAGAGCGCAGGATGGCATTTTTAAAGGAGTATGCAAAGAGAGAAAACTGTTCACTTTATCAGGCGCTTTGCCGGAGCATAGACGATCCCGTTTTCAAGGGAACAAAGGCAAGGCAGTTTATCAATCTCATTGAATACTATTCTGCATCTTCAGAGGGACAGCGTATATCGGAGCTTCTGTCTGCACTGTTAAATGACAGCGGCTACGAAGAGATGCTGCGCACGGAGGGCAGCCAGGAAAGGCTGGACAATCTGGCGGAGCTGAAACAGTCCGTCTATGAATATGAGACAACGTGCGGGGAAGAAGCTGCACTGGAACACTATCTTGCTCACGTAGCGCTGTTTTCAAACAGCGATGCCGAAGGGCAGCAGGGCAAGGGGCGGCTCATGACGGTGCACTCCGCAAAAGGTCTGGAATTTCCCTGCGTTTTTCTCTGCGGCATGAATGAGGGCATCTTTCCGTCGAGGAAGGTGAGAACCCGCGCCGCGATGGAGGAGGAGAGACGGCTGGCCTTCGTTGCCGTGACGCGGGCGCAGAGAGAACTGTATCTGACGGAATCCGCAGGCAGAAATCTGGACGGCACGCCCCGCTATCCGTCGCGGTTTCTTCTGGACATCGATCAGAATCTTCTCGAATATGCCGTTCCGCCTCAGGAGGGACTTATCCGTGAGACGAAGGATTATATCCGCCTCTCTGAGAAATGGATCGAGGAGGAAGAGCGTCCTGCGGCATTCGCCAGGGGACAGCGCGTACGGCATCCGATCTTTGGGGAAGGTACGGTAGAGGAAACGGATATGGAGAGAAAGGCGTATCTGATCCGGTTTGACGGGATGGAGACGCCGAGAAATATATCTTTTAAGGCAAAACTTATCGGAATATGAGTAAAATAAAAAAGGCGCGCATGTTATCTGCGCGCCTTTTCTGCTGCCGTTTCAATCGCATCGAGAAGCAGCATGGAAGTATATTTGTTGTCATCGGAATATGTGATATTATCAAACGACTGAGATGAGTAGATCTGGCTTGCCAGATCTTCCAGCGCAGGTTCCATAAGAGGATACATGGCCGTGGTGCTCTCGCTTAAATTCACCAGGGAAATATCCGTGATTTTATTCTGGTCTACGGTCACCTGAACGTCGAAGGTGTTGCTGTTCAGCTCTATGGAAGAGGTATAGACACCCGGCATATATGCGGCGTCCTGAGCCAGCGCCGCGTCCCTGTCTGCACCGCTTTTTTTCCACGGTCCGTAAATGGCAAACAGAAGAAGTAAAATTCCAAGGGCAGCGGCAAGAAAAACGGCGGCAAGCGCCACTTCTTTCCTATGTAGGACTACAATTTTTGTTTTTGAACTCATAGACACGCACTCCTTTTCTCTATTCTCTGTATATCTTATTCCCCGGCCCGCCAATTATTCCTGTTGTTTCTGTCAGCAGTGTGGTATACTGGAAGACACAAGATCTGACAGGAGGAGAAAAGATATGAATCTGGCAATTCTGGGAGCAGGAAATATAGCAAACAGCATGGCACAGGCAGCACAGGGCACCGAGGGCGTAACGCTCTATGCTGTAGCTTCACGCGATCTGAGCCGCTCAGAGGCCTTTGCACAGAAATGGGGATTTGAGAAGGCATACGGATCCTACGAGGAGATGGTGAGTGACGAAAATGTGGATCTCGTTTATGTGGCAACGCCGCATTCCCATCATTATCAGCACATGAAGCTGTGCCTCGCACACGGAAAACATGTGCTGTGTGAGAAAGCATTCACAAGAAATGCAAAAGAGGCAAGGGAGATCTTAAAGGAGGCAGAGGAGAAAAAACTGCTCGTCACGGAAGCGATCTGGACGCGGTATATGCCGAGCAGAAAGATGATCAGTGATCTGCTGCAGAGCGGAGCGATCGGAAAGCCGTATGCGCTGAGCGCAAATCTGGGATATGCGATTGCGGACGTTCCGCGTATTAAAGAGCCGGAGCTTGCGGGAGGAGCGCTTCTTGATCTGGGCGTGTATACACTCAATTTTGCGGCTATGATATTCGGCACGGATATTGTAAAGACTTCGTCCGCGGCCATGCTTTCTGACAGGGGAGTGGATCTGCAGCACGGCATCACTCTTATTTACCGTGACGGATCTATGGCGTCTTTGTACAGCACGGCATTTGCACAGACAGACCGCAGAGGAATTATCGTAGGCGATCAGGGCGTCATGGAGATAAAGAACATTAACAACTGCGAGGAGATCCGTATCTATAATCTGAACCGTGAGTGTACTGCGGTCTATCCGGTACCGGAGCAGATCAACGGGTATGAGTACGAGCTCATGGCGTGCAGAGACGCAATTGCAGAAGGACGCATTGAGTGCGGTGAGATGCCGCATGCCGAGACCATTCGGATTATGGAGCAGATGGATGCTCTTCGGGCAGAGTGGGGTATGGCATATCCGGGCGAATAACGGACGGAGGATGAGACTATGGCTTTACAGTTTGTGCTGGGCGGTTCGGGAAGCGGCAAGTCCAGAGATACGTATCAGAGGATTATCGAGGATTCTATAAAGCATCCGAAGCAAAGATACATTGTTCTGGTGCCGGAGCAGTTTTCCCTGCAGACGCAGAAAACGCTTGTCTCCATGCATCCCAGAAAAGGACTTCTGAATATTGACATTTTAAGCTTTAACCGCCTTGCATACCGCGTCTTCGGGGAGACGGGAGGAGCGGGGATTCCCGTGCTGGAGGAGACGGGCAAGACGCTGGTGCTCCAGAAGATTGCGCAGGAGCAGAAGCAGAACTTAAAACTTCTTGCGAGCAGCATCCAAAAGCCGGGCTGTATCAGCCAGGTAAAGTCCCAGATCTCTGAGTTCATGCAGTATCAGGTGGATGGGGAACGCCTCTCAAAGCTCCAGAATGACGGAGCCGTAAGCCCTCTGCTTTCGTGCAAGCTGGCGGATATGGAGCTTTTGTACAGGGAGTTTCAGGCATACCTTGAGAAGCGGTATCTGACGGCAGAGGAGGTGCTCGGTGTTCTCTGCAGAGTTATTGAGAACGCGGAGAGTCTCCGCGGAAGTGTGATTGTGCTGGACGGATTTACCGGCTTTACGCCGATTCAGTACCAGGTGATCCGCAAGCTGCTGCTGATCTGCCGGGATGTCATTGTAACGATCACCATGGATGCCAGGGAGGATCCCTGTGAGAAACAGGGGTGGCATAAGCTTTTTGCGCTGAGCTCTCAGACCGCTGCAACGATTGCTGCGCTTGCGAAGCAGAACGGTGTTGCGATTGAGGAGGCGGTGCGTCTGACCGGAGAGAACAGAAGATTTGCGTCAGCTCCGGCGCTTGCATTTCTCGAGCGCCACCTTTTTCGGTATCATAGAGACGTCTACGACAAAAAACCGCAGGAAATCACGGTCTGCGCGCAGGCAAATCCCAGAGAGGAGTTAGCCTGGGCAGCACGCAGAATCCGTGCGCTCGTGCGTGAACGCGGATGGCATTACCGCGATTTTGCCATTATTACAGGTGATCTGAATACGTATGCGAATTATGCGCAGGAGGTGTTTGCAGGGCTGGGGATTCCGTACTTTCTGGACAGAAAGCACTCGATTGTTCTGAATCCGTTCGTGGAGTACCTGCGCTCAGCAATTGATACGGCTGTGCAGAACTACAGCTATGAAAGCGTGTTCCGCTATCTGCGCTGCGGGATGTCTTCTCTGACACCGGAGGAGACGGATGAGCTGGAGAATTATGTGATTGCCCTGGGGATCCGCGGGTATGCAGCATGGAAGGAAAAATGGGTGCGCATCTATCCGGGGATGGAAAAAGAACATCTGGAGACGATCAATGCGCTGCGAGGCCGTGTGATGGAGGAACTGTCTGTATTCACGCAGGAGCAGAGGGACAGGAATATGACGGTAGAGCAGCGGACCCGCTCGCTGTATGAGTTCATGGTCCGTGGAGAGGCCGGGAAAAAGGTGCGCCTTCTCAAAGAGATGTGCGAGCAGGCGCAGGACGCGGCAGGCGCCAGAGAGTATGCGCAGATTTATGCCATTGTGATGGAACTGCTGGACAAGCTGGTCGAGATCCTGGGGCAGGAGGAGATCACGCTTGCAGACTTTCAGCAGCTTCTTGAGGCGGGATTTTCGGAAGCGCAGGTCGGCATCATACCGCCGGGAGCAGAACAGGTTGTAATCGGAGATATGGAGAGAACGCGTCTGAAAGATATCCGCGTGCTTTTCTGCATAGGCGTAAACGAAGGTATGATTCCGAAAGCCCAGAGCGCGGGAGGCATTTTCTCGGAGCATGACAGAGAATTTCTTGAGAGCCGCAGCCTGCCGATGGCTCCTTCACCGAGAGTGAATCTGTATATCCAGAGATTTTATCTCTATCTGAATCTGACAAAGCCGTCCGACCTTTTATACCTGTCGTTCAGTAAGACAGGCGCATCAGGAAACACACTGGCGCCGTCGTATCTGATCGGGACTATCTGTAAGCTCTTTCCGCTGCTGGAGATTGAGGACGGTCAGCAGGAGAGTCTGCGGGAGCGTCTGGAGGCGGCGGGAAATGATATTCCGCTGCTGATCTCGGGGCTTCGCGGCGTTGTACAGGGAAAAGAGCGGGACGCGGCATGGGAGGAACTCTACAGCTGGTTCCGGGAACACACAGAATATCGCCGGCTGCTGGATGAACTGCTTTGCGCCTCATTTTATGAGAACCCGCAGGATAAGATCAGCAAAAGCGTAGCAAAAGCATTATACGGTACGGAGCTTACAAACAGCGCCACAAGACTGGAGCGGTTTGCAGCGTGTGCATTCGCGCATTTTCTGCAGTACGGG
>CALWBA010000073.1 GCA_944375815.1 uncultured Lachnospiraceae bacterium | reverse complement strand
CGTTTAAGGACGTCTCCTCCGTGCACTTCATCTTCTTATGATTGTACATTGCACGATCATACTCCGGCACCTGCTCGAAGAAGTCTACGTGATCGCGGATATCCGGGAAAACTTCAATTCTTGTCTTCACCATGGCTGCAATTTTATGGAAGTCGAGATCTCTTCTGATAACCTCCTTCAGATACGGAAGTGCCATCTCATAGAACTTCTCATCGTCCATTTTCTTCATATACTCGCCGTTCATCCAGCGCAGTTTCACCATATCAAAGACAGCCGGGGATTTGCTGATTCTGCGATAATCAAACTCCTTCACCAGCTCGTCCAGAGTAAAAAGTTCCGTATCACCTGCAGGGCTCCATCCCAGCAGCGCCACAAAATTGACGATCGCTTCGCGCAGGAATCCCTGCTCAAGCAGATCCTCATAGGAGGAGTGTCCTGAGCGCTTGCTCAGCTTCTGATGCTCCTCATTGGTGATCAGCGGACAGTGGATATAAACGGGAACTTCCCATCCGAATGCCTCATACAGGCGGTTATACTTCGGTGCAGAGGAGAGATACTCATTTCCTCTGACTACATGCGTAATTCCCATCAGATGATCATCAATTACGTTTGCGAAATTGTACGTCGGATATCCGTCAGACTTGATCAGAATCATATCATCAAGCTCTGCGTTATTTACAGTAATGTCTCCGTAAATCTCATCATGAAATGTTGTTGTACCCTCCGTTGGCATATTGATGCGGATAACATAAGGCTTTCCTGCCTTTAAGTTTGCCTCAATTTCCTCCTTCGGAAGATGAAGGCAATGCTTGTCATAGATGGAGATCTCTTTTCCGGCAACAGTGGTGCGCAGAGACTCCAGGCGCTCCTTGTCGCAGAAGCAATAGTATGCATCCCCCTGCTCAATAAGCTGCTTTGCATACTTTAAATAAATGCCCTGAGCGTTTCTCTCGCTCTGTACGTACGGTCCCACGCCGCCGTCCTTGTCCGGTCCCTCATCGTGCACAAGCCCGGTGTCCGCAAGCGTGCGGTATATAATGTCAAGCGCGCCCTCCATAAAGCGCTCCTGGTCGGTATCTTCAATTCGCAGCATGAACTTTCCGCCCTCGTGCTTTGCGATCAGATATGCGTATAACGCGGTGCGCAGATTGCCCACATGCATTCTTCCGGTCGGGCTGGGCGCAAATCTTGTCTTTACTTCACTCATGTTCTTTCGCTCCTATCAAACAGATTCAGACTGTGCCGCCGGCTGTAATCGTAAACCGGCGTTCAAATCGCTTCTCATTATATACATGTTTTCTGAAAAAAACAAGTCCTCACGGATAAATCCGGGGCAGAACATCCATCGCGCGTCCGTGACAGACATAATCCGCCTTAGCGTCTGAATAATCCGGCTCCTCATTAATCAGAATGATCGTCTTCCCTTCAAAATACTTCAGACACGTCGATGCCAGATTCGACCGAAGCGTGCAGCCGAGCACCATAAGCACATCCGCCTTTGAAACTTCATGTGCTGCCTCCGTCACCTTCAGATTGTCGAGCATCTCACCATTCAGACAGACCTGAGGCTTTACAATCTTTCCGCACTTATGGCAGACCGGAATCGGCAGTGTATTCAGCATATAGTCGATTCCAAACCATGTCTGGCAGTGCGGGCAGTAATTGTCGTAAATATTTCCGTGCAGCGCCAGCACATTGGTACATCCTCCCCGCAGAGCCAGGTTGAAAATTTCTCTGGTAATGACCGTCTTAAGTCTGCCGTCCCACTGCATCCTGGCAAGTGTATGATGGCAGGCATTAGGCTCTCCCCGCTTCTTTAAAATCTCTTCTCTGTAAAATTCAAAGAACTGGCGGGGACGGTTAAGGAAAAAGGCGGTGGAAAACATCTCCTCCTGGGAATAGCCATATTTAGCCTCAATTGTATAGGCATTCTCCTCCCTGTACAGAAGGCAGCCCGTGTCTGTGCTCGCATTTCTTCCCAGCAGGCATACAAGATACTCACTCTCCTGGATTACACGTTTTGCTTTCTCATAATTCATAGGGTTCCCTCCCGGCATATCGCCAAATAGAAAATTTTTCCTTGTCTTAAAATTATTATACTCCCTGTCTTATCGCACATCAACCGAAAATCATAGGTCATAGTCCAAAATGGCAACACAAAAAGCAGAGGCAGGTACAAATTTTCCTCTCCTCTGCTTTTCTCTGTCTATGCGCCGAATTCGCGCATAATATCCGATACATGCTCCATTTTCTCACATCTCCAGGCATTTTCCCCGCAAAAGAGGAGTCCTTCGTCGACTCTTCCTTCCACCGCATTTACAAGAGCACTCGTGATACAGTACGGCGTGGTACTGCTCGTGCAGCCATTGATGCACTGATAGCAGTGTTCCACCGGAATCCGGCCCTCTGAGGCGCGTTTCAGAAAGTCATTCTGAATCGCCCGGCCAGGCATTCCTACAGGGCTTTTGACAATTCGAATATCCTCTTTTTTGGCATGAATATATGCCTGTTTATATGATTCCGCGGCATCGCACTCATACGTTGTTACAAATCGTGTCGCAACCTGTACACCGTCTGCCCCCAGTTCCAGAGCACGATCCATATCGTTTCTGTCAAATATGCCGCCGGCTGCTACCACTGGAATCCGGCATTCTTTCTTCTTTTCATACTCCCTGACAAAGGCGATGATTTCTTTTAATTCCCGCTCATAATCCCCGGGTTCAGCAGCATAGTGGTCAAGCTCTTCTCGGGAAAATCCCAGATGGCCGCCGGCCTTTGGTCCTTCAACAACCAGAAGGTCGGGAATACGGTTATGCTTTTTCTCCCAGTATTTTAAAATCACCTTTGCACCCTTCAAATTTGATATGATCGGGGCGATCTTCGTGCCGGTCCCCTTCACCAGCTCCGGCAGCTCCGTCGGAAGTCCTGCACCGGAAATAATCAGATCCGCTCCGGCCTTAACCGCTTCTCTTACGTAGTCTGCATATCGTCTCGTCGCGACCATGATATTCACGCCAATGATCCCGCCGTGCGCCTTTTCCTTCGCTTTCTGAATCTCTGAGGCAAGCGCCCGAAAGTTTGCCTCAAACGGCTTTTTAGAAAAATCAGGTTCTCTCCAGCCGATCTGGGCAGTGGAGATAATACCCACTCCCCCGCATGACGCTACAGCTCCGGCAAGTCCTGAAAGGCTGATACCAACGCCCATACCGCCCTGAATTACCGGAATTTTTGCCGTCAGATTCCCTATGGACAGCGGTTTTCTCTTTGTCATGATTACATTCTCCTAAATCTGTCATAGCGCTGCTGCGCCAGCTTCTGCGGATCCACTGACTGATATTTGGTCAGGAAACCGCACATCTTCTGCTTCATATATTCTGAAATCTCAGCCAGATTTTCCCTGTCAGCCGGCTGATTCTCCGGAATGATGCCCTCAATCACCTGAAGCTTCAGCAGATCGGCCGCCGTCACTTTCATAACTTCAGCGGCTTCCTTTGCGCGCTTGCTGTCCTTCCACAGAATAGATGCAAATCCCTCCGGGGAAAGGATAGAATATGTGGCGTTCTCCATCATCCAGACCTCGTTTGCTACACCGAGTGCGAGTGCTCCGCCGCTTCCTCCTTCGCCGATTACAATCGCAAGTACAGGAATCTTCAGATCTGACATTTCCATCAGATTGCGCGCAATCGCCTCTCCCTGTCCGCGCTCCTCTGCCTCCATACCGCAGAATGCACCGGGCGTATCAATAAATGTAATCACCGGGCGATGGAATTTTTCTGCCTGCTTCATCAGGCGCAGAGCTTTGCGGTATCCTTCAGGAGACGGCATTCCGAAGTTGCGGAAAATATTTTCCTTTGTGGTTTTGCCCTTCTGCACTCCGATTACAGTTACCGGAACACCGTTTAACTCTGCAATGCCTCCAACAACAGCACCATCATCCCGGAATGCACGATCCCCATGCAGTTCAATGAAATCATCGAAAATCCGTTCAATATAGTCCAGACTTGTCGGCCGCTCCGAGCTTCTCGCGATCTGCACACGATCCCAGGCGGTAAGCTCCTCTTTCTTATGCAGTCCGCGGCGGCGTACTTTAGTGTTTGCTGCAGATTCGGACTTCTTTTCGTCCATATCCGGCGCAAAAATCTTTACTTCCCTGCAATGCCAGGTAAGCAGACGCACGATCTGCTCTTTTAACTGTCCTCTTTCCACCACACCGTCAATGATACCGTGCTCCTGTAAGAATTCTGCTCTCTGAAATCCTTCCGGCAGCTTCTGTCCGATTGTCTGCGCAATAACACGCGGTCCTGCGAATCCGATCAGCGCGCCCGGCTCCGCCAGGATCACGTCTCCCAGCATTGCAAAGCTTGCAGTCACTCCGCCGGTCGTCGGATCTGTCAGAACAGAAAGATAGAACAGCCCCGCCTCGCTGTGACGCTTTAATGCCGCTGATGTCTTCGCCATCTGCATAAGTGATGTGATGCCTTCCTGCATTCTGGCACCGCCTGAGCAGCAGAACATTACAACCGGAAGGCGAAGTCTCGTCGCTTCCTCCACGGCTTTTGTAATCTTTTCTCCAACGACCCAGCCCATACTGGCCATAAGGAAACGGGTATCACATGCTCCGATTACAGCTTCTATGCCGCCGATCTTGCCAATGCCGATCCGCACAGCCTCATCAAGATGCGTCTTTTCTTTTAATGCTTCCAGTTTCTGCGGATAGTCCGGAAACTTTAAAGGATCCTTCGTCTGCAGATCCTCAAACCACGGAACGAATGTGCCCGCATCCGCAACGAGTTTGATTCGGGTTTTTGCTTTCATGCGGAAATAGCCTCCGCATTTCGGACAGACGTATGAGTTTTTGACAACGTCTTCCTTGTATACCGCTTCCTGACATTTCGGACACTTGATCCACACACCTGCCGGCACATCCGGGGTGTGCTCCGCTGCCGGCAGCTCCTCCGGCAGAATTTCCTCCGTCTTGCGGAAAAGATTCTTTAAATTTGCCATGGTATCTACTCCTTATTCCATATCAAAGTGTTCCGGAATGAAATGCGTCGTGACATTTCCCGCACGGAATTCCGGATGGTTCAGGATCTTAAACTGAAAATCAATATTTGTCTGCACACCGTCGATGATGACCTCGCCGAGAACACTGCGCATCTTGGCAAGTGCGCTCTCTCTGTCCTTATCATGTACAATCACTTTCATCAGCATGGAATCGTACTGCGGAGGAATTTTATAGCCGCTGTACAATGCTGTGTCAATTCGCACTCCGTTTCCTCCCGGAATATGAAGTTCCTGTACAGTTCCCGGACACGGACGGAAGTTATGCTCCGGATCCTCTGCATTGATTCTGCATTCAATCGCATGACCGCGGATTACAATATCCTTCTGCTTTACAGAAAGAGGCTCACCGGCTGCAATGCGGATCTGCTCCTTGATGAGATCCACTCCAGAGACAAACTCCGTTACCGGATGCTCAACCTGGATTCTCGTATTCATTTCCATGAAATAAAAATCCCCTGTGTGATCCAGCAGAAATTCAATAGTACCTGCATTTTCGTATCCGACGGCCTTCGCGGCACGCACTGCTGTATCGCCCATCTTTTTGCGGAGTCTGGCATCGATTGCAATACACGGGGATTCCTCGATCATCTTCTGATGGCGCCGCTGAATCGAGCAGTCTCTCTCCCCAAGCTGCACAACGTTTCCGAATTTGTCAGCCAGTATCTGCACTTCCACATGGCGCGGACGGCCGACGTATTTCTCCAGATACATCGTATCGTCACCGAATGCATTGACAGACTCTCTCTGTGCCAGGCGGAACATCTCACCGAAGGATTCCGCATTCTCAGCAACTCTCATTCCCTTTCCTCCTCCTCCGGAGGAAGCTTTGATCATAACCGGAAATCCGATTTTCTTCGCTTCTTTAAGCGCAGTGTCCACATCGAAAACCGGTTTCTTCGTTCCAGGTACTACCGGAACTCCGGCCTTGATCATTGTGGCACGCGCCTCAGATTTATTTCCCATTTTCTGAATAATATCTGCGCTTGGACCGATAAATGCCACATGACATTTCTCACACATTTCCACAAATTTCGGATTCTCAGAGAGAAATCCGAAGCCCGGGTGAATAGCTTCTGCCTTAGATGCAATCGTAGCGCTCAAAATGCGTTCCGGATTCAAATAGCTCTCAGAGGAAGCAGCAGGACCGATACAGACTGCTTCGTCTGCAAGCTGTGTGTGCAGCGCATCCGCATCCGCCTCAGAATACACTGCAACTGTCTTGATTCCCATCTCCCTGCATGCACGGATGATTCGCACAGCAATCTCTCCGCGGTTGGCAATTAATATCTTCTGAAACATCTGACCGCTCCTTATCCAATCGCAAAGGTCAGCTCAGCGGACGCTGCGACCTTGCCGTCCTGATTTCTGGCAACCGCTTTGCCCACGCCTACTGGACCTTTCATCTTGATAATCTCAACTTCCAGGGTCAGCACATCGCCCGGAACTACTTTTGTCTTAAATTTTGCATTATTAATCGCACCGAAATAGCCGATTTTCCCCTTAAACTGCTCCATGGACAGAAGGCTCACTGCACCTACCTGAGCCAATGCCTCTATGATCAGCACTCCCGGCATCACCGGCTCCTGCGGAAAATGTCCTCCAAAAAAAGGTTCATTGTAGCTGACACATTTTTTTCCTACCGCACGCACGCCCGGCTCCAGCTCCTCGATTGTATCAACCAGCAGAAACGGCTGGCGGTGCGGAATAATCTCCATAATTTCCTTCGTTGTAAGCTTCATCTTATTTTCCTCCTGCTTATCGGATCACAAACAGCGGCTGGCCATATTCAACCATGGAAGCATTTTCTATTAAAATCTGCTCCACAACACCGTCGAACTCACTCTCTACCTCATTCATCAGCTTCATAGCCTCAACAATGCCGATTACCTGTCCCTTCTTCACCGTATCTCCGACTTTCACAAACGGTTCCGCATCCGGTGACGGAGCGTTATAAAATGTTCCGACGAGGGGAGACTTTACGGTATTTCCTGTAATCTCCGGTTTTTCCGCCTCTTCTCTGGGTGCAGGTGCCGCAGCAGCTGCCGGCATTGGCACCGGAGCCTCCGGAATCGCTTTTACAACTTTTTTCTGTTTATCAGTCTTTATCTTTAAGTGAAAATCCCCCTGCTCAAGTTCAAACTCGGTCAGGCAGGATGCATTGATCTTGTCAATCAGAGATGCGATTTCTTCATAATTCATCATAACCATCCTCCTACTGCTCTGTATACTTTTTCACCAGAATGCTCGCGTTATGTCCTCCAAAGCCCAGAGAATTGCTCAGGGCATAGACAACGTCCATGTCAATGGACCCTTCTGTCACGTAATCAAGGTCACACTCCTCATCCGGAACGCGGTAACCCGCTGTACCGTGAATTTTTCCTTCCTCCACAGTTTTTACGCAGGTGATAAATTCCACTGCTCCCGCGGCACCGAGCAGATGTCCGATCAGAGACTTTGTGGAATTCACTTTCATTTCTTTTGCGTGATCACCGAAAAGAAGCTTGATTGCTCTTGTTTCAAAGAGATCGTTGTGGTGTGTGCTTGTTCCGTGTGCGTTAATATAGTAAATGTCATTCAGCGCTGCACCGGACTCACGCACTGCATTTTCCATGGCACGCGCTGCACCGGAGCCATCCTCTGCCGGAGAAGTGATGTGGTAAGCATCACTGGTTGCACCGTATCCTACAACTTCTGCAAGAATCTTTGCGCCGCGTTTTTTTGCGTGCTCAAGTTCCTCAAGAATGACAATACCTGCGCCTTCTCCCATTACAAACCCGTCTCTCTCCTTGTCAAAAGGAATTGAGCAGCGGTCCGGATCTTCGGAGGAAGATAATGCAGTCAGTGCTGCAAATCCGGCAATTCCAAGCGGGCAGATACAGCTCTCTGTACCGCCTGCAACCATCACGTCAGCATCACCCACCTGAATTGTGCGGTATGCCTCTCCGATACTGTGTGTTCCCGTTGCGCATGCGGTTACCACGTTAATGCTTTTTCCCTTTAATCCAAACTGGATGGACACATTTCCGGCAGCCATATTGCTGATCATCAGCGGTACCATCAGAGGATTTACACGGTTTGGTCCCTTTGCATTCAGCTTATCGTTTTCTTTGGACATTGTCTCAAGTCCTCCGATACCGGAGCCGATAGAACATCCCACGCGATACGGATCCTCATCCTCCATACGAATGCCGGCCTGCTCCATTGCCTCTTTTGTGGCAGCAACTGCATACTGGCAGAAGAGATCCATTCTCTTTGCAGCTTTAAAATCCATATAGTTTTTGCCGACGAATCCCTTAACTTCCGCCGCCATGCTGGCCTTATATCCTTCTGTATCAAATCTTGTGATCTTTCCAAATCCATGCTCGCCCTTTAAAGCACTCTGCCAGAAGCTTTCCACATCCAGTCCGATCGGTGTGATCGCACCCATTCCTGTTACAACAACTCTTTTCATTCTCTACCTCCTACATGCACATGCCGCCGTCGACACAAAGCACCTGTCCTGTGATATATCCTGCTCTCTCCGAAGCCAGAAACGCTGCTGCGTCCGCTACGTCTTCAGGCTTTCCAAACGCTCCCATCGGAATCTGCTCCTGATAGCTTGTGCGAATCTGCTCCGGCAGCTTCTCTGTCATACTCGTCTCAATAAATCCCGGCGCAATCGCATTCACTGTTACATGACGGCTTGCCAGCTCACGCGCCATCGTCTTTGTCAGTCCGATCAGTCCCGCCTTGGCTGCCGCGTAATTGGCCTGTCCGGCATTTCCCATAACACCCACTACAGAGGAAATGTTGATAATTCTTCCGCTTCTCTGTTTGAGCATCTGTCTGGCAGAACACTTAATTGTATTGAATGCGCCTTTTAAGTTTACCCGGATGACTTCGTCAAAGTCCTCCTCTTTCATCTTCATAATAAGATTATCTCTTGTGATTCCTGCATTATTTACAAGCACATCGAAACGTCCGTACTCTGAAATCACCTGCTTGATA
>CALWBA010000072.1 GCA_944375815.1 uncultured Lachnospiraceae bacterium | reverse complement strand
CATTCCTTTTTCGATTCTGTCCTGATGGCCAAATCCATCTGAATTATCATATAGATGAGCTGAATATTCCGATGCCGGATTGTATGAAACTGCGCGTAAGCGTCACACCCGGCGGACTTAATGAAATAGGCATTTCTCTGGATACTGTGCCTGAAATGGATGCTCTGAGCTGGAGAAGACGCGGACAGTGGAGCATGTATCCTAAGAATCATATTGCACGCACAGAGGGTACGGCTTTGCGGTACAGCAAAGGCAGCGTGTTTGGGCAGAAACCGCAGATTCCGTGGAAGGATGAGATGAAAAGTGTAATCTTAAATGGAAAGTACGATGTGGATTATCGTGGAACGAATGATTTCCGTTCTCAAAAGGAACATATTTATGAAGCACATCTTAAGAAATCTTCTTCAAAGGGAGCACTCACAGTTTTGTCAGACGGAAGCCACAGCGTGCGCGCAGAGGTACAGGAGCCAACAGATTTGCTTGTCTCCTGCAAAGATCCACGCATCAGATATGGAGGAAAATGGTATGAAATGACGGATCCTCGAAGGGGAGCATTTTACCGTGAAATGTGGTCTGAAGAGCCAGGCAGTTTCGCGGAACTGACCTTTGAGGGAACGGGAGCTGTCTGGTACGGCCCTGTGGATGTAATCTGTGGGTACGCACGTGTCCTGATAGACAATCAGGTAATGGATGACAAGATTCTGCAGAGAGTAAACGGTGTTGATTTTCCAGGTTCCTCTGATGGATACGATAAAAAATATCACTATCCTCTCTACTCTGTTGACGGCCTTTGCTATGGGACGCATACCATCCGCATTGAACCGATGGGCAAAGGAAGCAGGGAATCTCAGGGGTCATACATTATTATAGAACAACTTCGTATCCTTGACGGCTCCCGTTCAGAGCCGGTACGTCTGTATATCAATAATGATTACAATTATCCTATGATTTCCTGGGGAAATTATTGCAGAGAACCGATTTTGATACAGAAGGGCTATGAGAATCAGGTGGTATTCTGTCTGGAATGAAAGCGTCTGTGTGGTATCAATATACCTTTACAGAGAAAAACAAGAGGAAAAATACATGAAAGAAAAAATAAGAGTGACACAGCAGGAAATGCAGGATGTTTATCGGGAAATGCGCACCCCCGTAAAATACGGCATGGTATTGTGTGAGCAGGGGGCAGATATCGACTGCCCGAATGTATTTCGCGTAAAAGACGGTACATGGCGCATGATTTATGCGCGTCATGTACCGGGTATAGAGCGGGAGGGCTATGAGACATGGATGGCAAAGAGCAGTGATCTATTTCACTGGGAAACGGAAGGGAAACTGCTCTCACAGAAGGAAGAAGGCTGGGACTGCCTGCAGGCTGACGGGGGAATGTGTCTGCTGAACCCTGAGTGGGAAGGAAAACAGGATGCCGGAACATATGAAGGGAAGTTCTGGATGACCTATATAGGCGGAAATCTTCCCGGCTATGAGACAGATCCTCTGCAGATCGGCATTGCCTGGTCTGAAACGCTGACTCCCGGCTCCTGGACGCAGGTGCCGGAACCGATTCTGCGGATGGACGATCCGGATGTCCGCAGCTTTGAGAATGCTACTCTTTATAAAAGTACAGTGATTCATGATCCGCAGGAGAGACTGGACTATCCTTTTGTAATGTACTATAATGCAAAACAAAAGGGGGTCTGGGTGGAGCGCATCGGAATGGCCGTGAGCCGTGACATGATACATTGGAAGAGATATGGCGCCGGAGCAATTTTAGATCAGGGCATTGAGGATCGATGGAATATTTCCGGTGATCCGCAGATCATCCGTTATAAAGATCTCTGGGTCATGCATTACTTTGTGGGTGTGGACGCTGCAGCATATGATACATTTGCCTGCTCCCATGATCTGATACACTGGACAAAATGGGAAGGAGATCCTCTCATTCAGCCTTCGGAGAAGTTTGACAAAACGTTTGCCCACAAGCCATATGTACTGAAATATAATGGAAAGGTTTATCATTTCTATTGTGCTGTGGGAGATCAGGGAAGAGGGATCGCGTTGGCCGTGTCGGAATAATACCCGGTTCAG
This sequence comes from uncultured Lachnospiraceae bacterium, assembly GCA_944375815.1. Lineage (GTDB taxonomy): Bacteria > Bacillota > Clostridia > Lachnospirales > Lachnospiraceae > Egerieimonas_A. Next base: position 23,622 of record CALWBA010000072.1, on the reverse strand, counting down.
ATAGATTCCTCCGCAAAGCCCCGGAAAGAAAAGGAGTGAAGTATTATGATACATGAAAAATGGAATCTGGAAATCAGAGGAGGAAAAGCAGCTCTGGAAACGTATTTTCTGGACACTCTGCAGGGTAATCCAGACAGAAAGCGCCCTGTTGTCATCATCTGTCCGGGCGGCGGATATGAATTTCTGTCGGACCGGGAGGGTGAACCGATTGCTGTACAGATGAATGCCAGAGGTTTTCACGCCTGCGTACTCAAATACAGTGTAAAGCCCGCTTCGTTCCCGCAGGCGCTTCTGGAACTTGCAAAAGCAGTGCGCCTTGTAAGAGAAAACGCAGAGCGCTGCAATGCGGATCCCGAAAAAATCATAATATGCGGATTTTCTGCCGGAGGTCATCTGGCATGCAGTATGGGAACGTTCTGGCAGGAACCGTGGATTGCAGAGGAACTGGGAGGGGAAAAGGAACTGTACCGTCCCGACGGACTGCTCCTGTGCTACCCGGTCATCACATCAGGAGCTCTTGCGCATGAGGGATCCATGCAAAACATCACCGGCGGAGATGAAAAACTGCGTGCAAAGATGTCACTGGAGAAGCAGGTGACGAAAGATATGCCGCCGGTCTTTTTGTGGCATACATATGAGGACAACACGGTGCCTGTGGAAAACAGCCTTATGCTCGCACAGTCACTCTGCAGAGAAAAGATTCCTGTGGAACTTCACATCTATCCTCACGGCCCTCACGGTTTATCTCTGGCAAATGAAGAAACAGGAATGCCGGACGGTACAGGCGGCATAGAACCGCACTGCCAGGGCTGGGTGGAATTGGCTGCTCAGTGGGTAAGGGAGCTGTAAAAAAGTATTGCCATCTCAGATCAGACCGTGTAATATAACTTCAGAATTCACATCAGGGGGAATGACTAATGAAACTTGCGTTTATCGACGATGAACAGGCGCAGTCGCTTATTCTGAAGGACATGATTCTCGCCTGGGAGCAGAAGTCAGGACAGGCATGCGAGATCACGGTGTTTGAAAGCGGAGAAGCGTTTCAGTTTGAACATCCGGACAACTACCCCTACGATCTGCTTCTTCTGGATATTCAGATGGAGGGAATCAGCGGCATTGAACTTGCGAAGCGGATTCGGGAGAAAGATGAGAAGATTGTGCTGGCGTTTCTGACAAACTGTGGAGAATATGTTTTTGCAGGATATGAGGTTCTGGCTGCGCGGTATCTGATGAAGCCGCTGGAGGAGGAGAAGATTTTTGAACTTCTGGACTATGCAGGTGCCAGAACACGCAGGGAGAAGCAGTATTTTATCTGCAGCGTACAGGGAGAGACCGTGCGGGTCGACATCGAGGAGATCGTTTTCGCGGAAGCGCAGAAGCACTATGTGCGCATGCTTTTAAAAGACGGCAGGGAACTTGTCATGAAATATAATTTCACGGATCTGATACAGGAACTGCCCGAAGACAGATACGTGCTGGCACACAGAAGCTATCTCGTGAACCTGGATTGTGTAGTGCGCATCATGAAGACGGAGTGCTTTCTGAATGACGGAGGGAGTATACCGGTAAGCCGCAGCAGATATAAGGCGCTGAATGAAGCGTTTATCCGCTATTACAGGGGAGGGATACTCGAATGAGCACAAACGTGATTCCGCTGTTCTGCAGTGCAGTTCTCATGCTGTTCGGCGTATGGCAGATTGCGGAGCGCAGGGGGAAGAAATATATTCTGATTTTACTGCCCCTGGTTTTCGGAACTGCCGGTATCTGGATCGTTCTAGATAATATGGAAATATTTCCATATCCCGGTCATGTGACTTTTTTGTGCAGCGCAGCCGCAGTTTTTGTGCTGCTCCGTATTTTTGCCCTGCGCACAAGCCGGGGCTACGGTATTCTGTTTGGCACGGCGCTGGCAGTCTGCCTGTACAGGTTCCTGAGGAGTACGGAAGCACCGCAGTGGGAGAGTGTTCTGCTGACCATCTTTTTCCTTATGAGTGAAAATAGTCAGGCATTTATGCGCAAGTCGTATGAGGAGAGCGCGGCGGAATACCAGAATCAGATTCTGACCCGCCAGGTCAGCGAGATCCAGAACATCTATATGACCATGCGCGGCTGGCGCCATGACTATCACAATCACATGCAGTCTCTGAAAGCCTATCTGAGCAAAGGCATGGAAGAAGAGGCGAAGGATTATCTGGAACGGCTGGAGAACGATCTCGATGAGGTGCGCCAGCTCATAGAAACTGGAAATGTGGCATTAGATGCCATCCTGAATTCCAAGCTGTCTCTTGCGATACAGGAGAAGATCCAGGTGGATTATAAGGCGGCGGTTCCCGAACAGCTTACGGTGACCGATATTGACCTGTGTGTCCTGATTGGAAACCTGATTGATAACGGCGTGGAGGCATGCCAGAAGATGGAGGAGGGCGACAGGAGGATCAGACTCTACATCGGTGTACTCAGACAGCAGCTTTATATCTATGTGCTGAACTCCACAAACGAGGCGGTGCGCAGGCTGGATGAAGAATACATTACCACGAAGCGCGGCAACCACGGACATGGGCTGAAGAGAATTAATCTTATTGTGGAAAAATACGGCGGCTATATCAACCGGAAGAATGAACCCGGCGTCTTTGTGACGGAGATTATGATGCCGCTGTAGGAGAATACGATACCATTCGTGCACGGAACCCGGCGTTCCGTGCATTTTTTTCGGACTTTCCGTATAGATGTGCTAGTATGTGTACATGAAAACAAGAGGAGGGACATTCATGAACGAAGAAAATTGTACGGACTGGAAACGGAAATACAGCATCTGGTCTACCTATCGGTTTGTTTACGGAATGATCTGGAAATATGAGAAAAAGATTCTTGCGGTGGGAACAGGAAAGATACTTACGAGCATCGGAGCACAGGTGATGGGAGTTGTGATTCCTGCCGCTGTCATCGCAGTGCTGGAAAAGGGCGGCGGAATGGGGCAGTATCTGTTCTCCATGCTGGGGCTGTTTCTCATATCGGCGGCAGTGTACGGCGCTCAGAGTTATTTTAACGGAATAGAAATGCTGTTGGCGGTTTTCAGGGCAAAACACTGCGCTACGATGCTGATACGTGAGGTCTGTGAGGTAGATTATCAGTGGATGGAGCGAAAGGAGACGCAGGAAAATTTTGAAAAGGGCATGATGGCGATGGATGGCGGAGACTATGATGGAATGGAAGGGTTCGTGAAACAGAATACAGAGCTTGCCATAAATGTACTGGGACTTATCGTATACATGTGTGCTGCGGTTTCTCTTGAACCGCTGATTATCCTGCTTCTGCTGGCAGTCTCGCTGATCCAGATGGGAATTTATTCTCTTGCAAGAAAATATGAGGAGAGTCATAAGGATGAGAGGGGCAGTCTGTGGATGAAGCAGCACTACCACGAGACCGTTACGGATAATATCCAGGCCGGAAAAGATATCCGTCTGTTCGGGCTGAGAGTCTGGCTTCTGGATTATTACGAGGGATACACAAAGCGGTTCAAGCGGCTGTTTGCAAAAGAGAGCGGCGTATATTTTGTATACCAACTGTCCGTGCTTCTGATGTCTGCGCTCAGAGATTTCGTATGCTACACGTATCTGCTGGGATGTATGAGCGAGGGTATGAGAACGGCGGAGTTTGTATTCTATCTCGGGATTGTAGCCGGTTTTTCTGACTGGTTTTCCAGAATTTCCGGGAATCTTACCATACTTGGAGGAGCCTGTATCAAGGTGGCGGACTTCCAGAGATGGTATGATAACGCCCAAAGGACGCATACGTCGGGAGAGAAAGTTCATACAGGGAAGAAGATCAGCATTGTGTTTGAGGATGTCAGCTTCGTATATCCCGGCAGTGACAACAGGGTGCTGGATCACGTCAGCTTTACGCTGAGCCCGGATAAGAAAACGGCGCTGGTGGGGGTAAACGGCGCGGGCAAGACGACGATTGTAAAGCTGCTCTGTGGACTGTACAGGCCGACAGAGGGAAGAATTCTGATTGACGGCGTGGATTTGCGCGAGATGAACAGGGAGCAATATTTTGAAAAGATTTCCGCTATTTTCCAGGAACCGCTGATTCTGGAGATCGGACTGGATGAAAATGTAGCCTGCGAGGTGCGTGAACATCTGGATCGTACACGCTGCGAGGCGGCTATGAAACGCTCCGGGCTGTGGGAGAAGGTACAGCGGCTTCCCGTGGGAATGGAGAGCAGCTATGGAAATGTGATAGACAAAAAAGGCATTTTTTTATCGGGAGGAGAACAGCAGAAGCTTCTGCTCGCACGGGCGCTTTATAAGGACGCGCCTCTGGTTCTCCTGGATGAACCGACAGCGGCGATGGACGCTCTGGCGGAGAAGGCGACATACGAGGTTTATGACCGGGAGCTGGCAGGAAAGACCGTTTTGTTTATCTCGCACAGGCTTGCATCCACACGCTTCTGCGACGAAATCCTGTTTTTAAAGGACGGCGCGATCACGGAACGGGGCACGCACGAAGAGCTGCTCGCGGCAGACGGCGAGTATGCGGAAATGTTCGAGGTGCAGAGCCGGTATTACAGGGATGAGAAGGAGGAGACACATGAGCTTTAGGGAGAGCATGAAAAGCTTTTGGGGATATTACAGCATGACTATAAAGGATCACAGGCTGCTTCCGCTTGTAATGCTTATAAATGTGCTGGCCGGCAGTACGGCGATTTTTGGTAATCTGTATCTGTATTCAAAAATCCTGGATGCCATAACGTTGGGACAGTATCGGGAAGCGTTTGATCTGAGCCTGCTTATGATTCTGGCAGTTCGGTTGGGAATGGGGTGTCTTGTACAGGCAACGGAGCAGGTTATCAGTGTCTGGGCGGAGACGACTGGAGACGAGATGCGGGAGAAGCTGTCGAGAAAGATGCTGGATATGGAATATCAGAAGGCGGAGGACGGAAAAACACGGGAATTTATCCGGGCGCTGCGGCAGCATGAGAATCGGTATACGAGAACGGGATATATTATATGGACAACCATGGGCATGCTGCGGGAGGCGGCAGCAAGTATCTATGCACTGGCTTTTGTGGCGATGATGTTCTGGAAAGTTCCGGTTGGGGATAAGGGATTTTTTAATTCCTGGTATTCGGGAGGGTTTCTTGCGGTCTGCTATGGGATCCTGTTTTCAATCAGTTACAGGATACAGAAGAAAGTGAGTGCAAAGAGCGTAGAATTGGATCAGCGCCTGATGAAAGGAAATGCTGTTTTTAATTATACTGTTCAAAATGTTCTGGACTACAGGAACGGGAAGGATATCCGGATCTTCCGTCTGTATTCGATTATTGAAAAACTGATTCGTTTAATCGGCCTGGAGCAGATGGAGACATGGGCTTTACAGAATGGAAAGTATCAGGCGGGAATTACCTGCCTGATGCAGGCGGTCACGGCGCTTGCCTACGTCTATGTGGGCGGAAAGGCGATGAGCGGCGCGATCAGCATCGGTTCGGTGCTGATGTATGCGGGAGCTATCAACCAGCTTTCCACCTCGGTGGCGAGCTGTATCCGGCTTTACGGGGAATGTGTCAACCGCATGTCTTATATGGGAAAGCTCAAAGAATTTCTCGATACGCCCGATATGGAATATGACGGCACGCTGCCTGTGGAGAAGAGAGACGACGCGAGATACGAGATCTGCTTTGAGGACGTGACATTTACCTATCCCGGAACGGAAAAGCCCGCGCTGGATCACGTGAGCCTGAAGTTTGAGATCGGAAGCCGGACCGCGCTGGTTGGAAGAAACGGATCGGGCAAGACGACACTGATTAAGCTTCTCTGCCGTCTCTATGAACCGGATTCAGGAAGAATTCTCTTAAACGGCATTGATATCCGGTATTTTGAATATAAGGAATATGTTCAGCTCTTTTCTGTGGTATTTCAGGATTTTCATCTCTTCGCTTACCCGATAGGAGAAAATATTGCAGGATCGAGACATGTGGACGAAGAGCGCGCCTGGGACGCGCTTGAAAAGGCGGGAATGAAGGAGCGCGTGATGGAGATGGAGGATAAGCTCGATACACTGCTGTATAAGAACACCGGGGAGGGCGTAGAGATTTCCGGCGGCGAGGCGCAGAAGCTGGCGCTTGCCAGAGCGCTGTATAAGGACGCTCCGTTTGTGGTTCTCGATGAACCCACCGCGGCACTTGACCCGTTTGCGGAGGCGGAAGTGTACGAACACTTTAAGGAGCTTGTCCGCGACCGTACTTCCATCTATATCTCGCACCGTATGAGCAGCTGTAAGTTCTGCGATGAGATTCTGGTGCTGGACGAAGGAAAGATCGCGGAGCGTGGAACGCACAGTGAGCTTCTGGAACGAAACGGAATCTATGCAGGGCTTTACCGGACACAGGCGCAGTATTATGCGTGAGATCCGATGGACAGAATAAAAATCGGCAGAAGCTGTATAACTTCTGCCGATTTTGCTAAGAAAAAATGTCTTATTAAATTAGAATTTTCTTCTCCAAAGATCCGGAGAAAGCAGGAGCAGATACGGAAAAATTTCAAGTCTGCCCAAAAGCATATCCGCACAGAATACGAGCTTTGACAAGACTGAGAATTGAGAAAAGTTTTCAACGGGTCCTACAAGTGAAATGCCGGGGCCCACATTGTTCAGTGTAGTAAGCACCGCACTGAATGAAGTCGCAAAGTCAAAGTCGTTAATGGATACGAGCAGTACAGAGCCTGCAAGTATCAGAACATAACAGATAAAGTAAATGTATACACTGTGCAGAGTCTCTTTTCCAACCGTCTTTCCGTTGACCCGTACAAGTGTGACTGCCTTCGGATGGGTGATTCGAATGATTTCCTGACGGATACTTTTGAAAAGAATCAATAGCCTGGAGACCTTGATGCCGCCGCCCGTAGAGCCGGCGCACGCTCCGGCAAACATGGTAAAGAGCAGGACGGTTTTCGACAGCTCCGGCCACATGTTGTAATCAGCTGTACAAAATCCCGTGGTAGTTATGATTGACGCTACCTGGAAGGAAGCATAGCGGAACGCATGCAGTACATGTTTGTAGATAGGAAGAATATTGAATGTGATTACTGCGACAGCTCCGGCAATGATCAGCAGATATGCCCGTACCTCCTCGTTTTTCAGAGCTGATTTGTACTCTTTATGCAGAAGCAGGAAATACAGGTTAAAGTTGATGCCGAACAGAATCATAAATACCGTGATTACACCCTGGATATAGGCGCTGTCATAGTATGCGATACTCTGATTGCGGTTGGAAAATCCTCCGGTACCTGCGGTACTGAAGGAATGTATCAGCGCATCGTAGAAATTCATGCCGCCCAGCAGCAGCAGGACAACCTCCAGTGCTGTCAGCGCAAAATACATCATGTACAGAAGTCTGGCGGTATCCCTTGCTTTCGGTACGAGTTTGTCTGCTTCCGGTCCCGGCACCTCAGCGCGCATCAGAAACATGGAGTTTCGCTTCTGGAGATTGGTAATCATCATAACAAACACAAGTACGCCCATACCGCCGATCCAGTGTGTCAGCGAGCGCCAGAAGAGCATGCCTTTCGGCAGCGCTTCGATATCCGTTAAAATTGTGGATCCTGTGGTTGTAAAACCGGATACTGTCTCAAAAAACGCATCGATAAAGCTTGGAATACTTCCGGAGAGTGTGAAAGGCAGTGCGCCGAATAATGACCAGAGAATCCAGCCCAATCCCACGATTGCAAAGCCTTCTTTACCGTAAATCGTCCGGTTCTTCGGTGATTTCAGTCCGATCAGGCAGAAAATAACACCGAGAATCGCGGAAACAACGAGAAACCATATGCCTGACGGCTCTCGGTAAATAAAAGCAACGACCGCAGGAAGCAGAAGAATAAGGCCTTCCACACCCAGCATTTTTCCTATAATATGAAGGATCATTCTATAATTCATTCTCGTCTACCTCTCTTTCAGAATATCCTTCAGATCCTGAATAGGCTTATCCTTTGTTACTACAATGACACTGTCGCCGACCTGGATACAATCGTCGCCGTTTGGAATAATAATCTTGCGTTTACGGGCAATACAGGCAATCAGGTTATTCGGCTTGATAGGAAGATTTTTCAGTGGAACTCCTGTGTAAGAGGAAGCTGAATTTACAATAAATTCCAGAGCCTCAATCTTGCCTTTGACAAGCTGATAAAGCGTTTCTACGTTAGCACTGCTCTGTGAATTTCTTCTGGCACGAACATACTGCCAGATACTGTTTGCGACTGCAGATTTTGCAGAGACAAGACTGTCGAGCCCGAACTCACGGATCATGGCAGCTCTTCGGTCTTCGTTGATCTTCACGATAACTTTAGCGACATTCTGGCTGCGGGCAAAGAGTGACATAATGATGTTTTCTTCATCCATTCCGGTAAGTGCAATAAAGCCGTCGGCATTCGCAATGCCTTCCTCAACCAGAAGGTCATGGTCAGTTGCATCTGCATTGATAATCGTTGCCTTGGGAAGCAGCTCACAGAGCTGTTCGCATCTGCTCTGGCTGCGCTCTATGATTTTAACCTGAACACCCATAGCGATCAGACGTGAAGCCAGATAATAGCTGACTCTGCCGCCGCCGCAAATCATAACACGACGGATCTTATCGCGCCTGCGGGAGCCGAAAAGTTTGAAAAATCGCTCCAGTTCCCGGTGCTCTGCAGCAATGTGAAGGGTGTCTTTCTCGCAAATTTTATATTCGCCGTCCGGAATAGCGACATCTCCGCCATGCTCCACAGCACAGACGAGAATTTGTACCTGATACCGTGTGTACAGTTCGGCAAGCGTCATACCTATCAGGGGACTGTTGGCTGGAGGATGGAACTCCACAAGTTCTACACGTCCCTTTACAAATGTTTCAATTTTGTTGGCGTCGGGGAAAATAACTAATCTGGAAATCTCCTCTGCCACAATCAGCTCCGGATTTACCGCCATACTCAGATGGAGATCCTGTTTTAAGATATCGATCTGCTGATAGTAGATTGGGTTGCGCACGCGGGCAATCGTATGTTTAGCACCAAGCCTGCGGGCAATCAGACAACTCAGCATATTACATTCATCGGTGGAAGTGCAGGCAATCACCAGTTCAGCATGTGCAACATCAGCCTGCATCAGCACATCAGCGCTGGCACCGTCTCCATGGATACAGATAATGTCCATGCGGTCAATGGCTCCTTTGAGCTTCTTTTCGTTATTGTCGATCAAAACGACATCATAATCTTCTTCGGAGAGTAATTTGGCAAGCTCGTTTCCGACCTTTCCGTCCCCGATAATGATGATCTTCATAATCTTTTGTCCTAATCCTTTCACTCATACTGAAACCCAGACGATTATAGCACTTAAAAGAGAAAAGTACAATTCATTTTCCTGTGAAATTTTAAGATTGCATTGACTTTTTATTTCCTTCTTTAGTACACTATTAACAGAATATATATACAAAAAGGGAGGAAAAGCTTTATGAAAAGGCAATTGGCGGTACTGTTATCTGCCTGCATGTTTATAGGAAGCGGTGCTGTGTCCGTGCAGGCAGAAGAGATTTCCAGGCCGGATACAGACAGCATATCTGCATCCCTCAAGGAGGAAAATCTGATTTTGGACGGCACAGAAGAGGAGCCCGCAGATCAGACGGCGGATAATACCGATGAACCGGAATCTGTACCTGACGGTCTGCCCGCTCCTGATGAAGATATCTCCATGTCGCCGGGAGAAGATGGCGCTTCCGAAATCAGAAATCCTGTGCAGGAAGAAATAAAAGATGAAAATTCTGAAGCCGGGCCTGCGGCAGAGGAGGACGCATCCACTGCAGAGAATACCGTCTTACAGGAGACGTCAGAGACCTTTACCCAGCAGATTATTGACGGCAAAAAGTATATGGTCGCTTCGGACGGCACACATTATACCGGATGGTATCAGATGACGGACAAATGGACTTTGTATTTCAATCCGGATGATAACGGAGCGGCTGTCACAGGGGGTTTCCGGATCGGGAACAGTCTTTACCTGTTTGATCATAATGGAATCCTGCGCAAAGGTCCCGGCACACCGGTAATTGACGGCAGCAAGTATTATATCAACGGTGACGGAACGCTGCAGACCGGCTGAGTAAAGCTTGGAGATTGGACCATGTATTTTGATGAGGAGACGGGAGAGGCATATACCGGCCTGTCTGAGATCGGGGGAAAGCTTTATCTGTTCTCATCAAGCGGTATCCTGCACGAAGAAGGCGGCACGCCGGTAATTAACGGCAAAAAATACTGCTTTAATTCGGATGGAACAGTCAATACAGGATGGTATACGCTCGGAAGCTGGACCATGTACTTTGACCCTCAGACCGGAGCGGCAGCGGTCGGAGTCGTGACGATTGACGGAAAACAATATTATTTCAACGCGAGCGGCGTTAAGCAGGAGTGGATGGCCACGAAGGCGGAACAGTATGCGTACGATACGCTCAATAAGATCGGATGGAATCTGCGCGCTGCATATAACTGGGCAGCGGAGATGCCGTATTACCGCATGAGTCAGGATGTTGTTCCGGCAGGCGCAGATCCGACACAGTGGTATGCGGAGTTTGGATTTGAAAATCATACGGACAACTGCTATGTGATGGCATCAACGTTCTATTACATGGCAAAGCTTCTGGGATATGATGTGCACAGGGTAAACGGTTACGTTCCGATCAGCCTGACAGCGTACAATCCGCACGGCTGGTGCGAGATAGATATGAACGGCACGACGTACGTTTTTGACCCGAACTTTACGAACGAGATGCACATGAACGGTTACCAGATTACATACGGAACATCGGGAACATGGAGGTATTCATTTTACAGCAGAATTAATTGAAAATAGAGACAGCGCCGCAGCGGTTTTGCCGCATGCGGCGTCTTTTGTTGCACCCGGATAAAAAATGCGGTATAGTAAACGGGGAATTTACAAGAGTACAGAGAAAGAGACGGATGAAAAATGGAAAGAGTAAATTATCATACGCATACAAAATTGTGCCGGCATGCAGAGGGGGAAGAGAGAGATTATGTGAACAGTGCAGTGCGCTGCGGTCTTACAGAACTTGGATTCAGCGACCATGCTCCGTTTAGAGACGGAAGATATGGTCTTCGAATGGAGTATGCAGAGATGCCTGGCTATATAGAGACGATTCGGGAGCTGAAAGAGGAATTCCGAGAGAAAATAAGCATTCGCTGCGGACTGGAAATTGAATACGATCCTATGGAATCAGCCTACTATGAGGAGTTGCTGACTCACTTCGGCATGGAATACCTGGTTCTGGGACAGCATTACTATCGTGATGAGTCTGGAAGAGAGCTGAATACATTTCTGCTTGATAAGACGGAGGACACTTCCGTGTATCCGTTATATGCCAGAAGTCTTGCGGAAGGCATGAAAACCGGATATTTTAAGATTGCTGCGCATCCCGACCTGTTTTTTATCAACCATTTGCCTGCGGATAGCAACTGTGAGCGCGCCTGCGACATTATTGTGGATGCTGCGGTTTCCTGCGGCATAATCCTGGAATTTAATGCCAATGGAATCCGCAGAGGCCTTCATAAATACAGCGACGGTCTGCGTTATCCCTATCCGCATCGCATGTTCTGGGAAAAAGTGAAGAATGCCGGAATACCTGTTCTTGTCAACTCTGACTGCCATAATCCGAAGTTCATTTGGGATGATGCCGTTGAGAAGGCATACAGCCTCGCAGAAGAGTGGGGACTTACTGTGAGAGGAAAGTTGGATTTTTCCTGATTCTCTGGCATGGAGATGAATTATCTGATATAATGAGCTGGAATAAAAAGCTGAAAGGAGTTATTTTGACGTGAAAAATGATTTATTCACTATAGGAAGATTTACCGTCCATGGATACGGACTTATGATAGCAATCGGTGTGATCGCTGCATACTTTGTGGGAACGCGACGGGCAAAGAAGTATAATATGGATCCGGAGCCGGTTTTTGATCTGGTACTGATTGGTGTAATCGGCGGTTTTCTGTGCGCCAAGCTTCTGTATCTGATCACGATTTTTGATCAGGTAATTGCGAATCCCCGGGTGATTCTGGATACGGCGGATGGATTTGTGGTATACGGAGGCATTATAGGAGGTATTTTTACAGGCTGGCTTGTATGCAGAATTAAAAAACTGCATTTTCTTGAATACCTCGATCTTCTTGTGCCGTCCATTGCACTTGCTCAGGGATTCGGGAGAATTGGCTGTCTGCTTGCCGGCTGCTGTTACGGTAAAGAGACATCGTGTCCGCTGTCCATAACATTTACGGACTCCAGTTTTGCTCCTAACGGTGTGGAACTGATACCGACGCAGATCTATTCCAGTGTTCTGGACTTCATGCATTTTGCATTGCTCTGCGTTCTGGCGCGCCGCAACAAGGTGCCGGGACGAATCAGTGCATTCTACCTGATCTTTTACAGTGCAGGAAGATTTATCCTTGAATATTTCCGCGGCGATCTCATCCGCGGCAGTGTGGGAGTTCTTTCAACATCACAATTTATTGCGATCTTTGTCGGTCTGTTCGGAGCGGCCATGCTCTGGATACTGAGCCGGAAGAAAAAAGTACAGGAATAAAAATACGCCTGGCATCGTATTTCAGATGCCAGGCGTATTTTTTATCATCGATCAATAACTATCTACATGCAGCAGTTCGTGTGTCTTTCCTTTCAGAACAGTATCATACAGCGAGACAATCAGCGGATTTTCGTCTGCCTTGCGGATGCTTGTGACATTATCCGCCTGATACAGACCGTTGCTGCGCGCGGCTTTTGTTCGGGAACCGGCGCGCGGAGGCTGTCCGCCGCCCATAATACAGCCGCGGCGGCATGCCATAATCTCCACAATGTGGTAATGCTTTTTGCCGCTCTTGATATTTTCCATTACCGAGCGGGCATTCGCAAGACCGCTTGCTACACAGATATTTAATGGGATACCCTTATACGTTACAGAGAATTCTTTGATACCCTCATCGCCTCTTGCACCTGCCTCAGCGACGGTATCCATGGTGGCCTTGTCGTGCTTATCCGCGAAGCGGCGCAGCATAGCCTCAGTAACACCTCCGGTTACTCCGAAAATAACACCTGCTCCGGAACCGAAGCCAAACGGCATGTCGCATGCCTCAGGCGTCAGTGTGGAGAATTCAATGCCGGAGTTGCGGATCATACGGATAATCTCTGTGGTGGTGATAACAGCATCGGTATCCTGCTGTCCGTTTGTAAAGCTGTTCGGACGCAGAATCTCCATTTTCTTAGCTGTACACGGCATAATAGATACCACAAACGTCTTTTTGCCCTGATTTTTCTCGTATCCGCGGTAATACTCCTTGATGACTGCCGAGAACATACCCTGCGGAGAACGGCAGGTGGAGAGATTTTCCTTATATTCCGGATACTGGTCGCAGAGGAACTTCACCCATGCAGGGCAGCAGGAGGTAAAGAGCGGAAGCGGACTTCCCTTTCCCAGTCTCTCGAGAAATTCGTTGGATTCTTCCATGATTGTGAGGTCTGCAGCAAACGCTGTATCATATACCTCATCAAAGCCCATACGGTGCAGAACAGCAACGAGCTTGCCCATGACACTGTTGCCCTTTGTCAGGCCAAATGCGTCTCCGACTGCGACACGCACGGCGGGAGCAACCTGAGCGATCACGCGGGTATTGGGGTCTGCGATTGCATCCCATACCTGATCCATATGTGTCTTGATGCTGATAGCGCCAGTGGGACAGAAAACGCGGCACTGACCGCAGCTTACGCACTCTGTTTCAGAGAGCTTCTTGTCGAATGCCGGCATTACCATGGCATCTGTTCCGCGGAATGCAAATCCGAGTACTCCAAGTCCCTGAATCTCACTGCAGGCACGCACACAGTCACCGCAGAGGATACACTTATTCGGATCGCGGATCAGAGCAGCGGAAGATGTATCCAGAGGACGGAGCTCTCTGGTATTCTGGAAGCGCACATTTGTGATATTCATGCGGTGGGCCAGATCCTGAAGCACGCATTCACCGCTCTTTACGCATGTTGTACAGTCGCGGCAGTGTGCGGAGAGCAGAAGCTCAACGATCAGTTTTCTGTATTTTTTGATTCTGCCTGAATTGGTATAAATAACCATTCCGTCTCTCGGAACCTCGGAGCAGGAAGCGAAGGTGCGTCCGCGGTCATCCTCTACTGTACAGAGGCGGCAGGCTCCGAAGGTAGATACTTCAGAATGATAACATAATGTAGGCAGGTTGATTCCGGCGTTGCGAATGACAGAAAGGACATTTTTCTCATCGGTAAATTCAACTTTTCTGCCGTCTATTGTCATAAATCCCATATTAATCCCTCCTAATATTCAACATAAACCGCATCAAAAGCACAATTTTCGCGGCATGCGTCGCACTTGAAGCAGATGGACGGGTCGATGCGATATGCTTCCCTGCGCACACCGGTAATCGCGCCCGCAGGACAGTTCTTCGCACATTTTCCGCAGCCCTTGCAAAATTCGGGATTGATCACGTATTTTCTCATAGCGGTACAGCTCTTTGCTGCGCATTTGTGCTCCAGGATGTGTTCTTGGTACTCCTTGCGGAACGTCTTTAAGGTGCTGATAACCGTGAGCGGAGCGCTCTTTCCGAGGCCGCACAGAGCCATATTTTTAACCATGGAAGCCAGCTCTTCAAGAGTATCGAGATCTTCAAGCTGTCCCTCACCATTTACGATGCGCTCCAGAATCTCCAGCATGCGCTTCGTGCCTTCACGGCATGGAACACATTTTCCGCACGATTCTCTCTGCGTGAAGCTCATGAAGAAACGTGCAACTTCTACCATACACGTATTCTCATCCATGACAACAAGACCGCCGGATCCCATGATGGCGTTATACTTCTTGACGCTGTCAAAGTCCAGTCCGACATCGAGATGTTCTTTTGTCAGACAGCCTCCGGAGGGACCTCCGATCTGGATCGCCTTGAAATCACCGCCTCCTTTGATACCTCCGCCTATATCATATATAATCTCCCGGAGTGTCGTTCCCATCGGCACTTCGATAAGGCCGGTATTTTCAATTGCTCCGGTGATAGAGAATGTCTTTGTTCCCGGGCTTCCTTCCGTTCCGATCGTTTTAAACCAGGAAGCACCTTTTAAAATAATACCCGGGACATTTGCGAAGGTCTCCACGTTGTTTAATACCGTAGGCTTTGCCCAAAGTCCCTGATCAACGGTTCGAGGAGGTTTTACACGGGGCATTCCTCTGTCGCCTTCTATGGATGCGGTGAGTGCTGAGCCTTCTCCGCAGACAAAAGCACCCGCGCCGCGATTGATATGCATATGGAAGGAAAAATCCGTGCCCAGAATATGATCTCCAAGGAGGCCTTTATCCTCAGCCTGACGGATTGCATGACGCAGACGTGCTACGGAGAGAGGATACTCCGCGCGCACATAGATATATCCGTTTTGCGCACCGGTCGCATATGCAGCTATCGTCATACCTTCGATGAGACGGTACGGGTCACCTTCCATAACACTTCCGTCCATGAAAGCGCCCGGATCGCCTTCATCTCCGTTACAGACAACATAGTGCTCCGCAACATCCGTATGAGCTGCCACCTGTTTCCACTTTCGGCCGGCAGGGAAACCTCCGCCTCCTCGTCCGCGCAGTTTAGATTCATCTACTTCGTCAAGAACCTGCTGAGGCGTCATATCAAAAAGCGCCTTTGACAGGGCATCGTAACCGCCCGAAGCTATGTATTCGTCCAGAGATTCCGCATCAAATTTACCGCAGTTCTCAAGAACAATACGGGTCTGGCGTGCAATAAACGGAATCTCCTCCGGAGTAGCATAGGACTCGCCGTTTTTCCTGTAAAACAGCCGTTCTACCGGCTGCTGATTTAACACGGTCTTCTGGAAAATTTCAGCGCAGTCAGATTCCTGAACCTTTACGTACTGATAATGATACGGCTCAATGCGCACAAGAGGTCCAAGCTCACAGACGCCCTGACAGCCGGTCTTTACGGTTCCGATATGCGGTACATGTCCCTCAAACTGTACGCTTACGCCGGGCATATCTCTGCAGAGTTCGAGCATTTTCTGATAAATCTTCTCTGAACCGGAGGCAACACACCCTGTACCGGCGCAGACCAGAATACGGCAGGTATAGGAATCGATTTCCTTCTGTGCAATTTCACGCTGTTTTAATAAATCATCTCTGTTTTCAATCGTCATACATTGTCACCTCTCAGTTCTGCGATTAACTCCAGAGCCTTCTCGGGCGTCATGGAGGGATGTACCTCATTATTTACCGTCATTGTGGGTGCCAGTCCGCACGCTCCCAGGCAGGATACCGTTTCCACCGTAAACATCATATCGTCCGTTGTGTGTTTCTTCTTACTGAGTCCCAGCTCTTTTTGAAGCGCCTCCAGAATTGGTATGGATTTGCGTACATGACAGGCAGTTCCATCGCAGACCTTGATGATATACTTGCCTTTAGGCTCAAAGGAAAAGTTCTCATAAAATGTTGCCACACTGTAAGCCTTGGCTTCTGTAACCCCGATCTCCTTTGCCACATACGTGAGCAGCTCTCCCGGAAGATATCGGTATGCCTCCTGAATCTCCTGCATAATGGGAATCAAAGAGCTTGCCCTGCGTCCATAGTGCGCGATGATCTCATCGGCTTTTGTGTAATAACTCTGATCGAGCATATAGCTACCTCCTTTGTGAAAAAAATTCAGTAAATTTAAAATAATTATACTGTATTTGTGGAAAAATCACAATGCAATTTTCGGAAAAAACAGGGGAAATATGAATAGTGAATAAAAGAAAAAGCGCCGAACCCCTCTCGATGAGAGGAATTCGGCACTTTTGAGTGCTTTTTATTGAATTATTTTGCCAGCAGCATCATAAGCTGGTTGCTGCGCGCGATGAATTTTGTCATCGCGTCAGGAGAGAGCTGCTTGTGTGAGAGCATGGCGAGATCGTAGAGCTGTTCGCAGATCAGATCTGTATGCTCACCTTCCGGCTGATCAAGTACATATTTTATAAGCGGATGGCCTGCATTTAAGACAAGTGTCTCGCTGGAACCGAACATGGAAGGATCCATGCCGGCCATACCGTACATTTTCATCATATCCTGCATTCTGCGGCTTTCTTCAGAAAGCGTCATCATTGCGGAGATGTTCTCATCCTTGAGCATCTCGACCTTTACATCCAGTTTGTCGTTATTCAGCGCTTTGCGGAAAATATCCGTCAGAGATTTGGCTGTCTCAGTAAGATCCTCAGCATTTTCTGCTTTTAAGCTGTCTGTTACATCAGCGTCAATTCTCTTGAACTGAACTTCTTCATTTATACGCTCTACATGAGAAATGAACGCAGTATCAATGTTGTGTCTTAAAATTACAGCATCCATATTCTGTGCGCGGAACATGTTGATATACTGGCTCTGCTGAACCTCATCGGTTACATAATAGATGGTTGTCTTCGGTTTTTCTTTATTCTCATCCTTGTTTTCCTCAGCAGTTTCAGCACTGGTTTCTCCGGTCGTATTCTCCTCGATGCAGTCCTTCAATGTCAGGTATTTGCCATCGATATTTTTATATAAGATGTAATCCATCATCTTTTCAGAGAACTTGCTGTCCTTGATGCAGCCGAATTTGATAAACGGACTGATGTCATCCCAGTATTTCTCATAGTCCTCACGCGCAGTCTTGCACATGCCGGAGAGCTTGTCAGCGACTTTCTTGGAAATATAGTCTGAGATTTTCTTTACAAAACCGTCGTTCTGCAGTGCGCTTCTTGATACGTTCAGCGGCAGATCCGGGCAGTCGATAACACCCTTTAAGAGCATAAGAAATTCCGGAATTACTTCCTTGATATTATCAGCTATAAATACCTGGTTATTGTATAATTTAATCGTTCCCTCGATGGAATCATACTCTGTATTGATCTTCGGGAAGTACAGAATACCTTTCAGATTAAACGGGTAGTCCATGTTCAGATGAATCCAGAACAGAGGCTCCTTGTAGTCAAGAAATACCTTGCGGTAGAATGACCTGTATTCTTCATCCGTGCAGTCATTCGGATGTTTCATCCACAGAGGATGTGTATCGCTTAAGGATACCGGGCGCTTATTGATTTTGACTCTGTCTCTTGCCGGAGAAATTTCAACGGTTTCCTTTGTGCCGTCCTCTTTTTCGCGTTCCTCTGTTTTCGCGTCTTCATGAATACGCTCTACGATCACATCATCATCGCGCAGCTCATCTTCATCAATGGTCTCATATTCCTGCTCCGCATTCTCTTTTTCCAGATAAATGCTGACCGGCATAAAGGAACAGTACTTCTCGATGATTTCCCGCATACGATACTCATTGGAAAACTCTACAGAATCCTCATTCAGGAACAGAGTAATAGTAGTACCGACTTCTGTACGGTCACCGTCTGTGATGTCGTATTCTGTGCCGCCGTCACATGTCCAGTGTACCGGCACAGCTCCCTCACGGTAGGAGAGCGTATCAATGTGTACTTCGTCCGCTACCATAAATGCGGAGTAGAAGCCCAGTCCGAAATGACCGATAATCTGATCGTCATTTGTTTTGTCCTTATACTTCTCCAGAAACTCAGTTGCACCGGAGAAAGCGATCTGAGTGATATATTCCTCAACCTCATCTGCTGTCATACCGATACCGTTATCGCAGAACTTCAGTGTCTTCTCGTCCGGGTTGACAATTACGTGTATCTCATCTTTGCGGTTATCCGGGAAGGTATACTCACCCATCACCTCGAGCTTTTTGAGCTTTGTGATAGCGTCACAGCCGTTGGATACAAGCTCACGGACAAAGATATCGTGGTCAGAATACAGCCACTTTTTTATAATCGGAAATATGTTATCGCTGTTGATTGAAAGATTACCATGTTTTGCTGCCATGATAAAAACACTCCTTTTCTGATTTTCATATAGGTTTTGGGGATGGATACACTTCACATCCCCCGTATGACTCCTATATTAATACCGGGAAAATCAAATGTCAAGAAAAAATTAGCACTCAATTAAAATGAGTGCTAACAAATGAGACTTTATATGAAATCGATGCCCTGACGCAGAAAGAACCGCTTTGTCAGAGCATCCCACGATGCGTCGAGTGACTTGTCCAGCGTAAAAACTTTCAGAGAGCTTCCGGTTGTTACTGTCACTTTTTCACCGTCATACTGAACATTCATATACAAACCGAATACATCCTCAGGCTGAAACGGCAGATTATCTGTTATCAGCAGCCGTTCGGTGTCTTCCCCGGAGAGCTGGAAAATAATTTTAAACTTCAGCGGTGTATGCTTTCCCCTGATCAGAGAGAAAAATACGGGGCGCAGCCGGCTCCACGGGCAGAGACGGGGGGCAGAACCTTCCGGATCCTCTCCGAAGAACTCCGGATGGTACGCGCCGTCCACATGATACGCGGTAAATGTCGTAAGCGTTGCTTCCGAGAGCAGGAAACGATCAAATGTTTCCTTTACAAAAAGTTTATTCATAAAATCTTTTAAGTTTGTAATCTGTACTGCAAGCATATCGTACCTCTATGATTTAAAGCCAATCCTTTTTTTTGAAATACCACATTTCCGCCAGGATGACTGCGATACTGATAACGATGATCGCAAGGTATCCGTGAGGACTTTTAAGCTCCGGCATATGCTGGAAATTCATGCCGTACCATCCTGTGAGAAGGGAGAGCGGAAAGAAGATTGTGGTCACTACGGTCAGAATCCGCATCGTATCGTTCTGACGTACGTCAAGCTGCGACTGATGCATCTCGCGGATCTGAAGCGCGTATTCCCGCAGCATCTGTGTATGATCATACAGACGGTCGATACGGTTGGAAAAAACAGAGATGATCTGCAGCTCTTCAGCCGTGAAGAACTGATTCTGATTTTCAAGCTGTACTGCCGTCATGTCCATGATCTGCAGATAATAGGAATTCATTACCAACAGCTCCCTGCGTGCGCGCAGAATTGTGGGCGGCAGGTTCTTCAAAGGTTTATCCAGCAGAGCATCTTCGATCACGGAAAGCCGTTTCTCAAAGTTCTGCAGATAATGCATATCGTCCTGAATCAGATATTCCAGAAAATCCAGGAAAAAGTGGACAATTGTGGCGGGCATCACGAGAGGAACATGCTCTGCCATGCGCTGAAGTGCCGGAAGATGGCGCTTGCTGTCAATAAGAATAAGAGTCTGTCTTGTCATATAATAACCTACGGCGAGCATGTCGCGCGACGGATTTTCCTTATTGGGAATTACAAGAGTACCAATCACACAGTCACTGACGAGTTCCGCTTTGCAGTATTCCAGCTGACGGGTCGGCATACAGCGCTGCAGCAGTGGAAAATGCGGAAGGGAAGCATACTTTCGGACGCATTCCTCCGGGGAAATCAGTTCCACAATAGCGGCCTTGCCGTCAGAACAGCAGGATTCGTCCAATGGAGACAGACTGCTGCCCAATAGATAGCGCATCCAAAGACCTCCTTTCTACCGGAAAAACAATATCTTAAGAGATTATACTGAATTTTTCTGAAAAGCACAACTGTTACAATTAAAATCCCTCTGACGGGGCAAAAAGGTTTAGAAAAAAAAGCTTTTCAAACACAGGAAAGTATGCTAGTATATTATGTAGTTTTAAAAACTACTTGTGGTAGAATAAGAAATAGAAGATGTCAACGGCTGTCGAACAGGATGAAAGCCGTTGCTTTTTGGAGGCGGCTATGAGTTATAAAATTATTTTAGATAGCTGCGGCGAGAGAACCGCAGAGATGAAGGCAGATTCCCGGTTTGCGTCAGCGGCTCTGACGCTCGAAGTGGCACACGAGCATATCGTTGACGATGAAACTTTTAACCAGGCAGAGTTTCTGCGCAAGGTTGCGGCTTCTCCGGACTGCCCGAAGTCTTCCTGCCCGTCACCGGAGATTTACCAGGATTTTTTTATGGGAGATGCGGATCATTTCTATGCGGTGACGCTTTCCTCAGAGCTGAGCGGTTCTTATAACAGTGCAATGCTCGGCAGAAGCCTGGCACTGGAGCAGTGTCCGGAAAAGAAAATTCATGTCTTTAATTCGAAAAGTGCATCTGTGGGAGAGACTCTGATTGCCTGCAGAATTCAGGACTGTGAAGAGCAGGGCATGAGTTTTGAGGAGACGGTCCGTACGGTGGAAGAATATATTGCGGGACAGAATACGTACTTTGTGCTTGAGAATCTTGAGACACTCAGAAAAAACGGGCGCCTCAGCAATCTTAAGGCATTTGTGGCATCCGCGCTTAAGATCAAGCCTGTGATGGGATCTACTCCGGAAGGAACGATCTGCCAGCTTGATCAGGCGCGCGGGATTAATCGGGCACTTGTAAAGATGGTTGATTATATTGTACAGAGAGTGACAGAAAGCGGGAAAAAGAGACTGGGCATCGCTCACTGCAACTGCCCGGAACGCGCCCAGATTGTAAAGGAAGCAATTCTTGAGAGAATAGAGGTACTCGAAGTTGTGATTGTGGAAACAGCTGGGGTCAGCTCCATGTACGCAAACGACGGCGGAATTATCGTGGTAATCTGACAGAAATCAGATCAGAATTTAGACAGCGGGGTTTGCAAAAGAGACGAATTGTGTTAAAATGTCAGAAGCAAACGAAAAGGAGATTATGCCATGAGCCAGGAAAAGGTTGACCGCTATAAGCGGGAAAAAGCCAACAGACAGAAGATTATCAAAAAGCAGAAGAGAATGCACCGGCTTGAGATGGCAGGGCTTGGACTTCTTGCAGCGGCGTTCGTGGGCTGGATCGGCTTCTCTGTATATCAGAAGATAGACAATTATCAGACGGAGAATCCTGAGCAGACGGTTATGGACGCAGGAGCGATCCAGGAGTATCTGACCATGATCGATGCGGACACCATCCAATAAAAATTCTGTGACAAGCAGGACCCCGCCGAAAACGGCGGGGTCCTTGGTTTAGAGAAAGAAATTATAATTTTACAACGTTAGCAGCCTGCATTCCGCGAGCGCCTTCGGTTAAGTCATAGCTTACAGCCTGTCCCTCGTCCAGAGATTTGAATCCCTCTCCCTGAATTGCTGAAAAATGAACGAATACGTCTGCTCCGTCCTCTCCAGTGATGAAACCGTAGCCTTTTTCAGCGTTAAACCATTTTACAGTTCCCTTGTTCATTGTTGTACCTCCATTCATTGCATAAAAAATTTGTTAAGCATTTTTACTGGCTAAAAAATCACCAGTTATACAAACTTACATTTAGAGAATAACTAAATATAAGCTTGTATAGCTGGTGAAGCGTTTCTTCAATATATATTTTAGTTACTGATCTGAATATGTCCCCATTATATTCTCGCAAATCCAGAAAGTCAAGGGGAATATGAAAAACCTTTTGATTTTCGGGAGAGAATCATGTATGATAATGGTAAAAAATAAAACAGAATTCGGAGGATGAAAGATGATTCAGAAATTGATTTCTAAAATACAGCAGACCAAAGCTCCTATCGTAGTAGGACTCGATCCCATGCTCAAGTATATTCCGGAGCACATTCAGAAAAAGGCGTTTGATGAGTACGGTGAGACGCTTGAGGGAGCGGCTGAGGCTGTATGGCAGTTTAATAAGGCGATTGTGGACGCGACATGTGATCTGATTCCGGCAGTAAAGCCGCAGATTGCAATGTATGAGCAGTTCGGAATCGAGGGTATGAAGGCATACGAGAGAACCGTATCCTACTGTCAGGAAAAGGGCCTTGTAGTGATCGGAGACATCAAAAGAGGCGATATCGGTTCTACTTCTGAGGCATATGCAATCGGACACCTCGGCAAAGTGCAGGTCGGAAGCAAGACATATTCCGGATTCCATGAGGACTTTGCTACCATCAATCCATATATGGGATCAGACAGCGTACTGCCGTTCGTAAAAGTCTGCAAGGAAGAAAAAAAGGGATTATTTATTCTGGTAAAGACCTCAAACCCGTCCAGCGGAGAACTGCAGGACAAGCTTGTTGACGGACGCCCGGTATATGAACTGATGGGCGAGTACGTTGCAAAATGGGGTGAGGAACACATGGGAGATCAGTACAGCTATATCGGCGCTGTTGTCGGTGCGACATATCCGGAAATGGGAAAGGTGCTGCGCAAGGTTATGCCGAAGAGCTATATCCTCGTGCCGGGCTACGGCGCACAGGGCGGAAAAGGAAAGGATCTCGTACATTTCTTTAATGAAGACGGACTGGGCGCAATTGTAAATTCTTCCCGAGGCATCATTGCGGCATACCAGCAGGAAGCATACGCAAAGTTCGGAGCTGAGAACTTTGCTGAGGCATCCAGACAGGCAGTTCTTGATATGGTTGCTGACATTAACGGCGCTCTGGAAGCGGCAAAGTAAGATACGGGAGAGCGGACAGATGAAGAGAAAGGAAATTGCAACAGTAATAAGTCAGGAGCGGATTGCGTCTGATGTATACAGCATGTGGCTGCAGACCGAGCAGATTGCAGCGGAAGCTAAACCGGGACAGTTTATTTCCCTGTACTGTGCAGACAAGAGCCGTCTGCTCCCGCGTCCGATCAGTCTTTGTGAGATCGATGCGGAAAACGGCAGG
>CALWBA010000071.1 GCA_944375815.1 uncultured Lachnospiraceae bacterium | reverse complement strand
AAGAGATGCTATTTCCTGGAACCCGAGAACATCCATGTCATCTCTGACAGAAGAAGAGGCGCTTTCTCTTGCGGCTATTACACAGCAGGAAGCGCAGGTACTGGCGAAGGAGAAGGTCGCAGAACTTGGCATTCCGGGAATGGAAGAGGCACTGGTACAGCTCGGCACTCACATGGATATGCATGGCGATGAGTTCACGATCGATAATGCCGGGTGGCTGATTAATTTTACGAGAACTATTGACGGAATTCCCGTCACATATACCAGTGAACAGGGCGGCGCATATGAAGATATGGAAAGTGAGTTTGAAACCTGGGGATATGAATGGCTTCAGGCTGCAGTCAACGGAGACGGTATCCAGATGGCGCAATGCTATAACATCTATGATATAGGGGAGAAAACGGCGGAAAATGTACAGCTTATAAGCTTTGATGAAGTATCGCAGATTTTCCGGCAGATGATGCTTATGAAAAGCGCGGATACGGACCGTGAGACACGCGAGTATCAGATCGACAGAATCACGTTTGGCTATACCAGAATTTATGATCCGACTGTTGACAGCCGAAGCGGCTTACTTGTGCCGGTGTGGGACTTTTTCGGAAGCTACTGTGAGAAAGCCGAGTATGAGGGGGAGAGTGTGGAATATATAAGCGATTCGGCAGATATAAGCCATCTCACGATTAATGCCATGGACGGAAGTATCATAGACCGCAGCCTGGGATACTGATACAGGAAATAAGACGGCAGACAAATCTTAACAAAATCTGACAATTTTTTTACAATATCCTCCCATGCATTTACGCGGAAAACGTGGAATGATAATATAAAAATATGAAATACTGATCTTATAAAAGCGTTTTTCGGGGAAAAGGAGAGACAGATGAAGAAGAGGACCAAGATACTGACAGCCATCTGTGCATCGGCAGCACTGATCGCCGCAGGGGCATATGCAGGGACGGCATATTATTACAGCAGGCATTTCTATAACAATACGAAAATTAATGGTCTGGACTGCAGCGGCAAGACTGCAGAGCAGGTCAAGGAAAGGCTGGAGGGACAGATCAGCAGCTACCGTCTGAAGATTGTCACGCAGGATGGCTCTGAAGAGTCTCTGACGGCATCCCAGGTAGGGCTCTCTTATGCGGATGACAGAGCGGTGGATAAAGTTCTGAAGGAACAGAATGCGCTGCTCTGGATCTTTCAACAGACAAAAAAGAGGGATCATACACTAAAGCTTCCTTCTTCTTACAGTGTGGAGAAGGTACGCACTGCCGCAGAGAGTCTCTCCTGCATGCAGAATATGACCGCTCCTGCTGATGCACGGATGCAGGATAATCCTGACGGATTCGGCTGTACGATTGTACCGGAAGTCATGGGCAGTCAGCTTGACAGTGAAGCTGTTGTGGAGACTCTGTGCAGTGCGCTCAATTCGAGAGAGGAAAGTGTATCTCTCGAGGAGGAGGGCTGCTACGTGCGCCCCAAGATACTGCAGGATAATCCGGAACTTGTCGCGGCAGCAAACGCTGTCAATGAGGAAGCGGCGCGTATCCTTTCCCCGCAGATTACAATGCAGATCGGAAGTTCCGGGGAGACGATTACGCAGGATATGCTGAAAACCTGGGTATATAAGGACGAGGCAGGGCACTATCAGTATAACCGCGAGCTTGTAAACTCCTGGGTTGATCAGATTGCAGATGGTTATGATTCTTATGGAGCCAAGCGTCCGTTTAAGACATCGCTTGGAAACACAGTAAATGTCGTGTATAAGACATATGGCTGGAAGATGAATCGGGATGCCACGAAGGAGCTTGTCTGGGAGAAACTAAACGCAGCGGCATCCGAGACGATTGAGCCTGTCTATGCTCAGACAGGAAAAAACAGAAACGGTAATCCCGATCTGGGCGATAATTATGTTGAGATCAGTATCGCGAATCAGCGAATGTGGTATTATAAGGACGGGAAACTTCTTGTGGATACCCCGATTGTCAGCGGCTGTGTCGCAAACGGTCATGCTACTCCCTCCGGCGGCGTCTGGAAGATAAACTATAAGGCAAGTCCTTACATCATGAAAGGAGAGATCATGGCAAACGGAGAGAGGGAGTATGAGACTCCCTGTGATTACTGGCTGCCGTTCAACGGAGGTATCGGAATTCACGATCTGGCATCGAGAACAGCGTTTGGGGGAAGTATTTATAAAACGAACGGATCGCATGGCTGTATCAACACTCCGTATGATAAAGTTCAGACGATCTATAGAAATATTACAGCCGGGACCCCGGTTGTAGTCTGGTGATAGAAAAAGTTAAGCCTCTGCGAATGTGCAGAGGCTTAACTTTTGCCAATATTGCATAAAAATACACAAATCTGAAAAATAGACTTGTGTTTTCATAAAAACCTGTTATAATTGGAGAAAGTTAAGCGGCGCCGTCTTATTCCGGAATGTGAAAGCCGGAAAGTGGCTGGCGGCGTGAATAAATATACAGAATATAGCAGGAAGGTGCGAAATAATGAAAAAGAAAAATATGAAGAAATTCGCTGCCCTGACACTGGCGGCAGCTATGGCTGTTTCCATGACAGCATGCGGTGATAAGGCTGATGATACAGCAAAAGACAGTACGGAAAGCAGCGCCTCCTCCGATAATGACGGAGCGGTTGAAGTAACGTCTGTAGATGATTTAAAGAATCTGGAGATTGGTGTACAGACCGGAACAACAGGTGACAGTCTTGCTTCTGAAGCAGTAGAAAAAGATTCTCAGATGCATCGTTACAATAAGGGTGCTGACGCTATACAGGCTTTAAAGACCGGACAGATTGATGCAGTGGTTATCGACTCTCAGCCGGCTGCAAAGTTCGTAGAATCCAATGATGACCTGCAGATTGTGGACGGCATCTTTGAGCTTGAGGAGTACGCAATCGCACTCAAGAAAGGCAATACAGAACTTCAGGAGAAGATAAACGGCGCGTTAAATGAGCTGAAAGAAGATGGAACCATCGATGAGATCATTTCCAACTATATCGGTGATGAGGCCGGAGAGCATCCGTACACATCCCCGGAGGGTGTAGATCGCTCCAACGGTACGCTTATCATGGCAACAAACGCAGAGTTTGAGCCGTATGAATATAAAATCGGCGATGATATTGTAGGAATTGACCCGGATATTGCACAGGCAATCTGTGATAAGCTGGGATACGAGCTGCAGATCGACGATATGGCAT
>CALWBA010000070.1 GCA_944375815.1 uncultured Lachnospiraceae bacterium | reverse complement strand
ATCAGTATTATGCGACGATGATGGAGCCGTGGGACGGTCCTGCGTCCATCCTGTTCTCTGACGGAGATGTAATGGGAGCCGTGCTTGACAGAAATGGCCTGCGCCCGTCCCGCTACTATATTACAAAAGATGGAAATATGATCCTCTCGTCAGAAGTAGGTGTTCTGGACATTCCGGAGGAAGAAATTGTAATAAAAGAGCGCCTGCACCCGGGGAAAATTCTCCTTGTGGATACCGTTAAAGGCAAAATATTCGGAGATGAAGAGCTCAAGGAATATTATGCAAAGCGTCAGCCCTACGGAGAATGGCTCGACAGTAGTCTCGTGCAGCTGAAAGATATTAAAATACCAAACAGGAAAGTGCCCAGCTGCACGAGGGAGGAGCTGGCGCGGCTGCAGAAGGCGTTTGGCTACACTTATGAGGAATATCGTATTTCCATCCGGAACATGGCACTGAACGGTGCGGAGGGAATTGCAGCCATGGGAGTAGATACACCGCTGAGCGTGCTTTCAAGACAGCATCAGCCTCTGTTCCACTACTTTAAGCAGCTCTTTGCACAGGTCACAAATCCTCCAATTGATGCCATCCGCGAGGAGATCGTAACATCAACTGCCGTGTATGTCGGTGAGGACGGCAATCTGCTTGAGGAAAAGCCGGAGAACTGCCAGGTATTAAAGGTCAATAATCCTATACTCACAAACACGGATATGCTTAAAATCAAAA
The DNA here is from genome assembly GCA_944375815.1 of uncultured Lachnospiraceae bacterium. Lineage (GTDB taxonomy): Bacteria > Bacillota > Clostridia > Lachnospirales > Lachnospiraceae > Egerieimonas_A. Next base: position 7,757 of record CALWBA010000070.1, on the reverse strand, counting down.
ATATGCAGGTGCCGGGATTCAAGGTGGCAGTTGTGCCGATCACATATTATAAGAGCACGAATCTGGAACGCGCGATTGAACGGCTCTTTGTGGAGGTAGACAAGGCGCACCGCGACGGCGCAAATATTCTTGTACTCTCCGACAGGGGTGTGGATGAAAATCACGTTCCGATGCCGTCGCTGCTGGCTGTATCCGCAGTGCATCAGCATCTGGTAAAGACCAAAAAACGTACCTCGCTTGCGGTCATTCTGGAATCCGGAGAGCCGAGAGAAGTACATCACTTTGCAACAATCCTGGGCTACGGCGCCTGTGCAGTGAATCCGTATCTGGCACTCGAGACGATCCGAGAACTTATCGATGAGGAGATGCTGGACAAGGATTACTACGCAGCAGTCGATGATTACTGCGCGGCGGTGCTGCACGGCATTGTAAAAATCGCATCCAAAATGGGAATTTCCACGATACAGTCATACCAGGGGTCACAGATTTTTGAGGCAGTAGGCATCTCCAAAGAGGTAATAGATCAGTACTTTACAAATACAGTAAGCCGGGTGGGCGGCATCACTCTCGATGATATTGCGGCAGATGTAGACGCCATGCACTCCAGGGCATTTGATCCGCTGGGCCTTTCCGTTGACCTGACACTGGAGAGCGTGGGACGCCACAAAATGCGCAGCGCCAAAGAGGAACACCGTTATAATCCGCAGACCATTCATCTGCTTCAGCAGTCAACAAAAACCGGAAGTTATGAGCTGTTCAAGCAATACACAGCACTTGTAGATAAAGAGGAAACAGGAAACCTGAGAAATCTTCTCGAATTTGCCTATCCGGAACAGGAAATCAGCATCGATGAGGTAGAAAGCGTGGACTCTATTGTAAAACGTTTTAAGACGGGAGCCATGTCCTACGGTTCGATTTCCCAGGAAGCACATGAGACCCTGGCGCTTGCGATGAACATGCTTCATGGAAAGTCAAATACCGGAGAGGGAGGAGAGAGCGAGGAGCGTCTTGACTCTGCAGGTACAAACCATGATCGCTGCTCTGCGATCAAGCAGGTTGCATCCGGCCGGTTCGGCGTGACAAGCAGATATCTCGTAAGCGCGAAGGAAATTCAGATTAAAATGGCACAGGGGGCAAAACCGGGTGAGGGAGGTCACCTTCCTGCAAGAAAAGTATATCCGTGGATTGCAAAAACGCGCCATTCGACACCGGGTGTCAGCCTTATTTCTCCGCCGCCGCACCACGATATTTATTCCATCGAGGATCTGGCACAGCTCATTTATGACCTGAAGAATGCGAATAAATATGCGAGAATATCCGTAAAACTCGTTTCCGAGGCAGGTGTGGGAACCGTTGCGGCAGGAGTGGCAAAAGCAGGTGCGCAGGTCATCCTGATTTCCGGTTATGACGGAGGTACGGGCGCTGCGCCGCGAAGCTCCATTCACCATGCAGGACTGCCATGGGAGCTGGGACTTTCCGAGACACACCAGACGCTGATACAGAACGGTCTGCGCGACCGCGTTGTCATTGAGACAGACGGAAAGCTGATGAGCGGCAGAGATGTAGCGATTGCAGCGCTTCTGGGCGCGGAGGAATTCGGATTTGCGACAGCACCGCTTGTGACGATGGGATGCGTGATGATGCGCGTCTGCAATCTTGACACCTGTCCGGTCGGAGTTGCGACCCAGAACCCTGAGCTTCGCAAACGCTTTGCCGGAAAACCGGAGTACGTTGTAAACTTTATGAAATTTATTGCGCAGGAGCTCCGGGAATATATGGCAAAACTCGGTGTGCGCACAATCGATGAGATGGTGGGAAGAACCGATCTGCTTCGTGAGACGGAACACCGCAGCAATCCGCACGGTGCAAAGCTGGATCTTTCTGCTGTGCTGGCAAGTCCCGGAAGCGGTGTGCCGTGTACCTTCCATCCGGAAAAGGCATATGATTTTCATCTTGAACAGACCCTGGACGAGAGAGTCCTCTTAAAGGTTCTTGATCTGGAAAAGGCAAACGGACAGCGCCAGGAAATTTCCGTAAAACTGACGAATACGGATCGGACATTCGGAACATTGTTAGGAGCTGAAATCACGAGACAGTATAAAGACGGTTTGCCAGAAGACTCCATCGTGGTACGCTGTACCGGCGCGGGCGGACAGAGCTTCGGCGCATTCATTCCGAAAGGACTGACACTCTCTTTAAGCGGCGACAGCAATGACTATTTCGGAAAAGGACTCTCCGGAGGAAAACTTGCAGTTTACCCGCCAAGAGAGGCTGCTTACGAGGCGGATGAAAATATTATTGTGGGAAATGTGGCACTTTACGGAGCTACCAGCGGCAGCGCTTACATCTGCGGTGTTGCCGGTGAGAGATTTGCAGTCAGAAATTCGGGCGCATACGCCGTTGTGGAGGGTGTCGGCGACCACGGCTGTGAATATATGACCGGAGGAAGAGTTGCCGTGCTCGGCAGAACAGGCAAGAACTTCGCTGCAGGTAGGAGCGGATGAATGGTACATGTACTGGATGATTAGAGCTGTGTGTACCACCACACCAACAAAGAGATGATCTCCATTGAGAAGGTGGATAATAAATACGATCAGCAGGAGCTTCGCGCCATGATCGAGAAGCATGTGGAAGCTACAGGTTCCAAAAAGGGAAAAAGAATTCTTGATAACTTTGATGTGTATCTGCCTAAATTTAAGAAAATTATTCCGAACGATTACAAGAAGATGCTGCAGCTGGCCACAAAATTTGAGGAGAGAGGCCTGAGCAGTGAACAGGCACAGATAGAAGCGTTTTACGAGGCCATGGAACAGAAGAGATAGGAGGAAATAACGTGGGAAAGCCAACAGGATTTTTGGAATATAACAGAGAGACGGCGAAAGTAAAACCGCCGCTTGAGAGAATTTCGGATTTTCAGGAGTTCCGCACGCCTCTGCCGTTGGAAAGGCAGAGGCTCCAGGGAGCAAGGTGTATGGCGTGCGGTGTTCCCTTCTGCCAGTCGGGTGCTGTGATCGCAGGAATGGTCAGCGGCTGCCCGCTTCACAATCTGGTGCCGGAGACGAATGATCTGGTATACACCGGAAACTGGAAGCAGGCTTACGAACGGTTAAAATCCACGCACAGTTTTCCGGAGTTTACCTGCCGCGTTTGTCCGGCGCTGTGCGAGGCAGCCTGCACCTGTAATCTGAACGGGGAACCTGTATCTACCAAAGAGAATGAACGCGCAATTATTGAAAAAGCATTTGCAGAAGGATGGGTGAAGCCGGAGATTCCTGCCGTACGCACCGGAAAAAAGATCGCCGTAATAGGAAGCGGCCCGTCCGGGCTGGCGGCCGCGATGCAGTTAAATCGCCGGGGACACAGCGTAACGGTATATGAAAGAAAGGACCGCGTCGGCGGCCTGCTGCGTTATGGCATTCCGAATATGAAGCTGGACAAAAGCATTCTTGACCGCCGCATTCACCTGATGGAGGAAGAAGGAGTGCGGTTTGTGACAAATGCAGATATCGGAGCGGATATCTCTGCAGAAGAACTGCTGAATGAATACGACCGTATCCTTCTTGCCTGCGGAGCATCCAATCCCAGGGATATCGCGGTTCCAGGCAGAGAGGCAAAGGGTATTTACTTTGCAGTAGATTTCCTTTCCGGTGTGACAAAAAGCCTTCTTGATTCCAACCTTACAGATCGTAAATTCGTGCCGGCAAAGGGAAAACATGTTGTTGTAATCGGCGGAGGCGACACCGGAAATGACTGTGTCGGAACTGCGATCCGTCTGGGAGCAAAGTCCGTGACGCAGATTGAGATGATGCCGAAAGCTCCGGATGCCCGTACAGCAAACAACCCGTGGCCGGAATGGCCGAAGGTCTGCAAGACGGACTATGGCCAGGAGGAGGCAATCGCCGTCTTCGGACATGATCCGCGGGTGTATGAGACAACAGTTGTGGAATTCCTTACCGGAAAGAAAGGTGAGGTGCGCCGTGCCAAGACGGTGAAGCTCAAAAGCGTTGCGGATCCGTCAACCGGCAGGAGGCGTATGGAGCCGATACCGGGAACAGAAAAAATTATTCCTGCAGATCTGGTACTGATTGCAGCAGGATTTCTCGGAGCTCAGAAGTATGTGGCAGATGCGTTTAAAGTAAAACTCAACGAGCGTACGAATGTGAGCACCATAGATGGAGGCTACTGCACAGAAAACCCGAAAATTTTTGCAGCGGGTGATATGCGCAGGGGACAATCCCTCGTCGTTCATGCGATTCACGAGGGCAGAGAGGCAGCAAAAGCAGTCGATGCGTCGCTGATGGGATATACCAACCTTCAGTAAATTTCCAAAAATTCTGTCTTGCGCCGATAAGGCTGCTTTGCTATAATAGGGTGCATGGACAAGGGCGTCTTAGTGTGGAAATGAAGTTTCCGGATTAAGTGCGCCCTTTTTTACTATAAAAGAAACGGCAGGAGGAAGTATAATGGAAGATAATCTCAGAGAAGAGATACTGGATCTGATAGAAGAAGAGGATGTGGAATTTATCCGTCTGCAGTTTACGGATATGTGCGGGAATATGAAAAACATCGCAATCGCTGCCGGGCAGATGGAGAAAGCGTTTAACAATCACTGCGGAATCGAGGGAGCCCCGCTGCCGGGCTTTGGCGGAGAGAAGACGGGAGATCTGTTTCTGGCTCCGGATCTGTCGACATTCGCGATTCTGCCGTGGAGACCGCAGCAGGGAAAGGTGGCAAGGCTGATCTGCGATATATTAAAGGCTGACGGGTCTGCGCTTGAGGAGAGTCCGCGTCATATCTTAAAGAGAACACTCGCCAGGGCAGCAGAAAAAGGATATACCTTTCAGGTGGGGACGGAGCTGGAGTTTTTCCTGTTTCACACAGACGATAACGGACTGCCCACGACAATTACGCATGAACAGGCAGGCTATCTTGATTTAAGCCCGCTTGATCTTGGAGAGAATGCCAGAAGAGACATGGTACTGACGCTTGAGGATATGGGAATTGAAGTGGAGTCTTCGCATCACGAACTGGCTCCTGCACAGCATGAGATAGATTTCCGCTACTCGGAGAGTCTGAAGGCTGCGGATGAGATCATGACAGCCAAGATGGCAATGCGCACGATCGCAAAACGTCACGGACTGCATGCAACGTTTATGCCAAAGCCGGTGATGGGAGAAGAGGGATCGGGGATGCATATGTATCTGTCGCTTGAAAAGGACGGCAGAAACATATTTGCTGATGACAGTGACCCGCTGGGCTTAAGCCGTGAAGCGTATTGGTTTATGGGCGGTATCATGCATCACATTCACGCACTGATGGCACTGACAAATCCGCTGGTCAATTCCTACAAGAGACTGATCCCGGATTTTGAGGCGCCTGTCTGGGCGGCATGGTCAGCGGAAAACGGCAGCCAGCTTATACGCATACCTTCGATTAAAGGTGCGCGCACGCGGCTGGAGCTTCGATGGCCTGACCCGTCCGCAAATCCGTATCTGGTGCACGCTGCCTGCCTTGCCGCAGGATTGTGGGGAATGGAGCATAAAATTGACCCGCCGGCGCAGGCGCCGGCAAAGATCAAGCGGATGGATGAGGAGGAAATAGAGGCACTTGGTATCCGCCGGGTACCGCAGAGCCTTCCTGAAGCACTTCTGTATCTGGAGAAAGACGAGCTGATGAGAGACGTTCTCGGAGAGACTTTCCTGCGCAGATATATCCGCGAGAAAAGACGGGAATGGCAGTCCTATGCAGCAGAAGTGAGTGAATGGGAGATTCAGCGGTATCTCTACCGCATATGACGGGCATTATAATTGCGTTTCCGAATGCGGAGGACGGCAGACGAATTCAGAATATCCTGATTCGTCATGGCTTCGAAGTGTCGGCAGTCTGTACGAACGCTTCGCAGGTTTTTCATGCAGCGGCACAGCTGGACGCAGGACTTGTAATATCCGGCTGCCGGCTGAAAGATATGCACTGCACACAGCTTCGTGAGTGCCTGCCGAAAGGCTTTGAGATGCTGCTCATAGCTTCCGCTTCCGCGGTCAGCCAGCTGGGCCTTGGCTTTATGGCGCTGACCCTTCCGCTGAGAGCGTATGATCTGGTCAATACGGTGCAGATGATGACAAGCCAGATTGTCCGTCCTCAAAAAGCAAAGCGTCCCCGCAGAGTAAGGAGCGAGCAGGAGCGCAAAACGATCGGAGATGCAAAACAGCTCTTAATGGAAAGAAACCATCTGAGCGAGGAGGAGGCACACCGGTATCTGCAGAAGCAGAGCATGGATATGGGCAGAAGCATGCTGGAGACGGCACAGATGATTCTCGCACTGATGGATAATGAATAAAAAAAGGATGAGGTAAATTATGTTTAAGATTAATGACAATTATTTGAAACTGCCGGGAAGTTATCTGTTTTCTGAGATTGCAGCAAGAGTTGCAAAATACCAGGGAGAGCACCCTGATCAGAAGATTATACGTCTTGGAATCGGCGATGTGACGCAGCCGATCGCGCCGGCGATCATAGATGCGCTGCATAAGGCAGTTGACGAGATGGGACACGCTGAGACTTTTCACGGATACGCGCCTGATCTGGGATATGCATTTCTGAGAGAAAAAATTTCCCAAAACGATTATAAGGCGAGAGGATGTGCAATAGAACCGGATGAGATTTTTATCTCCGACGGTGCAAAAAGCGACTCAGGAAATATTCAGGAGATTTTCAGCCTGGACAATAAGATTGCTGTTTGCGATCCTGTCTATCCGGTTTACGTGGATACAAACGTTATGGCAGGCAGAACAGGACTGTATCGTCCCGAAAAGGAGAACTTCGACGGGGTGATTTATATGCCGTGCACGGAGGAAAACGGATTTGTCCCGGAACTTCCGTCTGAGGTGCCGGATCTGATCTATCTGTGCTTCCCAAACAATCCGACCGGAAGCGCGGCCACAAAAGAACAGCTCCAGCGCTGGGTGGACTATGCAAACAAAAACGGGGCCGTTATCATTTACGATGCTGCATATGAAGCGTATATTTCCGAGGAAAATATTCCGCACTCTATTTATGAATGTGAGGGTGCCAGAACATGTGCGATCGAGCTGAGAAGCTTTTCCAAGAATGCCGGTTTTACCGGCGTGCGCCTTGGCTTTACGGTTGTACCCAAAGATTTAAAGGACAAAGACGGTGTGATGCTTCACAGCCTCTGGGCAAGACGTCACGGAACAAAATTTAACGGAGCACCGTATATTGTACAGAGAGCCGGAGAGGCTGTTTATTCCGACGAGGGAAAAGCGCAGCTGAAAGAACAGATCGGCTATTACATGAGAAACGCAAAAGTAATAAGCGAGAGTTTAAAGAGCCTCGGATATCAGGTTTCGGGAGGAGTCAATGCTCCGTATATCTGGCTCAAGACTCCGGGCAGAATGACCTCCTGGGAATTCTTTGACCGCCTCCTTGAAAAGGCGAATGTAGTGGGAACTCCCGGCTGCGGTTTTGGTGCCTGCGGAGAAGGATATTTCCGTCTGACTGCTTTCGGAACGTATGAGAATACACTGGAGGCAATGGAGAAAATCGCCAGGATTTAAGGTATGTCATGAGGATACGCTCTGCAGAGCTCAGAGCGTATTCCTATTGCATGAAATTTTAGAAAAATTAACAAAATTTGCTTGCATGCTGCGTGTCGGTGTGCTATAATCATTTGTGCCTGAGAAGGGTACAAATGCCGCTGTGGCGGAACTGGCAGACGCATACGACTCAAAATCCAATGC
>CALWBA010000069.1 GCA_944375815.1 uncultured Lachnospiraceae bacterium | reverse complement strand
TTTTTACCGGAATCATATCGAAGACCTTCTCGTCTGCAACAAGGGTCATGATTCTGGGACCGATCTTCGCCTTTACGATCGGGAGTTTGGAACGTCTGAGCAGCTTTGGAGTCTGATCAATCACCATCTGAGGAAGTCCGGACGACTTGATGGGCAGTCTCTTTTTATCAATGATCAGCATGGAAACCGTCTGTTTTGCCGCTTCCATCTGCTCGCGCTGCGCGTCCTGCTTCTTCTGCTGCTTTCTTCCAAAGAAATACAGACCCACGAGGGCACCGATCATCACAACAAGGATGATCACAATAGGTATCCAGTAAGGCATAAGTCTCTGTTCCTCCTTATGTTATTCGGAGAACACTTTATCTAATCGAAAGTCTCCGTACATTTCTTTATTTTAACATCCTTTTGCGGAAAAGGCAATAAAGAGCCCCATTAGTTTTTGAGAATAAAATCAGGTGTGAATTGTACTGTAAGAAGTTTTATGCTATACTGTTAAGTAATTGTTACATTATCATTACGGAACTAAAAAGGATTGGAGGGTAAAATGGCAAAAAAGAACCGGGAGCGGCACAGAATAGATCCGCAGACACTCGATCCCGAGACAAGGCACAGAATAAAACGGCGCAGAGAACAGAGGCGGAGGGAGAGACGCAGAAGAGTACTGATCCTTCGCAGCATATGCGCTGCGGTACTGATTCTTCTGATTGTGGGAATTGTGACCGGGATCTCAGCTGCGGTGAGAAGCGGCAGGGAGAGGCAGGAAGCCAAGGCAGAGAAAGCACGGCAGGAACAGCAGCTGCAGGAGGAAAAGAAGAATACAAGGGAACAGAAGATCGCAGAGGCTAAGGAGCTTGCGGAACAGTATGACTACGAGGCGGCGATTGAAACTATAAAAAGTATTGATAATGCAATGCAGGATCCGGATCTCGTGACAATACTGGCAGACTACGAGGAGGCAAAATCAAACTTAAAGGCAATTCCTGCAAGTAAGATTACACATCTGATGGTGCGGACTCTGATTGCGGATCCCCAGCTTGTGTTTACAGAGCAGAAGGATACGGTGGCTGCACAGAACAGCCTTACCGTGGATGAATTCCAGAAGATGCTTCAGCAGCTTTATGACAACGGATATGTGCTTGTCAGCATTCACGACATGGTAAGCGTAAATGATGACGGAGAGATGGGAAGCACGAGTGTGTATCTGCCAGAAGGGAAGAAGCCGTTTATTCTGTCGCAGGAGGATGTCTGCTATGACACATCTCTTGCCGGAAAGGGATATGTGACGAAAATGATTCTTCAGGATGGCAAACCGGTCAGCCAGTATCAGCAGGCTGACGGTACGGTGGTGACTGGAGCTTATGATGTGGTTCCCCTTGTGGATGCTTTTATCGAAGAACATCCTGATTTTTCATACCGTGGGGCCAGGGGTCTGCTGGGATTTTCCGGCGAATACGGTATTCTGGGATATCAGACTTCTCCGGCGGACACAGCTTCATCCCAGACGTCAACGGAAACTGCCTCCAATGAAGAGCAGGGGACATCTGAAGAAGCTTCTGCGAACAGTATGCAGCTCTCTGCATCAAATACACAGGAAATCGAAAATGTAAAGCCGGTGCTTGAAGCGCTGAAAGCAGAGGGATGGGAATTTGCAAGCAGCAGTTACAGTCATATAAGCTATGCGGAGAATTTTGAACAGACGAAGGCAGATGCCGATAACTGGGAGACATATGTGGGAAGTGTGATCGGGGAGACGGATGTGCTATTCTTCCCTTATGGCACTGATATTGCGGACTATACAGGCTACAATGATGAAAATGAGACATATGTATATCTGAAGAATAAGGGATTTAAATTTTTCTGCAATATAGATTCCAGCCAGTACTGGGTACAGATTGCAACGGACTATGTGCGCCAGGGCAGAAGAAGTATTGACGGACTGCGGCTTTATCAGGATGCCTCCGGAGCAACGGACAGACTTTCGGATCTGTTTGATGCATCACTCATCTATGATGCCTCCAGGCCTGATATCGGCTAAAAGAACGATGACCAAAATGTGAAATCTGCGGGGAGGTCTTTCCTTTCCGCATAAAGTGTGATATGATGCCAAAAGCGATAGGTTTTGGAAGAAAGGAATAAATTTTATGAAGAGAAAATTTGCAATACTTGCGCTTGCGCTTTGTCTGGGAGTTTCCATGACATCATGCGGCGCGGAAAACAGTAAGGAAGATACAAAGACAGAGAGCACCGATACGGCAGCAGCTGATGACTATAATCTGGACGAAGTAGTAGCGCTGGGCGAGTACAAAGGAATTGCTGTGGACAAAGTGATTACTCCGGTAACAGATGAGGATGTGCAGAATGAGATTGACTATGCTCTGTCAAATCCTGTGGAGGTGACGGATGAGAATGCCGTGGCACAGGAGGGAGATACCGTCAATATCGACTATGAAGGTACAAAAGACGGTGTAGCATTCGACGGAGGAACTGCAGAGGGATACGATCTTGAGCTGGGATCCGGACAGTTTATTGATGGCTTTGAGGATGGACTGATCGGTGCGAAGAAAGGCGAAAGCAGAGATCTGAATCTGAAATTCCCGGATGACTATTCGGAGGAGAGTCTGCAGGGCGCAGACGTTGTCTTCCATGTGACGGTAAATGCCATTAAGCGCCCGTCCGGTGAGCTGACAGATGCATGGGTGCAGGCTAATACAGATTATCAGACGATTGATGAATACCGCGCAGGCATCCGAACAGATCTGGAAAACCAGAACCAGGAGCAGGCAGATCAGCAGGCGCGCAATACTGCGTGGACCCAGGTTGTGGAGGGCAGTGAGATCAAAGAGTATCCGGAGTCTCTTGTCAAGCAGGGAGAGGATACGTATCAGGACCAGGTAGAGTCCTATGCACAGATGTTCGGCATGGAAGTAGAGGACTATATTAAGCAGCTCGGCATGAGCCAGGAAGAATATGACGCTCAGAAAGAGGAGTACGGAAAGAGCATAACAGCCGCAAGATTGGTGCTTCAGGCAATTGTAAAGGCAGAAGGCTATACAGTTGATGACGAGGACTATAAGAACCGCCTTGCAGAGTACGTTGAGCAGCAGCAGACAACTGAGGAGGAGTTCCTCGAGCAGTACGGTGAGGATGTTGTAGAAGAGCAGATCATGATGGATCGAGTGCTTGACCTGATTATGGAAAATGCCGTTGTTACTGAGAAACAGGAAACGGAAGAAAGCACAGATGCGGCCAATACGGATACTGATGCAGCTGCAGAAGATACGCAGGCAGAGGAATAAAATTATATATGATTTATGTGTTGCCCGGTTATGCCAGGCAACATTTGTTTTGTCTGTTCGACAGCCGGAGCCTGAGGGCCGGCTGTTATTTTTTTACGCTCATTCTTTCACGTAGACGCGTAGAGACTTCGATTTTTATCGGAGGTTCAGAAGTCTGGGCGATCCGATGAACAAGACGTTCCACAGCCAGTTTGCCCATATATTGTTTTGGAACCTCCATGGTTGTAAGCGGCGGCTCGAGAAAATCACATACAGGCATGTCATCAAAGCCAATGAAAGAGATATCATTCGGAATGGAATACCCGCATTCTCTAAAAGCACGCATGGCTCCGGCGGCAATGAGATCATTATCTGCAAAGTATGCCTGTGCTGTTTCTATATTACCTTCCCGAAGCAGATGCAGCATATCCTGATATGCTCCTTCGATGGAAGGTGTCAGTCGGTGAACATACGGATGCTCTGATGGAATCCGGTGGTGGCGTAAAGCCTTGTAATATCCGTCCGCCCGTTCTGCGAAATTTCCTATGGGATAGGAAGAGCGCAGATACCCCACACGCGTCAGTCCGCTGTCTATCAGATAATTTGTTGCGAGATAAGCACCCTGTACATTGTTGATAAGTACGGAATCGCAGTCTAGCTCCTCAAAATACGTATCAAGAACCACAAGCGGCACTTTCAGGCTGCGGAAATAGTGAAAGTATTCCTTTTCAAGCTCAGTTCCGAGCAGCAAAAGCCCCTGAAACGACTTATCCGAGAGAGAACGGATTTGCGCATTGACATCCTGATTGGCATAAAAATATGAAATCTGCAGATCAAATCCTGCCTCCTTGCAGCCCTGGTCAATTCCTTCTGTGAGCTGTGCGAAAAAGTGTGTATCTGTCACGACAGCACCGTCTTTTTTATAAATCACAAGCTGGACAGCACCTTTGGGCGCATCCGGATCCCCTTTTTTTGATAGATCATATCCATATTCCCGTGCAGCGCAGAGAACCAGATTTCTGGTTTTTTCGCTGATTCCGGGCTTGCGGTTCAGCACCATGGAAACTGTGGCAGCAGACAGATTCAGCTTCTGCGCCAGTTCTTTTGCTGAGATTGCCATTACAAAACCTCCTCTTTTTGAACAATGAGCATTTCTGAATTTATCCTAACTGATTTTCCTATTGGTGTCAATAGAAGTTTAATTGAGATTAATGAAAATTAAACGATATTAAGTTGACAATTCAAGAATAATTAAGTATAATCAAGTCAGAAAGTTAAACAAATTAAATGAGAATTAAATTAGAAATTCAACTGAGAAAAGAGAGGATGAACAATTATGGCGAAAATCAAACTGGGCTTTGCCCCTACAAGAAGGAGCATTTTCAGTGCTCCAGATGCTCTGAAATTTGCAGGCATGACAAGAGAAAAATTAAATGAACTTCAGGTAGAATTAGTGGATATTGATGATATCAATGAAGAGGGTCTGCTCTATGACGACCAGGATCTTCCAAAGATTATTAAAAAGTTTCAGGAAGCTGGTGTAGACGGTCTTTTTCTTCCTCACTGCAACTTCGGTACCGAGTATGTCTGTGCCAGACTGGCAAAAGCGCTGAATGTACCGGTGCTGCTCTGGGGACCGAGAGATGAACGGCCGGATGAAAACGGAGTTCGCCTGAGAGACAGTCAATGCGGATTGTTTGCCACCGGAAAGGTACTGCGCAGATTCGGTGTACCGTTTACTTATCTGACAAACTGTCGTCTGACAGATCCGGAGTTTGAAAATGGTATCCGAAATTTTCTTGCTGTCTGCAATGTAGTGAAGGTTTTCAGGCACACAAGAATCCTTCAGATAGGACCGCGTCCGTTTGATTTCTGGGCAACGATGTGCAATGAAGGAGAGCTGCTGGAGAAATTTAATATTCAGTTATCTCCAGTACCAATTCCGGAACTGACTGCTGAAATGAAGAAAGCCAAGGAGGAGAAAGTTCCGGTAGATGAAGTCATCAGCTATTGCCGTTCCAATATGTGCATTAAAATAAAAGACAGCGAGCTTGAGAACGTAGCGGCCCTTAAAGTAGCAATGAAGCGGCTGGCCCAAAAGTATGGCTGCAATGCCATAGCCATCCAATGCTGGAATGCGCTGCAGGGAGAAATAGGAATCATGCCGTGTGCAGCAAATTCCCTGTTGAATGAAGAGGGAATTCCGGTTGTCTGTGAGACAGATATCCATGGCGCAGTGACTGCCGTTCTCGCTGAGGCTGCAGGTATGGATGAGGCCAGAACCTTCTTTGCTGATTGGACAGTACGCCACCCTGACAATGAGAATGGTGAGCTCTTGCAGCACTGCGGACCGTGGCCGATTTCTGTAGCCAGGGAAAAACCGACAATCGGATACCCGCTGGCATTTGATCATCCCGGTGCCGTGGAGGCTGAGGCAAAACACGGGGATATGACGCTCTGCCGTTTTGATGGAGATAACGGCGAATACTCGCTTTTGCTGGGACACGCCAGGGGTGTGGACGGACCGTACACCAAGGGTACTTACGTATGGGTGGAAGTAGAAGATTTGAAGCGTCTGGAGAATAAGATTGTCTGTGGACCGTACATTCATCACTGTGTGGGTATTCACAGAGATGTTGTGCCGGTTCTGTACGAAGCGTGCAAATATATCGGTGTGAAGCCGGATCTGTATGATCCGATTGAAGAAGAAGTAAAAGCTGCAATCTATAATCCTGTGAAGTAACGGAGGAAAAAAATGGAGAATTTAAAAGCAAAAGCATTTTCACTTAGAAAAAATGTTCTGGATATGATATATGGCGCTAAAACCGGACATATCGGCGGAGATTTCAGTGTGATGGAGATTCTGGTCAGCCTGTATATGAAGGAAATGAATATAAGCCCGGAAAATCAGAATGACCCCGACAGAGATTATTTCGTAATGAGCAAGGGACATTCTGTGGAAGCTTATTATTCTGTGCTGGCAGCCAAGGGATTTTTCCCGATTGAAGAGGTGATCGAAAAGTTCTCCCGATTCCGATCAAAATATATTGGACATCCGAATAATAAGCTGCCGGGAATAGAGATGAATTCCGGATCGCTGGGGCATGGACTTCCGGTGTGTGTCGGAATAGCGAAAGCGTGCAGGATGGATAATCGTCCAAGCCGGGTATATACGGTGATGGGAGACGGAGAACTCGCGGAGGGATCTGTGTGGGAAGGTGTTATGGCAGCGTCCCACTATCAGCTCGATAACCTGTGCGTGACTGTGGACAGGAACCGTCTTCAGATCTCAGGAAGTACGGAAGATGTAATGCATCATGAAAATTTAAAAGCGCGCTTTGAAGCATTCGGCTGGCACGTGATTTCTGTAGATGGAAACGATATTGATGCATTGTGTGCGGCATATGATGAAGCAAAAACGGTTAAAGGATGCCCAACGGCTGTGATTGCAAATACCATAAAGGGATGCGGAGTCTCCTTTATGGAAAATCAGGCCGGATGGCATCACAAGGTGCCGGATCAGGCGCAGTATGAACAGGCGGTAAAAGAACTTACAGAGAAAGAGGAGGCGGCACGAAATGAATAAGATTCCAAACAGGCAGGCTATATGCGAAGTGCTGAATGAGGCGGCAAAAACAGATAAGAATATTGTAGTGCTCTGCAGCGACTCCAGAGGAAGCGCATCCCTGGCGCCGTTTGCTGAGGCCCATCCCGACCAGTTTGTGGAGGTGGGAATCGCGGAGCAGAATCTGGTGAGTATTTCCGCTGGAATGGCAAAGGCAGGAAAACGTCCGTTTGCAGCATCTCCGGCGTGCTTTTTGAGTACGAGAAGCTATGAGCAGGCAAAGGTTGACGTTGCCTACTCCAATACAAATGTGAAGCTGATCGGCATCAGCGGAGGAATCAGCTACGGAGCACTTGGCATGAGCCATCATTCGGCACAGGATTTTGCAGCCATGTGTGCGATTCCGAATATGCGAGTCTATGTACCGAGTGACCGCCATCAGACGAAAAAACTGATGGAGGAACTCGTGAAAGATGAAAAGCCTGCATATATCCGCGTGGGAAGAAATCCTGTGGAGGATATCTATGATGAGGATGACACGCCATTTGAGATGGATCGCGCTACCGTGCTGTGTGAGGGAACGGACGCGGCAATTATTGCTTGCGGCGAAATGGTGCGTCCGGCTAAGGAGGCAGCAGAAATTTTAAAACAGCAGGGTATCTCGGCATCTGTTCTGGATATGTACTGCTTAAAGCCATTGGATAAAGAGAGCATTATTCGCATGGCAAACGCTGCAAAGGTTGTTGTCAGTGTGGAGGAACATGCGCCGTTCGGAGGTCTGGGATCTATGGTCAGCCAGGTTGTAGGGGAAAACTGCCCCAAGAAGGTTGCGACAATGGCACTTCCTGATGCACCGGTTATCACTGGCACTTCGATGGAAGTATTTAACTATTACGGACTGAATGCAGAAGGAATCGCAGGGAAAGTAATGGAGCTTTTATCATGAGTGAGAAATATGTGATTGGGATTGACCAGAGCACCCAGGGAACAAAAGCGCTGCTGTTCGGCGGAAAAGGAGAACTGATCTGCCGGACGGACAGACCGCACAGACAGCTTGTTGATGAACGCGGATGGGTGGAACACGATCCCGAGGAAATTTATTGTAATACGATTGCGGTAATACGGGATCTTATAGTCAAGAGCGGCATTTCCGCATCTTCGGTGGCATGCATCGGCATCAGCAATCAGAGAGAGACAGCTCTTGCATGGAACAGACATACGGGTAAACCGGTATATAACGCCATCGTATGGCAGTGCGCCCGCGGCGAGGAAATCTGCCGCCGCCTTGCCGGAGAGGATCCCGAATTTGAAGCGCAGGTAAAAATGCGTACGGGACTGCAGCTCTCTCCTTACTTTTCTGCGGCTAAGCTCGCCTGGATTATGGAGCAGGTTCCGGGGGTGCAGGAGAGTGCAGAACAGGGGGATATCTGCTGTGGAACTGTGGACAGCTGGCTTGTTTTTAAGCTGACCGGTGGAAAAGAGTTTCGTACAGACTATTCCAATGCGTCAAGAACACAGCTTTTTAACATTACAGAGCTGCAATGGGATCAAGAGCTATGCAGAAAATTTGGTATTCCGATAACTTCCCTGCCGCAGCTTACGGATTCTGACGGAGTATTCGGTATGACGGATGCCGGGGGGCTTTTCCCTCATGTGATTCCGATTCACAGCGTGCTGGGAGATTCTCACGGCGCACTGTTCGGTCAGGGATGTACGGAACGCGGAATGATGAAGACGACATACGGTACAGGATCATCTATCATGATGAATATCGGAGAAAAACCGATTTTTTCAGACCTGGGCGTTGTGACTTCTCTTGCCTGGAAGCAGGGAGGAAAAGTGCAGTATGTACTGGAAGGAAATATTAATTATACGGGAGCAGTTATCACGTGGCTGAAGGATGATGTGGGAATTCTTAAGAGTGCTGCGCAGTCTGAGGAACTGGCACGAGAGGCAAATCCGGCAGATAAAACGTATCTGGTTCCGGGTTTTTCCGGTTTGGGAGCGCCGTACTGGAGAAGTGATGTATCTGCTGTTTTCTGCGGTATGAGCAGAACGACCGGAAGAGCTGAACTGGTACGTGCAGGTCTGTCCAGTATTGCTTATCAGATTGCAGATATCGTAAGACTGATGAAGGATGCAGCGGATATCAGTGAAGTGGAGCTGCGCGTTGACGGCGGTCCTACAAGAAACGGCTGGCTGATGCAATTTCAGAGCGATATTCTGGACAGCTGCGTACAGGTTCCTGCAGCGGAAGAACTTTCAGGCATCGGGGCTGCATATGCGGCAGGTATAGGCGCAGGCATTTACTGCGCAGACGAGCTGTTCTCGCGTATGCAGCGGACAGAATTTAAGCCGCAGATGAGACAGGAGGAACGGGAAGAAAAATACAGCGGCTGGCTGAAAGCCGTTCAGATGGTACTGGGGCAGAAGGAGTAAGAGTGTGATCTATAAAGAATATGTAGAAAAATGGGGGATGCAGGAAATCACGGTTCATGGACCGTCAGATGGGAATCCGTTTCAGGATTATTACCTGAGAGGAACATTTACAGGTAAAAATCAGACAGTACAGGCAGAAGGATTTTATGATGGGAACGGCATATACAAGATCCGATTTCTGCCATCTTTTGAGGGGCAGTATCATTTTACACTGCAGGGGAATTTTACAGAAGCGAATTGCGAGGGGACTTTCCTTGTAACTGCGGCCAAGAAGGGAAATCACGGACCTGTGCGTGTGGCGAACACCTATCATTTTGCATACGAAGACGGGACTCCGTATTATCCGATTGGAACCACGTGCTACGTCTGGGAATTACAATCGGATGAGAGAATTTCTGAGACACTTTTGAGTCTGCAGGAAGCCAGATTTAACAAGATACGTTTCTGTATTTTTCCTAAACACTATGCGTATAATCTGGGAGAGCCTCGCTCCTATCCGTTTGAGGGAACACCGATGGACAGCAGTGTGCTTACGGATGAGAATTTTTACCTGTATACAGATCAAACAGAAGGAAATCACTGGGATTTCACACGGTTTAATCCGGAACATTTCCGGCATATTGAGGAATGCATTGTAAAACTTCAAGAACTGGGCATTGAAGCGGATATTATAGTGATGCATCCTTATGATCGCTGGGGATTTTCACAGATGACAAAGGAGCAGGATGATTTCTACTGGAATTATGTAATTGCGCGATTTTCAGCGTTCCGGAATGTCTGGTGGTCACTTGCCAATGAATACGACCTCTTAAAACACAAGACAATTGCTGATTGGGAGAGATACGCACAGATTATCTGCGAGAAGGATCCGTACAGCCATCTGCGCTCAGTGCATAACTGTCATCCATTTTATGATTATAAACGCCCGTGGGTGACACATTGCAGCATTCAGCGCCAGGAGCTGTATCAGACAGCAGAGTATACAGATCAATGGAGAAAGATATTTGGAAAACCGGTGGTACTGGATGAGATCTGCTATGAGGGAAATATTCAATATGCATGGGGAAACATAACTGCACAGGAAATGGTGCGGCGTTTCTGGGAAGCTGCATGCCGTGGAGGGTATCCGGGGCACGGAGAGACATATATAAATGCAGACAATGTGCTGTGGTGGTCACATGGCGGAAAGCTGCACGGAGAGAGCTGGAAACGTTTCGGATTCCTTATAGATCTCCTAAAGGAGACTCCGGGACTTGGATTGGCGCCGTATGAGAAGCGCTGGGACTGTGTCTGTGCGGTGCCTGAAAATGAATGGGGCAGAGAGGTAAAGAGCTATTATCTGATTTATTACAGCTTTATGCAGCCTTCCTTCAGAGAATTTCATTTTGATGAGGAAACAGAATTTGAGATAGAGATTATAGACACCTGGAACATGACAATAGAAAAACAGGGAACTGGAAAAGGTAAATTTATTGTACGATTGCCTGGAAAGCAATACATGGCGGTACGGTTGAGAGCAGTAAAGCACTGAGCAGAAATGTAGGAGAGGAAACGATGAAAGCAGGAATTGTATATACAAGTACGACACCGGAACTGATCGAAACGGTGAATACAGAGATACGAAAAAATCTTGGGGATGAGATTAAATTATTAAATTACGAAGATCCGTCTATACTGGCGGAAGTCCGCAGTGCCGGATATGTAACTGCTCCGGCTGCTGCTCGGCTGATTACAATGTTTATGCAGGCAATTTCAGATGGAGCGGATGTGATTTTAAACTGCTGCTCTTCCGTAGGAGAAGCGGCTGATGCAGCCGTGGATATCGGAAAATATACGGGAGTTCCGATTGTGCGCATTGACGAAGAAATGTGCAGGGAAGCTGTAAGACTTGGCAGCAGAATCGGGGTTCTTGCCACTTTGCCCACTACTCTGGAACCGACAAAGAATACCATTCTTAAAGTGGCACGTGAGATGGGACACAGAGTAACGCTGGTGGACGGTCTGATCGATGGAGCCTTTGGCCTGAATCAGGAGGAATTCAAAAAAATGCTCAGTGACAAAGCTGGAGAAATCGCTGATCGTACGGATGTGATTCTGCTTGCACAGGGATCGATGGCATACGTTGAGGAGCTGCTGCACACACAGTATGGAAAACCGGTGCTGTCAAGTCCAAGGTTCGGCGCAGCAGCACTGAAAAAGGCCCTGGCAGACAAAGGCCTGGCGGGAGAGTGACGGGAGGATGACAAGATGCTGACAGATACGAGAAAATCCCCATATGCCAAAGTCTCACCGGTGGACGGTATGGCAGTGAACTGGACAGGAGGTCTGTGGAAAGAGAGATTTGACACATGCGCAGACAGTACAGTTCCGCAGCTTCAGCATATGTTCGAGAGCAAAGACATCAGTCATGTGCTGGAAAACTTCCGAATCTGCGCAGGATATGCAGAAGGAGATTTTGACGGAACCGTATTTGGAGACGGAGACTTTTATAAATGGATGGAAGCTGCCATGTATACAGCGGCTAAAACCGGTAACGGGAAGATGCTGGAGAAGCTGGAAGAATATATCGAACTTATTTCCAGGGCTCAGCAGCCGGACGGATATATCTCTACGAAGCAGATCATCGGGGAACGACAGGGAAACGGTGTTTCCCGGATGGGAGATATCAATGATTTTGAAGTGTATAATTTCGGTCATCTGTTTACTGCAGCATGTCTGTATAAAAGACTGACCGGAAAAGACAGCTTTATGAAAATTGCAGTGAAAACAGCAGACTATCTGGAAAAGCTGTATGAAACAGCAGCACGCACCGGAGAAGTACAGACAGCTGTGTGCCCTTCCCATTATATGGGGTTGATTGAGATGTACCGTACCACTCGGGAAGAGAGGTACTTGAAACTTGCAAAGCAGGCGATCTCTTTGAGGGACAGTGTAAAGGATGGTCTTGATGATAATCAGGACAGAATCCCGCTGAAGCAGCATGAAAAAATTATTGGACATGCTGTGCGTGCCAATTATCTGTACGCAGGGGTAGCAGATCTGTGCGCAGAGGAGGATGATAAGGAGTACCGTAAAGTACTTGATAAGGTATGGAGAAATCTTATCGATAAGAAGCTTTATATCACAGGCGGCTGCGGAGCACTGTACAATGGAACGTCCCCTTACGGGAATTTTTTTGCAGATCAGAAAGTACATCAGGCGTACGGATATGAATATCAGCTCCCGAATATCACTGCGTATAATGAGACGTGTGCATCGCTTGGAGGTGTTTTCTGGGCGTATCGGATGTTTCAGATTGACCCGAAGGCAGAGTATTTTAACATAATTGAGCGTATGATGTTGAATACCAACCTTGCAGCCGTCAGCCTCGACGGAAAAAAATTTTTCTATGAAAACATGCTTCGCCGTGCAAAAAATCTGGATTACGAACTGATCTGGCCGCTGACACGATCAGAATATATTTTAAGCTATTGCTGTCCGCCGAATCTGGCCAGAACGATTGCTCAGTCCAGCGAGTATGCCTATACAGTATCAGAGGATACTGTCTGGACAGGAATGTACGGCGCAAACCGTGCGCAGATCCATCTGAAAAACGGAGCTGAATTTACACTGGTTCAGGAAACGGACTATCCATGGAACGGCAGGATACGATTTACTTTTGAAGATGTAAAGACGGATCAGGGGTTCCAGCTGAAGATCAGAGTCCCTGATTGGGTGGAAAACGGTTATATCCGTGTAAACGAAGAAGAGCAGACGCTTACAAAACGGGAATCATCCACTTATCAGACTGTAAAAGTAGAATATCCGAAACAGGCGGAAATCGATATATTCTTTGAGATGAAAGCGCGCTGTACCATCTCTCACAATATGGTAGAGGAGAATACAAATCAGGCTGCAGTGGAATACGGACCGCTGGTATACTGCTGCGAGACGCCGGATACAGATGCGGACACACTGGATGACATCTTTCTGAACCTGAATGCAGAATATCGACAGACGGAAATGGAGATTGCAGGGCGGAAAATATGTGCGCTGGAAGCTGAGGAATATTGTATCAGAAGAGATTGCTATGACAGGACAGCGCTCTATCAGACGCTGAAATTTGCCGGAATGGAGAAGAGAAAGGTACGTTTTATTCCGTACTTCGCTTGGGATAACAGGGAATTCGGAGAAATGCGCATCTGGTTCCCGATTGCGTATCTTTGACGGGAAAGGAGTAAAGATGAGCAGACAGGAAAGACAGCCCCTCTGTGTACTGGAGCGGTTTTCGGCGGCAGACCGGGGACGTGCGGATGATATGCTGAGAGAGGCCCGCAAAGATTTTTATGAAAAGATCGTTGTTCTGGATGACGATCCGACCGGCGTGCAGACAATACATGACATTGCAGTATACACGGACTGGGAACAGAAAACGATCCGAGAGGCGTTTGAGGACGAAACTCAGATGTTCTTTATTCTGACAAATTCGAGAAGCTTTTCGGCCGAAGAGACAAAAAAGGTACATCATCAGATTGCAGAACGTATAAGTCTTGCTGCAAAAGAGACAGGGAAAAAATTTGTATTGATATCACGCGGAGATTCCACACTGAGAGGTCATTATCCGATAGAGACAGATACGCTCAGGAGGGGAATTTCCGATAAATTGAATTATGAATTTGACGGAGAGATTATCTGCCCGTTTTTTCCGGAAGGAGGCAGATATACGTTTGGAAATGTTCATTATGTCCGGGAGGAAAATATGCTTATCCCGGCAGGCATGACAGAGTTTGCGCAGGATAAAACATTCGGTTACCAGTCATCTGATCTGACGGAGTATGTAGAGGAAAAAACAAAAGGTGCGTACCGGGCCCCTGAATGTATCTGCATTTCGGTAGAGGAACTGAGAACGCTGAATACGGATGGAATTTACCGAAAACTGATGGCGGCACAGGGGTTTGCTAAAGTTATTTTAAATGCGGTGTGTTATGAGGATCTAAAGGTGTTCTGCACGGCGTTTATCCGTGCGATAAAAGAAGGAAAGCATTTTCTGGCGCGGACGGCGGCGGCCTTTCCGAAAGTACTTGCGGGAGTCTCTGATCAGCCGCTGCTTACGAAAGGTCAGCTGGTGTGTGAAGATGAGACGAGAGGAGGCATTGTTCTGGTAGGATCTCATGTGAAGAAAACAACAGATCAGCTGAATTGCCTGAGAGAGTCTGAAAAAGAGCTGTCATTTCTGGAGTTTCATGTAAACGCATATTTTGAGCCGCAGGGGCTGCAAAAGGAAGTGCAGCGGGTTGTGGAAGAAGCAGAAAGAATGGTGGAAGCAGGAAAGACCGCGGTAGTCTACACCAGCCGTAAACTGCTTGTGCCGGAAACTGCAGACAGAGATGAGATACTGGAAGCCTCTGTGAAAATTTCGGATGCAGTGACCAGTGTGATCGGTCATCTTGACATAAAACCGAGATTTATTGTGGCAAAAGGAGGAATTACCTCCAGTGATGTAGGAACAAAAGCTCTGCGGGTCAAGAAAGCTCTTGTTATGGGACAGATAAAGAAAGGAATTCCTGTGTGGATGACAGGTCCGGAGAGTAAATTTCCCGGGATGCCTTATATCATTTTTCCCGGCAATGTGGGAGAGGTATCCACCCTGCGGGAAATTGTGGAAGAACTGATGTGAAAGGATGAAATCAGATGAGAAAAGTAATTATATCTCTCGCGCCGGTTCAGGCGGGAACTCCTGTAGATGCTGACCGGCTTGCTGAAGACGTAAAAAACAGCGTGGAGGCCGGAGCAGCTATGTGTCATCTGCACTGCAGAAAGCCAGACGGAAGTCTGACGCCGGATATCACTTACATGACCGAGTGCTTTGAAAAAATCCTGGACAGAACCGATGTAGTAGTGCAGGCATCCACAGGCGGTGTATCAGATATGAGCATTCAGGAAAGATGTAAACCGCTGGATTACGAGAAGGTAGAGAGCGCATCTTTAAACGGCGGGAGCACGAATCTTGGAGAGAGTGTGTATATCAACAGCTTTGATGATATTCGATACTGTGCGGATGCCGTATATCAAAGAGGGATTCTTCCGGAAACAGAGGTGTTTGATATTGGAATGCTTCATAACATGGCACAAGTGGAGAACGAGCGGCCCTTTGCGGAACCTATTTTGTACAATCTGGTATTTGGACATAAAGGAGGCATGCAGCCGACAATTGAGGCGCTGACTGCATTTCGCTCCTTTGTGCCTAAGCATGCTTTGTGGGGCGTAACCCATTTCGGAAGAGATAATTGGACCTTCCTGGCAGCTGCAGTTGCCATGGGATGTACCGTGGTACGCGTAGGATTTGAAGACAGCGACTATCTCGGTGAAGGATGTCGTGCCCAGTATAACTATCAGATTGTGGAAAAGATGGCTGCGATCATTCGCTCCATGGGACTGAAAACGGCATCTCCGGATGAAGCCAGAGCTATTTTGAAACTGAGAAAACGCTGAAATTGACCGGGAGGAAAATCATGCTGAACATAAAGAGAATACATATAGACTATCAGATAAATCCTGCAGGCATTTCTGAAGCTCCGCAGTTTGGATGGGAGATTGAGAGCGACAGACGCAGCGTGATTCAGAAATCTTATGAGCTGCAGATCGCACAGGACAGAGATTTTGACCGAGTGATCTACGACAGCGGGAGAGTAAAAAGTGAAGATTCTGCGCAGATACATGCAGAAGGGTTTGAAATAGAGCCGATGAGAAAATACTATGTCCGTGCAGCCGTGTCGGATGGAAAAGAGCAGAGCGCATGGAGCGAGACCGCGCATTTTATTACTGCTTTGACGGATTCGGTCCAGTGGAAAGCACCTTTTATATCTGCTGAAACGGACGACTCTTATAAAAAGTGTTCAAAAGGAACGTATGTACGGGGAACTTTTACACTCCGGGGAAAGATAAAGGAGGCATTTGCCTGTACAACAGCGCTGGGACTCTACAATTTCTATCTGAATGGCAGAAAAGTCGGCGATGACGAGATGACACCGGGATGGACTTCCTATCAGAAGCATCTGCTGTATCAGACATATGAAGTGACACAGTATCTCAAAGAGGGAGAGAATGGTGCAGGTGCTATGCTTGGCGCCGGCTGGTATAAGGGCGTCATGGGGCTTACGAAGGCTCGCAATAATTACGGTGATCAAACGGGATTTGCGATGCAGCTTCTTGTTCGCTATGAGGACGGTACACAGGAGATTATCTGTACAGACGACAGCTGGATGGGAGCGGATTCTCCGATCATATTTGCAGAGATTTATGACGGGGAAATATACGATGCATCAAAGGAAATCAAAGGCTGGTCTGAGGCGGGAGATCCCCAGGGGGTCTGGAGACATACCGTTAGAGTGCCGTTCGACACGTCTGTACTCTGCGCGCAGAGTAATTCGCGTGTCAAAATGATAGATAAGATGCCGGCGAAGAGCGTATTTTGCACTCCGAAAGGAGAGACAGTTATTGATTTCGGTCAAAATATGACGGGCAGAATCCATGTGACTGCGTCGGGACATGCAGGTGATGTAATTGAGCTGCACTGTTTTGAAGTGCTTGACCATGAGGGAAACGTATACCTTGACAATCTGCGCGGCGCAAAGACAACGATGAAATATATATTCGGTGAAGACGGAACCATTACCTGGCATCCGCGTTTTACTTACATGGGCTTTCAGTATGCGCTTATAATCAGTTATCCGGGAAGACCCAAGCCAGAGTATTTTACTGCGTATACACTTCACTCCGAGATGGAGCGTACCGGAAATATCGAATGCTCAAATCCTTTGCTGAACCAGCTTCATCATAATTATCTCTGGGGGTTAAAGGGAAATTTTCTGGATGTGCCCACCGACTGTCCTCAGCGGGATGAGCGTCTGGGATGGACTGGTGATGCTCAGATCTTCTGCCGCACGGCATGCTATCTGATGAACACATATAATTTCTATAAGAAATGGCTCAGAGATGTGGAAGCGGATCAGACGGAGGAGGGCGGTGTGCCGCACGTAGTTCCGAATATTGAGGAGGGCAAGACGGACGGCAACTGGCTGTTGAGCCAGGGGCCGCATTCGGCAGCGGCATGGGCAGACGTCGCTGTAATTGCTCCATGGACCCTGTATCTAATGTACGGAGATAAAGAGATTCTGAGGCGTCAGTACCGCAGCATGAAGGGGTGGATTGATTTTATGAAGAACCACTCAGAGGATTATATCTGGAATTATAAGCTGCAGTTCGGCGACTGGGTAGCGCTGGATGCCGAGGAGGGAAGCTATTTTGGCGCAACCCCGAATGACTTGACATGCACCGCATACTTTGCCTACTCTACAGGTCTGTTTGCTAAAATTGCCAAAACGCTGGGTGAGAAGCATGATGAACAGGTCTACGGCAAACTATATAGTAAAATTGTTGATAAGTTTCAGAAAACCTTCTTTGACCAGAATGGAAATATGACGGCGCAGACACAGACTGCGCATATTGTTGCGCTGTATTTCGGACTTACTCCAAAGGAGTATATTCCGCAGACGGTAGAAGGATTAAAGCAGCTTCTGTCAAAGGAGAACGGACATCTGGTGACCGGGTTTGTGGGAACACCTTATTTTTGTCACGCATTAAGTCAGAATGGCTGCGTGAAGGAGGCGTATGACCTGCTCTTAAAGGAGGATTTCCCATCCTGGCTGTACCAGGTAAAGATGGGAGCTACTACTATCTGGGAGCACTGGGATGGCCTGAAGCCGGACGGCAGTATGTGGAGTGCTGATATGAACTCCTTTAATCACTATGCATATGGGGCAATCGGTGAATGGATGTATCGTGTTATGGCAGGTATCGAGGCGGACGAAAACAGGACAGGATTTAAGCATGCCGTATTTTACCCACGCATCGGCGGCGGGCTGAGCTTTGTGGATGGAAGATTTCACTCGATATATGGAGAAGAAGGTGTACGTTGGGAGAACAACGGCAATACTATCACTATGACTGTTAAGATTCCGGCTAATACAACAGCAGCGGTACGCCTGGATAAAGCGAAAGAAGTACTGGAAAGTGACGGGCTAAGCTTTGAGAATAAGGAAGATTATATGGAAGCCAACGCCGGCTCCGGTATTTACAGAATAGTATACAGAAGATAGAGCGGTAGATTTTTCCTTATGACTATTGACGTTGCGGTTTGGGACTAAATATGGTAGACTACAGCCATAAGAAGAGCGGCAGACACAGACGGAGGAGATTAGGCATGGAAAAGAAAAATGTTTTTCGCAGAATACGGCAGTGGTGGAACCACAGAAGCATTCGGGAACAGATTTTCTTTTCCATGCTTTTTGTGACTCTGGCGGTTACTGTAGTGTTGGGAAATCTTGGGTTTTATGTGTCTAAGAAAACCATAGAAAAGAATTATCAGCAGACACATGAGGACAGTCTGAAAACCTCCAGCAAGATTTTAAATCTTCAGTTGGACAATATTATTGAAATCTGTCGGGCACCTCTCTCGGATGCGGAATTTGCAGCGGCGTTTACTCAGACGAGTAATGATGGGGAAGAAGAGTTTGATTATCCGCAGAAAAAGACTCTTCAGACATTTTCGCGCCAAATCAGTTCTCAGGACGTACTGATTAATAGTATTGCCTTCATGGATTTGAATGGACATTATTATCTATATAACAATATCGGAAAAGGGACATATAATTTTTACAATTACTACCGCACTCATGATTTCCTGAAGGAAGACTGGAGTGCGAGTGCCCGGGAGGCAGACGGCAAAGAGATCTTCTTTCCGCAGGGGGTAACGGCAGGAGGGAGCAAAGAGGAAATCTGCTTTGCCAAATATCTCATTGATCCTTCCTCCAGAAAGCCCATGGGTTATATGGTTGTAAATCTGAGTAAGAGGATTTTTGCCAAATCCTTCGTGTCAAGCAGCGGAGAGTATCAGACAAACCAATACATGGTACTGGCGGGAGAAAAAGATCCGGTGATGGTCTACTCTGAGCGGGAGGATGAGGAGAACGGCGCAATCATGGAAGAATATACGCAAGGCGGAAAAGGCAGCTATCTGTTTTCAGAAGTGGAAAACAGTACTACAGGCTGGACACTTGTGAATGTGATCGACAAAAGTGAACTGAGCCTTGAAAGCCAGATGATACGAACTGCTGTTCTGGCGTGTGAAGCAGTGATTCTGATTCTGTGCTTTTTCCTTGCGCGGATGATTTCTCACAGAATCACAAAACCGCTGAACCAGCTGGAAAAGACGATTCAGTCGGTTGGTGAAGGGGAACGCCACATTACAGAGGAGTTTGACAGCAGTGAAGTGGGTATTATAGGCCAGAAGTTTAAGGAAATGGTCAATAACAATCTGGAACTTTCAGAGCATCTGTTAAGTGCCCAGTTGAACGAAAGAGAGGCGGAGCTTTTGCTTTTGCAGTCTCAGATTAATCCTCATTTTCTGTACAATACTCTGGATTCTCTTTACTGCATGGCAATCATTCATGGAGATGATCAGATCGCGGAAATGATCCTGGCTTTGTCTAATACCTTTAAGTTGTCTTTAAATAACGGAGAAAAATTTATCACTGTGGAGGATTCCATACGGCGGATTGAGGAATATATGAAACTTCAGAATATGCGATACAATAACCGTTTTGACCTGGTGATTGAGGTGGAAGAAGATATTCTTCAGGAGAAGATAATTACATTTATTCTCCAGCCCTTTGTGGAAAATTCCATGTATCATGGGCTGGAACCCAAAATAGGAAGAGGAAAAATCAGGATGCAGGGCTGCCGAAACGGTAAAAATCTGATCTTTGTTATAGAAGATGACGGTGTGGGAATTGAAGACCTTTCTGCACTGGAAAGCGGGTATGGTATCCGAAATGTCCGGGAGAGGATTAATCTCCTCTACGGAGAGGAATACGGCGTAGAAGTGGAAAGCAGTGTGGGTATTGGAACGAGGATTACAATCACAGTACCGGCATAAATATAATTTCCTTGAAGGCGCAGATGGCAGGGAGGAAAAAAATGTACCGTTTAGTGGTGATTGATGATGAATATATTGTGGTAGAGGGAATTAAAGCGATGATTGCCCGACAGAAACTGGACTATGAGGTAGTCGGGTGGGCATATGACGGCATTCACGGTTTGGAAGTTGTGCAGGAACAGAAGCCGGATTTGGTTATCACGGATATCCGGATTCCGGGCATGGACGGACTCTCTCTGATTGAAACTGCGAAGGAAGTATGTTCGGATACAGTTTTTGTGGTAATAAGCGGCTATACAGAGTTTGAGTATGCCAGAAGGGCATTGGATCTTGGCGTGCGCGGCTATATAGACAAGCCGATCAGTATCGGGAAACTGAAAGATGTACTTGATCGGGTAGAGCCGGAGTTTCGATCCGCAAAGGACGGCGGTGTATTGCCGCGTCAGGCAAAGAAGGAATATGAGGAACTGGAGAAGCTTCTGGATACCTGTATCACAGTCATGAGCAGGCGAGATACGGGAGAATTTCATCGGGAAGCTCAGGAGGCGCTTTTCCGCATTATGCAATACTATCCGGAAATTGCTGATATGAAGCGTGAGAGTTATAAGTTTTTATGTGTACTCAGTGATATTCTGGTTGAGCAGAATCCCCAGGCAAAGAGAGAAGACCTGGTTTCCTATCAGGAGATTGAACGCAAGGCAACTAAGGAGGAGCTGAAAGATTACGGGGAGGGAGTGCTGTCCTCTATATCGGCTTATATGGAAGCCGATAAGACGGGAAGCAGCCACAGAATTATTCTCCAGCTTCTTGAGTATATTAATGAGAACTATGATAAAGATATCGGACTGAATGAGCTTGCAGATATGGTTCGAATGAATCCAGCATATTTGAGTGTGCTTTTTAAAGAAGAGGTGGGAACCTCCTATGTAAAATATCTGACAAATCTGCGTATGGCCATGGCCAAAAAACTTTTAAAGGAAGGCTATAAGGTCATGGAGGTAAGTACCAGAGTAGGTTATAACAATTACAGATATTTCTGTGATATTTTCAAGAGACATGAAGGCCAGACCCCGAGTGAATATAGGGGATCTGTGCGAAAAAAGGACTGACGAAGACGGGCATGATAAACAGTTGCTGAGCTAAACAGAAGGAAGAAAAGCTGACAGGGCAGTATGAGATTTCATGCGTTGGCATGAACAGTCTGCTCGGTCAGCTTTTTTCTGTTGTTACCGGAAAAATACCGGGGAAAATACGGATGAGCAGAAAAAACATATGTGCATATTGTACAGAAAAATGAAGATAAAATGACAAATATAAAAAAAGTGTACATAATAGAAGAAATTAAGCACTGGTAAAATACAGCGCAAATGATAAGATATATGCATAAGATGTTTTTCCGGAGTAAACATAAAAGAAACGAAATACGTACAAAAAATTTAGAATATGGAGGATGATTTATGAAAAGAAAGGCATTAGCGGCACTTTTGGCAGGTATAATGGCAGCATCAATGCTGGCAGGGTGTGGCAGCAATAAGGAAGCTTCTTCGGGATCAGATACGAAAACAGAGAATACAGATACTGCCGGATCAACAGACGATGTTGATTTTTCGGGAGAAGATCCGCAGTTGGAAAAGAAAATTAAAATACTGACAATTTGGGCAGAGGATAATGATAATGGAATTATCCTGAACAAGATCTGCGAAGACTACAAAAATAATGTAAATCCGAACTTTGACTGGGAATACGAAATGGTATCTTCTGATAATCTGCAGCAGAAGATAGCGACACTGACCGCATCTAACGATCTGCCTGATATTTTCGCATACGAAGCGGGTGCTCCGCTGAAGAAGCTGATCGATGCGGATAAGCTGGTGAATATTTCTGAAGAGCTGGAAAAAATCGGTGTTATGGATAAGCTGGATGAAAGTGCGGTAACTTTGATGAAAGGCCTGTCCGGAACAGATGATTTATATGATCTGCCGCTGGGATTAAATGTAGAGGGATTCTGGTATAATAAAGCGCTCTTTGAACAGGCGGGATGCGAAGTTCCTGCTACATGGGATGAATTTGAAGAAGTATTGGAAAAATTATCTGCTGCAGGTATCCAGCCGATTACAACTGGTGGAGCGGACAAATGGCCGGCAACCCGTCTGATTAATGCTTATGCGGTAAGAACCATGGGCAATGATGTTATGACAAAGACCGCCAACGGAGAGCTGGATTATACAGATGAAGGACTCGTTGCAGCTGCTGACAAGATCAGTGAATGGGCAGAAAAAGGATACTTCGGTGAAGGCGTTACAACAGTGGATACCGGTACGGCAGACACCATGCTTACAACGGGAAAAGCAGCAATCCTTTACACAGGATCCTGGTATACACAGGTGCTGACAGATGAGTCTCAGAATCCGGCAGGTGAAGATGGAATAGGATTCTTTAATATTCCGGTTGCAGATGAATCTGTAAGTTCCGCTACATCGTACTCTATGAACTGCGGAAACATTCTGGCTCTGGATAAGAGTAAATATGATGAAGGAACCGCCTGGTTTTTGAAATATTTCTGTGAAAATATTGGAAATGTTGCAATGGAAGAGCTGGGTTCCATCAAAGGATATACTTATGATGTCTCCGTAGACGACATGGATCCGTATACAAAGCTTGTTCTGGATGAGCTGGACAAAGCTACTGAAGGATTTGCATGGTGGGAGGCAAAAATGGACAGTGAGACGTCCAAGGTTGCTCAGGATAATGTACAGACATTATTAAACGGAGATATGACAGGTGAAGAATATATGCAGTCCATTCAGGATGTATATGATATGAACAGCAAGTAAACCGTATGATAAGCGCAGGAGTGTCGGGAACGGAAAATCCTGGCACTCCTTTTATAGGCGCAGCTTCCCGGAAAACACCGCATATAGACGTGAAAATACGGGACGGTCAGGAAAGGTAAGAGGTGGAATATGAAACGGGTATTGGCAAATAAAAAGGCGATTGCGCTTTTTGTGCTTCCGGCATTTGTTATTTATACAGTTTTTGTTATGCTCCCGGTAGTTTGGTCGCTTTACTACTCGCTGTATAGCGGAAGCCCGGGACTGGATTGGGAATTTGTAGGGATTGATAATTACATTTCGCTGTTTAGCGATAAGAATTTCCTGAGGGCTCTGACAGTCAACTGCAAATATATTATTGTGGTTACTACGGGTCAGGTTGGACTGGGACTTGTGCTGGCTCTGATGTTCAAATTCTGGCTGAAAAGATGTAAGACGATCATCAGAACACTGGTATTTTTTCCCGTGGTTCTTCCCACGGTTGCAGTAGGACAGCTGTTCTCAAAAATCTATGAGATTCAGCCAAACTATGGTCTGCTAAACAGTTTTCTGGATTCCATTGGTCTGAGCAATCTGGTACAGCCGTGGATCGGACAGGAAAGTACAGCGCTTTGGGCTCTCTGTGTCATGGATATCTGGGTAGCTATGGGATTTTATTCCGTAATTTATTACGGAGCATTGCTGGATATTCCGGATGACGTTATTGAGGCTGCAAAGATTGATGGATGCAGCGGATGGAGTTTATTCCGCAGAATCCTGCTTCCGCTGCTGCGTCCTATTGTAATTACCTGTCTGGTATTCAGCTTCTCGGGTACGGTAAAGATGTTTGAATCCGCACTGGCACTGACAAATGGCGGTCCGGGCGGGGCAACAAAATCACTGTCCATGTATATGTATGACGTTTCTTTCACCTATAACAAAGTGGGATACGGAAGCGTAATTGCTATTGTAATTTTCCTGATTTGTGTGGGCGGTTCCATGCTTATCAACAGATTTGATGTAAAAGAATAAACAGAGGAAAGGAGTAAAACAAAGATGAAAAAAGTAAAAAGCGGTATTCGCGGTGTTATCATTTTCCTTTTATGCGTCATTGAAGTATATCCTCTCTTCTGGATGCTTACTGCGTCTTTCAAACAGCAGTCGGAATGGACAGAAAAGCCGGCATATGCGTTAAATGACGGATTTTATGTTGAAAATTATATAGATGCCTGGACCAGAGGTCATATGGCCACATTCTTTAAGAACAGTTTAATCTGTACAGTAGTAGCGCTGGTATTCATTGTGGTATTCGCTACCACTGTGGGATTTGCAGTGACTAAGATGAACTGGAAATGGAAAAAAGCTGTGGGCAGATATTTTACTATGGGAATTATGGTTCCGGTGGCAACAGCACTGATTCCGCTGTTCCAGATTTACAGTAAAATGAATCTGCTAAATACAAGAACTTGTCTGATTATTACATATATAGCATTCGGACTTTCGCTTTCCGTTTTTCTGGTGCAGGGATATTTAAGATCTTTTCCGGATGATATTATGGAGGCTGCAGTCATCGATGGCTGCGGAATCTATCGCATGATGTGGCATATTGTAGTGCCATTGATGAAAAATGCAATTGTGACGGTATTGGTATTGCAGTTCTTCTTTAAATGGAATGACCTGTTGTTTTCCATGACCTTTATCAGTGATTCTTCCTTAAAAACGATTCAGACCGGACTTCTGTACTTCCAGGATGAATTTGGAGGGAAAAACTGGGGAGCAATTTTCGCATCCGTTTCCATGAGTGTACTTCCGATGCTGGTACTGTACACAATTTTAAACAGAAAAGTTATCGAGGGTATGACAGCAGGCGCTGTAAAAGGATGATATGCATATGGTAAAGACGATGGAACTTACAGAACAGAAATTAAATGAATATGAAGAACTTCTTCGTAATTTTGTAAAAGATAATATACAGGCAGTAATGAAAAATCCCAGAAGTTTTATCCGTTATCCGTTTATTGATCCAGGATCCGTATATGACGGAAATGTATGGGATTGGGATACGTATTGGTCAGTATACGGACTTTTTAATCTGGCAGATACACTTCAGGACAAAGATGTAAAAGAAAAGCTTATTGTTCACGCCAAGGGGAATGTTCAGAACTTTTTTGACCATCAGCTTGAAGACGGATACATTCCTATGATGATTGAAGTAGGGGAGTGGAAAGAGCCGTATTTGAATATGAAACACAAAGAAGGCGTGCTGATGAACATGCATAAGCCATTTCTGTGCAGCCAGATCTGCCTGATCAGCGATTATATTTCAGACTATTCCTGGATGGAAAAATATCTGGAAGGCATAAGAAAATACTTTGCCTGTTATGATCGGTACTATTTCTTTGAAAACTGCGGGCTGTATGTCTGGTGTGATGATATCATGATCGGCATGGACAATGATCCCGCAACATTTGGAAGACCTAAGTTTTCCACAGCCAATATCTATCTTAACAGCTTTATGTGTACAGAATTGAAAGCGGCTGAGCATATTTTCCGGCAGTTCAATCAGGAAAGCGAGGCCAAAGCATTTGCTGAAAAACGCAGGAAACTCATAGATGCCATACAGAACGAATGCTGGGACAGAAGAGATAAGTTTTTTTACTCTGCGGATGTGGATATTAAGACGAGGACATTTGACTGGTTTCATCAGGGGCTTGGAGTGTTTTGGAAAACACTGCCCATAAAAGTAAGAGTATGGTCCGGATTTATTCCCATGTATGCCAAAATTGCTACACCTGAACAGGCAGAGGCTATGGTCAGTCATATATTTGACGATGAGACATTTGGATCCCCGTTCGGGGTAACAGCTCTGGCAAAGGATGAAAAGATGTTTGATCTTTCCGCAACAAATAATCCTTCCAACTGGCTGGGCCCTATCTGGGTAGTGGCAAACTATGTGGTATTCCGCGGTCTTATGAACTATGGTTATAAGAAGGAAGCGCAGATTCTTTGCGAAAGAACACTGAAGCTTCTGGGAAGTGATCTGGAGAAAACAGGAAATCTTCACGAATACTATAATCCCTTTGACGGTGAGCCGATTATGAACGGCGGATTCATAAACTGGAATGTGCTGGCGCTGAATATGCTTGATGAAATACGCGGCAAAGCGCCTGTGCAGGATCTATAAAGGAGAGACGGGACTGCCTGAACAGTCCCGTTTTTTATACTGTAATTACAGGGAAGATGAAATGTGGGAAACAATCTGTTAAAATTAAAGAAAGAGGCAACGCCAGAGACAAGGAGAAAATCAGATGAAAAAAGTGAGGATCGCTCTTGCCGGAATCGGCGCAATGGGGAAAATATATGCCGAAATGATTTACAACGGAAAAATAGACAGGGCAAAACTTACAGCCGTTTGTGCCAGAAGCGCAGCGTCCCGTGAATGGGCGAAGAGGGAATTGCCGGGAGTTCGGACAGCGGAAAGTCTTGAGGATTTATTTGCAGAGCCTGACGATTTCGACGCGGTGGTGATTGCTCTGCCGCATAAGGTGCACTGCGAGTCAGCTCTCCGGGCATTTTCTCTAGGAAAGCATGTGCTTTGTGAGAAACCGATCAGTGCAGATTTTGGAGAAGCAATCAGGATGCAAAAAGCAGCAGAAAAGGCAGGGGTAAAATATGGTGTAATATTCCAGAAGAGGACATTTGAATGCTATCAGAAAATAAAGGAACTGCTTGGGAGAAAAGCGGTGGGCAGGATTGTGCGTGCGTCCTTCACGAGTTCGCAGTATTACAGAACGCCTTGGTATCACAGTTCCGGTGCCTGGAGGAGCAGTTGGACAGGAGAGGGAGGCGGTGCATTGATGAATCAGGCACAGCATCCGCTTGACATATTCCAATGGCTTATGGGAATGCCCCAGGAACTGTATGCGAAGATCTCGTTTGGAAAGTACAATAATTTTCTTGTGGAGGATGAAGCACATCTGCTCATGAATTACGAAAGCGGGCTGCACAGTGACTTCTTTTTTACCACAGGAGAGGGAGTACCGCAGAGCAGATTTGAGATTGTGGGAACAAAGGGCAAACTACTTTTGGAAGACGAACGGCTGACGCTTTACACACATGAGGATATCATGGAATACGGGAAGCGTGTTCATGTAAATTCCAGAGAAGAACTGAAGATTATAAACAGGAGAATATCTGTAAAACAGACACAGAACGCATATGAAAGAGTACTTGAAAATTTTATATGCTCCGTGCTGGACGATGAGCCGCTGTTGGTATCAGGTGACGAGGGAATAAACAGTCTGATCCTTACTAACGCAGCATATCTTTCGGCATATAAGAACCGTCCTGTGACACTGCCCCCGCCTGTTGAGGAATATGATGCGTTTCTGCAGGAAATGATGGCTAAGGAGTACGAAAAAAAGAACGGGGAATAAATTCCCGGAAATACTGGACTTCCTTTTCCCTTCATGCTATACTGTAGAGAATCTGTACTTTGGCAGTTTAAAGCGTCGTGGCGCTAAAGGGAACGCTTTATACTGCAGAGGTAAAAATGAGGGAAAAGGAGAAAATATCATGGAACAAAAGCATGTAAACGGCGGCTTTGGCAGCAGTATCGGCTTCGTCCTGGCATGCGTCGGTTCGGCAGTGGGAATGGGCAATATCTGGCTGTTTCCGTACAGGCTCGGACAGTACGGAGGTGCGGCATTTCTGATACCGTATATTATCTTCGTATGTATCTTTGGAACAGTAGCGCTGTCAGCAGAATTCGCAATCGGCAGAAGAGCCGGCACAGGAACACTCGGATCGTATAAGTATTGTCTGAGCAAAATCGGAAATGGAAAGATCGGCAGTATCATAGGATGGATTCCGCTGCTGGGTTCTCTGGGAATTTCAATCGGATATGCAATTATCGTGGGCTGGGTGCTTCGCTCAATCTGGGGTGCAGTGACCGGGAAAATGATGACAAAAGACTCTGCAGAGTTTTTTGCGGAGGCAAGCGGTGCATTCGGAAGTGTGGGATGGCACGCAGCGGTTATCGTGCTGGCAGCAGTTATTCTTATGTTCGGCGCAACCTCTGCAATTGAGAAGGTCAATAAGATTATGATGCCTGCATTCTTTATTCTGTTTGCGATCGTTGCAATACGCGTGGCATTTCTGCCGGGAGCATCGGACGGATATAAATTTCTGTTTATTCCGCGCTGGGAATATCTTCTGAAAGTGGATACGTGGGTAATGGCTATGGGACAGGCCTTCTTTTCATTATCGATTACCGGTTCCGGAATGATCATTTACGGTACCTATCTGAGCAAAAAGGAAGATATCTTCAGGGCATCTGTAAAGACCGCGGTTTTTGATACTATTGCGGCAATGCTCTCTGCACTTGCAATCATGCCTGCGGTATTTGCGTTTGGAAAGGATCCGCAGTCGGGACCTCCGCTTCTGTTTATCACCGTGCCCGATATTTTCCGTCAGATGCCGTTTGGACGGGTGTTTGCAGTATTCTTTTTCGTATCCGTGCTTTTTGCCGGTATTACAAGTCTGATCAATATGTTTGAGGCGGTCAGCGAATCATGGCAGACGAAGTTCAAACTCGGCAGAAAGCCGGCCGTTATGCTCTGCGCCTCAATTGCATTCCTTGTAGGACTGTTTATCGAGGAAGAGCCGAAGATGGGAAGCTGGATGGATTTCATCAGTATTATAATTGTTCCATTTGGAGCACTGCTGGGAGCTATTTCCATCTACTATATTCTGGGATTCAAGGAAATCAAAAAAGAGCTGGAGCAGGGAAGAGAGAAGCCTCTTCCGGGCTGGTTCGGACCTCTTGCAAAATACATATATGTTCCGCTTGCGGCTGTGGTATTTATCCTCGGCATTGTGTACGGCGGAATCGGATGAGACGGATGGGGATGCCGCGGTATGCGGTATCCCCATCTGTTTATCAGAAAACCTGATTGCAAAGTAGACACGAAGCGTCTATACTAGATTAAGAAAAAAACAATAAAAAGGAGGATGTAAGATTGAAAATGAAAAGTAAAGGGTATCCATTCCCTTAATCGCATGACAAACAAGCCATCTTTCGGTGGCCGCTTTAAAAATTAAATATTGAGAATGTTAAGGTTATGCAGTTGCTGACTTGATTTTATACCCCTGATTTCTTGCGATGATGATTGCCTGTTCTACCGTGATTTCCCGGTCAGCAGGAAGAACATCTGATTTTCGGTAAAGTTCCGCATTATAGTTTTCAACGTTCTTTAGCATGTGGTATAATGCAGTCAGAAGCATTCTTGCTATGGCAATGATTGCTTTCTTGTGACCGCGACGCTTTTTGATACGGAGATAACGGTTGCGAATCTCAGGATGCTTTTTGCTGGTAACAACAGCATTGGCACACTGCACCAGCAGTGGCTTGATATA
>CALWBA010000068.1 GCA_944375815.1 uncultured Lachnospiraceae bacterium | reverse complement strand
AGTGAAGCGAACACCTTTTTCATGTTCAACTCCTGTTCAATTCGTTTCCGTACCAGATCCGATTTGTACTCAAATCTGCCTGTCCCTGCTTCCATGAGGTGTTCGCTTACCAAACACTTAGGAGGCGAGTGCTCTATCCAGCTGAGCTACGAAGACATATGATTGAAATTATTCATTTTACTGTTCTGTTTTACGAACACACTTATTTTACTATATTTCATTCAAAAATACAACTATATTTTAAAATTTTTGCCTTGCTATATCGCGAGATTTTTTCACTTGTTCTTTCGAGATGTTTTCTCGTATTTTATATTACCCATTTCTTCCCATAAACTAATATATTACTTATTATATTTAAGTAAGCTATTATTTTATAACTAAAATATCAGTTTAGTGTGCTGTTAAAGGCTAAAAAACTGCGCAAAAAAAGAACCGCCATACAGCGGTTCCCAGTTTTTCAGATATTCTATCAGAAATTAACAGTACCCTGCAGCCAGATCAGCCCTTTAAATCTTCGGCCTACCTCTGGTTTTCCCATGAGATGCTTCTGGTTGATACAGACATCAAAAGACATATCATTGCAGAGGAGACTCATATGGTACATCTTCTCTTTTGTGCTCTCATTTACATCTTCCACAATCTCAGTAATCTCACCCATAATATTGTACTGATCACATTCAACTCCATACGGCATAAAGTAGCTCTCTACGATAGTAAATACATCTTCATTCTGTATTCTGCGGGATACAACAGAATACATATCCATATCTTCTATTGTAAGGCTCTCCATCGCCTCTTCGTCTCCATTTTTAGCAGCAGCTATCAGGCGGTTCTTCTCTGCATTTACAGCCGACGGTTTACCTGCTATGGATTTTGCCAGCGGCAGAAGAATCTTACCCTCTTTTGCCAGCGCTGACAGAGTCACAGATGTCTTTGTACCCATCATCTCACTCTGTTTATGCCGCTTAAAATATTCCGCAGCGTTTTCCAGGTAAAATATCAGTGCCACACCAGACCTCAGATCATCACAGACACCTGCATATGATTCCTTGCCTGCATGTTTCTCAACCGTAATCTCCTCATAGGATGTCACACCTGTCCCGCGGAAAAACGGATAATAATACTCCATCTGAAACACATTGTTCTCGTCATATTCACCGCATACTGTAATTCCGTTATCATATCCGTACAGTTTTACCAGTTCTACAAAAACGTGATCTCCTCTGTCTACCATGTTTCTCTCATCAAAATTCTCAATCACGTCTTTGAGAAGCGCATCCAGTTCTTTCTTTTCCCTGATCTCTGAAAATCCAACTGTCCTCAGATAACTGTGCATTTTTGCACCTCCCTTCAAATTTCCCCATATTGGTTGGACAGCCGTTCAGATCTCTGCGCGGCTGTCCTCTTATCTCTCACGTTATTTCTTCGGTATCAATTTCTCCTTACCGCCCATATACGGCTGTAATGCTTTCGGAATATTGACACTTCCATCCTC
The DNA here is from genome assembly GCA_944375815.1 of uncultured Lachnospiraceae bacterium. Lineage (GTDB taxonomy): Bacteria > Bacillota > Clostridia > Lachnospirales > Lachnospiraceae > Egerieimonas_A. The sequence goes on along the minus strand of CALWBA010000068.1, from coordinate 19,761 downwards.
ATTCAGGTTGTTCTCCAGGAATGCAATCAGCATTCTAGGCGGCGCTACTACAGTATTGTTCAGTGTATGCGCAAAGTATTTTCCATTTTCACCGTTTACACGGATCTTCAGTCTTCTGGCCTGTGCATCTCCCAGATTCGAGCAGCTTCCCACCTCAAAGTATTTCTTCTGTCTCGGTGACCACGCCTCTACGTCTACAGATTTCACTTTCAGATCCGCCAGATCTCCTGAGCAGCACTCCAGCGTACGAACCGGGATATCCAGGGAGCGGAACAGATCTACAGTATTCTGCCACAGCTTATCAAACCACATCTTGCTTTCCTCAGGCTTGCAGACTACAATCATCTCCTGTTTTTCAAACTGATGAATGCGGTATACACCTCTCTCTTCAAGTCCATGTGCTCCTTTTTCTTTTCTAAAACACGGAGAATAGCTGGTCAATGTCTGCGGAAGTTTCTCCTCCGGAATGATTGTATCAATAAACTTACCAATCATGGAATGCTCACTGGTGCCGATCAGATACAGATCCTCACCCTCAATCTTATACATCATAGCATCCATCTCAGCAAAGCTCATAACGCCAGTCACAACATCACTGCGGATCATAAACGGCGGTACGCAGTACGTAAATCCTCTGTCAATCATGAAATCTCTTGCATATGAGATTACTGCGGAGTGCAGTCTTGCAATATCCCCCATCAGGTAATAGAATCCGTTTCCGGCAACTCTGCGCGCACTGTCAAGATCAATGCCGTCAAAGCGTTCCATAATGTCAGTATGGTATGGAACCTCAAACTCCGGAACAACCGGCTCACCGTAACGCTCCACTTCCACATTCTCGGAATCATCTTTTCCTATCGGAACAGACGGATCGATAATATTCGGAATAGTCATCATAATTCTTTTGATTTCTTCTTCCACAACTTTTTCTCTCGCGGAAAGTTCTTCTGTACGCGCTGCGTCAGCTGCGATCTTCTCTTTGATCTGCTGCGCCTCTTCTTTCTTTCCCTGTGCCATCAGGGCACCAATCTGTTTGGAAATCTTATTCTTCTGTGCTCTCAGCGCTTCAACTTCCTGTTTAATCTCTCTGTTTTCTTTATCAAGTGCAATGACCTGATCCACCAGTTCCAGCTTACTGTCCTGAAATTTATTTCTGATATTCTGTTTTACAATCTCCGGATTCTCCCGAAGAAACTTGATATCTATCATATCTGCCTCCTATATTTTCTGCGCCGTCCTGCGCAGTATTCTTACCGAAACATTCCGCATCTGCCTGCAAGGCGCTGCTTCCGGTAAATCCGGTAACTTTCTTTATCATATAATAGTATTGGTTTTTTTTCAAGTGCCATAGCGTACTATTCCTGCAAAAGTTGTGTAAGAATTGCCGTTTTATCCATATTTTTGAGGTTATGACTTATCCTCTTGCTTGTTTATGAGATTTTTTCTCGCATACACCACTTATTTTATGAGTTTTTTTCTCTATATTTTCCATAAAAAGAAGCCGCCGGCATCTCTGCCGCAGCTTTCTCTTTTACTCTTCTGCCAGTTCAGAATTGACTGCTCGTTTTAAAGCAGCCACCTCCTCTTCGCTCAGCATAATATACGATTCTCCCTTTACAACTTCTTTTACGTACAGGAAGCAATTTTCTCTGCTGTGAATCGCATCCAGGATAAAACCTGTATTATCCTTATCAAGCATCGCAAGCGCAAAACTTAATTTTCCGCCTACATCATCAAATGCATCGTAAGATACAATACCATATTTACGTGGAGAGCGATCCAGTGTTCTTCGTATCTCTTCAATATCCTCCTGATGAATCGATGATTGTTTCATCAGCTTGTCAATTTCCTTGAAACGCATGTTAAATTCTTTTTCAAGGGAATGTCCGTCTTTTCCCTTCATAAATATCCTGTACTTCTGGTTCAGGCGGTTCAGCTTCATGGACAGGTTCATCACCGTGAATAACAGAATGATAACCAGAACCATCAGCAGCAGAACCGGAATTCCCACATCAATGCCTATACTCTCAAACATGTTTTTACCCCTTATCTTATTGATTCAAACAATTCAATGATGCGCTCCAGCTCATCCTCAGAATAATATTCTATCTCTATTTTTCCCTTGTTCTTACTTTTTCTGTTGATTGCCACCTTTGTTCCCATAATGGATTTCATCCGTTCTTCAAGATGCTCATAAATCGCATCCTGCGCAGCATCATGCTCCTTCGTCTTCGGAAGCTTTGGCTGCAAAATATTTTTTACCATTTTCTCCGTCTCGCGGACACTCAGTTTTTCATCAAAGATTTTCATTGCCGCTGCATGCTGCTGCTCTCCATCCTCCAGACTCAAAAGCGCTCTTGCATGTCCGGTGGTAATCATCTCTTCTACCAGCATCTGTTGAACGCGGTTGTCTAATTTCAATAGACGCATCGAATTTGTAACAGCTGTTCTGCTCTTACTTACCCGCTCAGCAATTTCATCCTGTTTTAAGTGAAATTCCTCCATCAGACGCTTAAATGCCACTGCCTCTTCAATGGGATTCAAATCTTCTCTCTGAATATTTTCAATCAGAGAGATTTCCACTACTTCCTGGTCGGTAAATTCACGAATTACAATAGGAACCTCTTTCAGGCCTGCCAGCTTAGCCGCACGCCATCTCCGCTCTCCAGCGATCAATTCGTAGTATCCGTCTTTTTTCTGTACCAACAAAGGCTGCAGTATGCCGAACTGTTTAATTGAATCCGACAGTTCCAGAAGCGCATCCTCATCAAATGCTTTACGGGGCTGCTCTCTGTTAGGTTCAATCTCGCCAATTTTAACATACAAGTCTGCAGGTTTCTCTACAACCTTTTCGATGATCTTTTCAACAATTTTCGGCTCGGTATTCTGCGTCTTTCCTCCATCCCGTTCCGTTTTTTTCGCCATTGCGGAAGACGCTGGAATCAGGGTATCTATCCCTTTTCCGAGTCCGCCTCTTCTCACTGCCATTCCTCATCCCCCCTGTGCATCACTTCCTCAGCAAGGAGTCGATAACTTTCTGCTCCGGCGGAACGCTTATCATAGTAGTTGATGGGCATTCCATAACTGGGTGCCTCTGCAAGACGTACATTTCTCGGAATAATTGTCTTATAGATATTTTGGTTTAAATTATTTTTTACATTCTCTACCACCTGGAGTGAGAGATTCGTCCTGGCATCATACATAGTAAATACCACGCCTTCCATTTCCAGTTTTGGATTAAGACGTTCTTTCACCAGCTCAATGGTGTGCATAAGCTGAGACAATCCCTCCAGCGCATAATATTCGCACTGAATAGGAACAAGCACTGTATCGGCTGTTGTCATCGCATTGATTGTCAGCATACTCAATGACGGCGGACAGTCAATGATAATATAGTCAAAATCATCTCTGATCTTCTGCACAGCTTCTTTTAAAATAAATTCTTTATTTTCAATACCGATCAGCTCAATCTCCGCTCCTGCCAGATTTACATTTGAAGCAATAAGCGTCTGATTCTCAAATTCCAAGGACATCATGCACTGATCAATTTCACACTCTCCCAGAAGCAGCTCATAAACGGTATTTTCTACAGAATTTTTTTCAATACCAAGACCGCTCGTCGTGTTTCCCTGCGGATCCATATCAATAGTTAAAACTTTTTGTCCCATCTCCGCCAGACAAGCTGACAAATTAATGGCGGTAGTTGATTTACCGACACCGCCTTTCTGGTTAGCGATTGCAATAATTCTGCTCACGTTACTTATCCTTTCTTTCTATCTGCAAATTCGATATATCAGAGTTAATTATATCACTTCCCCCTGTATAATTCCACAGTAAAATGTTTCACGTGAAACAAATTTCTTTTTAATTTATTTAACCAGATGTTCGGTGCAAAGCGTTTGGAATTATATCATAATTTATGTTTCACGTGAAACATATGAGCTTCTAACGCGAAATTTTTCGGGCAAAAATGATTGTATATTTCACTCAGATGGATTATAATAATATTTAAGATTAGTTTCACTGGTCAGTAAATACGGGAGGACTGTTTTATGAAGAAACACAAGCACAAGCTCGTTACTATCAGTATTTTGATTACACTTACATCGCTGGCAATTGCGCTGATTAATAAATTTATCAACGCTTCCGCTATACTGAAAAACATTCTGCATCCCGATAAGGGGCAATATTATGACTGGCGCTTCGGCAAGATTTTTTATACACGGGAAGGTACCGGGAAGCCAATCTTATTGATTCATGATCTTACACCGGCGAGCAGCAGTTATGAATGGAATTTAATTGTTGATACATTAAAGAAAGACCGGACTGTTTATACCATCGATATGCTGGGATGCGGACGTTCGGATAAGCCCAAAATCACTTATACGAATTTCCTCTATGTACAGCTTATTACCGATTTTATTAAGTTCATTGTCAAAGAACCCTGCGATATTATCGCAACAGGTTTGTCCGGCTCTTTTGTCGTTGGAGCATGCAAAATGAACTCCAATCTCTTTGGCAAGATTATGCTTATTAATCCTGAAGATCTGGCGGTACTCAATCGTGTTCCTACAAAGAACACAAAGATTGCTAAATTTCTTCTTGAGCTGCCGCTGATTGGAACGCTGGTTTATAATATCATCTTTGCGAGAGCCAATGTAGAACTGCTCTTTACAGAGAATTATCTTTTCAACCCATTCCATTTGAATGCCAACGATTTGGATGCCTATTATGAGTCCTGTCATCTGGGGCACGGAGATGGAAAATATCTCCTTTCCAGCATTAAAGGGAATTATATTTACCTGAATGTTGCACACGCAGTAAAGGAGATCAATAACAGCGTTTACATCATTGGAGGTTCCGGTCAAAAAGGTATCAAAGAAACAATTGCACTGTACACTTCTTTGAATGCCTCTTTTGAATATGAAATTATCTCTCGTGTTTCACACCTTCCGCAATTGGAAGAACCCGTGAAACTGTTAGAGCAGATAAGAATTTTCTTTTAACCTTATTTTGAACAAGAGGCGTCGAGCAAAAAAAGCTCGACGCCTCTTGTTATATGCAAAAAGCAGCTCTAATCAGAACAGGTTTCACATTCCTGATTTTCTATTGATTGCCAAAATAAAAATGCCGGGATATATGAATAGAAATTCATACACCCCAACATTTACTATTAGATCCGCGTATGTTTCACGTGAAACATTTATTCACTTATTCTGTTTCCGTACCGCTCTCTTCTGTCTCTTCTACAGCTTTATAATTATCAACTGTCATTTCATGGAATTTGGTTGCAACTTCAGAAGCTATCGTATGAACCTCCGTGGTGCCTTCCACATAACTGTAGGAATTACCATTTTCATCCGTACCACCGAGATACAGTACAGCCGTCTGTTCTTCTCCTTCCGTATCCTTATAAATAACTGTTATTTTAGCAGACGGTTCTGATAATCCATACTGAGACATGTCTGTACAATCATAATTAATATAATCCACATAAGTGAGTCCTGCAATCTGGCTCTTCATCTCACCGACTTTAGTAGAATCTGCATCTGCAGGAGTATCACTGTTTTTCTGGATCATCCATACCATCTCTGTATCCGCAGCATCAGAATCTTCTGTATCTTCCTGATCGTCACTCTCGGCGTCAGCATCTGCGGTATCTTCCTCAGCGGTTTCTTCAACGGTTCTTTCTTCCTGATAGAGCACATACGTATCGCCTGCATTCTCCACAGTAACCTTTTCGATATTGTCAGTCAAAATATCCGGGAAGTCAGTACTCTGAGCAAAATCATATACTTTCTTGTCAAACTGACTGCTAAAGCTTGAGCTTACCGTGTATACTGTTCCTTCCTTTGCAGTGGAATTTACATAGATATCTCCCGTACTTGCACTGTCTCCAATATTAAGTGAAAATTCTTCTCCGTCAGTATCTTTAACAGTAATCGTATTTATCGGATTATCCAAACCGTATTCTGATGCATCCTCAGCATCTATAAGCTCTCTTATCGCTTCCAAATCTGCTACTGCATCGAGTACTGTTCCCAGTTTTTCATCATCCACCGGGAAATTGGAATCACTCTCCAGTTTCCAGGTGTCTTCCGTTTTCGTAAATTTCACAGTGTCTTCGCCTAGTTTAAAGGAAATTTCCTGAATATCATCCGCACTCATATCAGTAACAGATACTGCCTCTTCCGCTTCTTCCTTCTCTTCGAACAATCCCTGCTTTGCCAGAAAATAAACAACTCCCAGCACAATCAGGACTGCCAAAGCAATAACTAAATTTCTGACTTTCTTCATATTACTGTTTTCTCCTCTTCATCCAGATGCAGAATCCAACGATCAGAAATGCACACGGTATCACACCAATCATCATGACACTCCAGAAGCTGGAATCATATGCTGTGTATGTCAGATACTCCACCTCCAGGCTCTTTGACGGAATGGATGTCACGGTTGTATCCCCGGATGTATTGCAAAGCCAGTTCAAAGAGTTGGAAATCAGCTGAGAATCACTTCCTGTTACCATCTGATCTACATTGTCTGTCAGCAGACTGCCTGATGAGAAGTACACCAGCTTCGTTGTCTTGGTTTCTGCCTCTTCGCTTTCCTCTTCTTCAGCCGATTCAGCAGTTTCTGTTGTATCTTCCGTTTCAGAAGTATCCGCATCCTCATCTCCTACCTCTTCTGTAATCGCAACTCCCACGTTAAATGGTCCATCTGCATCTCCGTTTTCCTTTTCCAGAGTTTCCATAGACTCAACATTTGTTTTCGCATATGCATCATCAGTAGTTGAAAGCAGAGCTGTAATATCAAGTGAATCTCTCGCATCTTCCAGCTCTGTAATTGGTTGAGCGATCGGCATTAATATATAGTTTCCGGTCAGAGAAGAAGTAATATCATGGCTGTTAATTTCCGGAACAATATAATAAGGCGTCATGGAAACATAATGCTGCATATCTCCCTCAAATACCACGCTCTCTTCTTTATTTACTCCATATTCATTTAATACAGAATTCAGATTCGGCATTTCCCCCGCACTGTAATCAGAGAGAATCAGGGCTTTTCCGCCGTTTTTAAGATATTCAATAATCTTTGTCGCTTCATCAGCAGAAATATCTTTCGTAGGTGAAGCAATCATCAGACAGCCTGCATCCTCCGGAACTGCTTCTTCTGTCAGCAGATTCAGACTCTGCGTCTCCATATTGCTCTTCTCAATAAGTTCTGTCAGAGAGGAACTGAAGCTGGCCTCACCATGTCCCTCCAGCGTATAGATGATCGGATTATTTTCAGAGGTTACATATGAGATGGCACTTGTAATCTGTCCCTCACCATCGTATGCCGTCACAGTATTGGAATAGTTATAGTAATTCATACTGCTCTCATACATAGATGAATAGTTGACTACTCTGCTTTTGTCACCACATACAACGATTACACTGTTTTCATCCACCTCATTGTCTGTATAGTTACTCGTAAAGCTGGGGTACAGCACCGGGTCCTTTACTTCCACTGTGATATGATCCGAGAGATCTTCATATCGCTGGAGCATCTTCTGAATTACATCATCCTCTGAACCGCTTTGTGCAATCAGATATAGCGTTACATCCTTATCCAGATTCTTTACGACTTTCTCTGTCTCTTCTCCGATTGTATAAATCTTTTCCTGACTCGCATCGATCTGTGTATATTTTGTAGGAAGTTCTCCAACAATCAGATTCAGCACAATCACTGCTACAATCACTACTGCAGTAATTACCATGCTGTAGGAACCGTTTCTAATGGTTTTCTTGTTGAAATCGTTTTTAAAAAAGTTTTTAATCTTAGTCTTATCTAACGAAATTTTTCTGCGTTCTTTTTTCATGGCTGCCCTCCTAATTCCAGCGTCTCTTAAGAATAGACTGTACAGTCAGCATCATACACACGCCTATGATGGAGATAAAATACAGTGCTCCGCTCAGATCCAGAATTCCGCTGGCAAAATTATCAAAATGTCCCGCCAGGTTAAAGATACTCAAAAATTTCTGTATTCCACTCTCAAATGCTGTGGATTTGACTGCGTACACAACCAGTAAAATAATTTCACCTGCCGCTCCTACAGCTACAGCAATTGTCTTGCTGGCAAACATATTCTGTATAATCAGCGCCAGAATTACAACCAGTACCATATAGCAGATCAGAGATGTCACAGCAGCTGTAGAAAAGAACTGTGAAATTCCCGCCATCACAAAGCTGACAAACAGAACGCCGAACGTGATCACAGCAGCAATCACCTGGCTTTCTGTAACAGAGGAGATATACACTCCAATTGCAATATCCGCACATCCCAACAGGAAAAATCCAATGATTACTGTATATGCCTCGAACATGGAGACGGTTCCAAACTGGCTCATAATCAGCGGATAAAGGCAGATAACCACAACCGGAATTGCATAAATTGTAACCAGTGCAAAGAATTTACCCAATACGATATCCCAGACATTTACCGGAGAAGTAAGCAGCAGCTGATCGGTTTTCAATCTTCTCTCATCTGCCAGAATTTTCATTGTAAGTACCGGCACTGCCACCAGAAACATAAACAATACCGCATTCAGAGTGTAATCCAGTTTTGGGTATGCAGAATTAATATTGTAAGCTGTAAAATAAATTCCTGTGACCAATAATATAAAGAAGATAAAGATATAACCCATCATGGAGCTAAAGTAGCTCTTCAATTCTTTCTTATAAATCGCTCTCATGATCTTCCTCCTCTCCGCTTTCTGTATTCAATTCTTCCAATCCACTTCTGTCCACATCCTCCGGCTGTTCTGTCAGCTCCAGGAAGATATCTTCCAGTGTAGCCCTGATGTATTGCATCCTTAAAATCGGATGGTGCAGTTCTGCCATCTTATAGAACAGCTCTTCGCGGATATCTTCCAGATTCTGTGTCTTCACAGACAGATCCACACACCCTTCTTCCTTAGATTCCTTTACAGTCATACTGTCAACATATTCTAACGATTCCACTGCAGATACAATATCCTCCTGCTCTCCCTTTACGGTAAGCTCCAGAGAATTATCCTCAAATGCCTTCCTGCTCAGATTTTCAGGCGTATCACTCGCAACGAGTTTTCCATGCGCGATAATCAATACATAATCACAGACCGCACTTACCTCCGAAAGGATATGGGAACTTAAAATAACGGTGTGATTTTTCCCAAGTTCTTTAATCAGTTCGCGAATCTCAATAATCTGCTTCGGGTCGAGGCCTACGGTGGGCTCATCTAAAATTATAATCTCAGGATATCCCATGATAGCCTGAGCAAGACCGACTCTCTGTTTGTAACCTTTAGACAGGTTCTTAATCAGCCTGTTTTCCATTTCCTTAATTTTAACTCGATCCATAACTTCTTCAATCATGGTCTCGCGTTCCTTCTTCGGAACCTTTTTCAGCTCTACAACAAACTGCAGATACTCCCGTACAGTCATATCAAAGTAGAGCGGCGGCTGCTCTGGCAGATATCCTATGTACTTCTTCGCCTTTTCTGCATCATCCAGAATGTTGCAGCCGTTAATTAAAACTTCTCCTGATGTGGACGCAATGTAGCCGGTAATCATATTCATAGTTGTCGACTTTCCTGCTCCATTAGGTCCCAGGAAACCGTAGATTCTTCCCTCTTCAATCGTAAAATTCAGTCCGTCAACCGCCGTATGATTTCCGTACCTCTTTACAAGGTTTTTTACTTCAATCACGTTCCTTCCTCCTTATAAAATTCTCTTTCTCACCCGCTTTTATGAGTTTTTTACTCGAATTACTTATGTTTTTGTCGAGTTTTTTACTCATATAATTTATTCAGAGATTATTTCTCGAACGCTGTCGATTTTCCTCTGTTCAGCGGCTTCAAAAGGCAAAAAAATAAGATGTATCCGAAATGGCTTTCAAGCCGTTTTCAAATACATCTTATTGTATAAAATCTATGTGTTTTTTTCCGTAACAGATTGTGTTTTTCCAGTGAAAATACTGTGAATTTCCTGTGTCTTTATATCATTCAGCGAATAGGCTCCTTCGCCGGAAGTCCCGCCTTTCTGGGATATATCTTCGGGGTTTTTTTCTCCTTTTGAATAGTCACAAACGAGCGTTCCATATCTGTATTCGCAAGATTAAATTTTACAACGTTATCAATTTTCCCTCCCAGTATACTGATCGCTTTTTTTGCCTCCTGAAGTTCATCATCTATTTTTCCGGATTTATACGAGATAAATTCTCCATTTATGTCAACATACGGCAGGCAATATTCACTCAGCGAACTTAAATTTGCTACTGCTCTCGATACGCACAGATCAAAACATTCCCGATACCCTTTATCACGAGCAAAATCCTCAGCTCTTCCGTGTATTGTCCGAATCCCCTCGAGATGAAGCTGACTGATTACCTCATTTAAGAACTTAATCCTTTTGTTAAGGGAATCCAGCAGTACCACTTCCAGCTGTGGAAATGCAATCTTTAAGGGAAGTCCCGGAAATCCGGCTCCTGTTCCCACATCTATGACGGTTTTTACTTTTGACAAATCACAGACTTTGATGATTGCCAGACTGTCAAGGAAATGTTTCGTAATGACCTCTTCAAATTCTGTGATTCCTGTCAGGTTCATAAAACCATTCCACTCCACCAGGATCTCATAATATTTCAGAAACTGTTCAATCTGCTCCTGGGTCAGTGAAATTCCCAAATCTGCCAGACCTTTCTCAAAATGTTCCGTATTATACGCTGTCATCTGTTCCTCCCTTTTTCTTCTCAGCTCCATACTGCTCCAGATACACCAGAAGCACCGACACATCTGCCGGAGATACACCTGCGATGCGGGAAGCCTGTCCTATATTCATAGGGCTGTAAAGCTTTAATTTCTGTTTGGCCTCAATTCGCAGACTTCCAATTTCATCGTAATTAATATCCGCCGGAATCTGCTTGCGTTCCAGCTTCTTGAACTGCTCAACCTGCTTCATCTGTCTGCGGATATATCCTTCGTACTTAATTTCTATATTTACCTGTTCCCGCACATCCTCAGGAAGTTCGGGACGATTTTTATCAATAGAAGCAAGCGTATCATAACTCAGCTCCGGCCTCCTGATGAGTTCTGCCAGCGAACTGCCTCCTGTAAGCGCTGTAGAACCGTTTGCCTCCAAAAGAGCTCTCACCGTGTCAGAATCTCCGACAAATGTATGCTCTACGCGGTATATCTCCTCTTTAATCCGGCGCTCTTTCTCGAGAAGCTCCTGATACTGCTCTTCGCTGATAAGCCCCACCTGATAGCCATATTTGCGCAGTCTCAGATCCGCATTATCCTGTCGAAGCAGCAGACGATATTCTGCCCGGCTGGTCATCATGCGGTATGGCTCCCTGTTCTCTTTTGTCACCAGATCATCGATAAGAACGCCTATATATGCCTCGGAACGATCCAGTACAATCATCTCTTTTCCCAGAACCTCCATTGCAGCGTTAATACCGGCTATTAACCCCTGCGCAGCTGCCTCCTCATAACCAGAACTTCCATTAAACTGTCCTCCGCTGAAAAGTCCCTTTATTGCTTTGAATTCCAACGTGGCCTGAAGCTGACGCGGATTGATACAGTCATATTCTATGGCATATGCATTCCGGACAATTTTTGCGTTTTCAAGACCAGCCACGCTGTGATACATTTCATACTGAACATCCTCAGGCAAAGAACTCGACATACCGCCTATATACATCTCATTTGTGTCAAGTCCCTCCGGCTCAATAAACACCTGATGGCGATTCTTGTCTGCAAATTTTACAACCTTATCCTCAATGGAAGGACAATATCTCGGTCCCGTTCCCTCTATGATACCGGAATACAGAGGCGAGCGGTCCAGATTTCTGCGGATAATCTCGTGTGTCTTCTCGTTCGTATAAGTCAGCCAGCAGGATACCTGATCAATCTGCACGCTCTCGGGATCTGTGGAAAACGAAAACGGAACAACCCGTTCATCTCCTGTCTGCTCCTCCATCTTGGAGAAGTCGATACTTCTCCTGTCAATTCTTGCCGGTGTTCCCGTCTTAAAGCGCATCATTTCAATTCCCAGCTTCTTCAGGGAATCGGTCAGATGGGTTGCCGCCTGCAGCCCATTCGGTCCCGTATAGCTGCTCACATCACCGTATACGCACCGTGCATTTAAATATGTTCCTGTGCAGAGCACTGCTGCCTTACAGCTGTACTGTGCTCCGGAATACGTCTTTACACCCGTCACTTTTCCATCCAAAGCGAGGATTTCCGTTACCTCTGCCTGTCGGATTGTCAGATGATCCGTATTTTCCAATACACGGCGCATTTCTCTCGTGTATGCCTGCTTATCGGCCTGTGCTCTCAGGGAGTGTACCGCAGGTCCTTTGGATTTATTAAGCATCTTGGACTGGATGAATGTCCGGTCAATATTCTTTCCCATTTCACCGCCTAAAGCATCCACCTCACGAACCAGGTGTCCCTTTGATGTCCCGCCGATATTCGGATTGCAGGGCATCAGCGCGATACTGTCCACACTCACTGTGAACATAACTGTTTCGAGCCCCAACCTTGCACATGCAAGCGCCGCCTCGCATCCCGCGTGACCGGCACCGATTACCGCAATGTCATACTCTTCTCTTAATACTGCCATCTCTCAGTACATATCCTTTCTATTTTCCCGTACAAAACTTACTGAATATTTCATTTACCAGATCCTCTCCCACTGACTCTCCTGTAATTCTGCCAAGGGCCTCATAGGCATTCATCAGATCAATGGAGAAGAAATCCTCCGGCATTCCGTCCGCAATACTCTGCCGTACCATTTGAATACTTAAAAGGGCCTCCTGCAGAGCCTGTTTGTGACGCGCATTGGTAATATAGACTTCATCATTAAAGGCAAGTTCACCGTGGAAAAACATATCCTTCATCTGCTGCTCAAGCTGACCGATACCCGTCTCTTCCTTTGCAGAAATGGAAATCACACATTTTCCTGTGAGTTTCTCCAGCATATCTGTATTCAAAGCGGGCTCCAGATCAGATTTGTTGAGAAGCACAATCGCCTTCTTCTCTTGTATCAGTTCTATAATTTCCCGGTCATTATCATCCAGAGGCTGAGACGAATCCACAACATATAAGATCAGATCGGCATCCTTCACATGCGCTTTAGCCCGATCCACACCTATTTTTTCTACCGCATCCCGGGCATTGCGGATTCCCGCAGTGTCCATAATCCGAAGTGCAATGCCCTGCAGAATCACTGTCTCTTCTAGGACATCCCGGGTTGTTCCGGCAATATTTGTGACAATCGCCTTCTCCTCTCCTACCAGAAGATTAAGCAGAGAGGATTTTCCCGCATTGGGTTTTCCGATGATCACAGTCTTGATGCCCTCCTGAATCATCTTTCCCTCATCCACAGTTGCCAGAAGACGCTTTACCTTATCCTCAAGTTCCGCCGCAGTCATATCAAGTTCCTCCGGATAGCCGTCAAGACTGATATGCTCGGGATCGTCCAGCGCGGACTCGATATATGCAATGTGATAAATGATCTTCTCGCGGATAGACTTTATCTTGTCCTGAACAGAACCTTTCAGCTGGCTCAGAGAGCTCTTAAGTGCATACTCACTCTTGGCTGAAATAACATCCATGACTGCCTCTGCCTGGGACAGCCCGATTCTGCCGTTCAGGAACGCTCTTTTTGTATACTCTCCCGGTTCTGCGGGCCGTGCACCGTTGCTGAGTACAGTTTCGAGCACGCGTTTTACGGCATATACGCCGCCATGACAGTCTATCTCAACCGTATCTTCCCCGGTATAACTGCGCGGTCCGCGCATCAGCATGACCAGAACTTCATCTATCATTTCATCACCGTCGAAGATAAAGCCATAGTGAATTGTATGACTCTCCTGATCAGACAGCCGCTTTTTGCTGTTCTTTCCCGCCCGGTAGACCTTATCCGCAATCTCAAATGCCTCTGCACCGCTCAGCCGTACAATTCCAATTCCCGAAGGGCTCATCGCAGTGGCAATAGCCGCTATGGTATCTGTCTTCATTATCCACTAATCCTTTCCTTTTGGCGAAACTTATCCACAATTTTCATCTGAATCTTCCCTATTTTACTACGCTCCCGGAAAACTTGCAATACTCTACCTCCTGCGAAGCATACCGGCACCTGCAATTATCCCTATTACAATTCCAGCCAGGGTGGGAATCACCCATCCAAATCCGGCAGTATACCCCGGAACCTGATGAAATATTCGAGATATTTTCTCTCCAAATATGTGCTGCTGCTCCAGAACGATCAGAATGCTGCTGATTCCGCAAAAACCGGCTGCAAACGGATATACATACGGAAAATATTTCAGCCAGCGATGCAGAAAAGCCAGCACAATCAGTAAAATTGCCAGAGGATAGATTGCGTTGAGCACAGGAACGGAAAACTTCAGAATTGCATTCAATCCGATATTGGCAATCAGAACCGATACAGCTGCAAATCCCCACACCCATGTTCGGTGGCTGAATCTCGGGCAGATACTATTAAAATACTTTCCGCAGCAGCTCAGAAGTCCCACACAGGTATTGAAGCACGCAATAAAAAAGCATGCTGCCATGATTATCATTCCTGTCTTTCCATACAGAAACTGTGCTGCAGCAGTCAATACCTCTGTACCGTTTTCCGCGTCTGAAAATCTTCCTCCCGCATGCATCCCTATAAATGTAAGCGCGCCATACACTGCTGCAAGAATGATTCCTGCAATCCATCCGGCGCAGATCGTTTCGTTCATTACAGATTTTTCTTCCGTAATCCCTTTCGCACGGATATTGACAGCAACGATAAGCCCGAAATTAAGCGCTGCCAGCGTATCCATTGTCTGGTATCCGTCCAGAAATCCCTGTACCGGCGCCATATTTTGATAAGCTTCAGCTGGCGCCGCCGCCTCTCCGGGAGACTTTATCAGCGTCCCCGCAAAAACACACACAATTAATATCAAAAGAATCGGTGACATCCATCTTCCCAGAAAATCCGTAAGTCTCTCCGGATGCAGCGCAACCAAGGCAGCAAGTCCGAAGAAGATGAGAGAATATATAAGCTGTACCGCTCCCAGCGGCACCTCCTTGGGCATAAACGGCTGCACAGTAATCGAAAAGGATGTACTGGCCGTTCTCGGAATTGCCAGACACGGACCAATAGCCAGATATAAGAGAACCGTATACCCAAACGCAAATTTAGGATGCACTCTGGATGCCAGCTTGTCCAGACCTCCGGAAAGCGTCACCGCAACTACGCCCAGTACCGGCAGTCCCACTGCGCTTGCGGCAAACCCCAGAAATGCTGGCCATGTATGAGTTCCTGCCTGTGCTCCCAGAAAAGGCGGAAAAATCAAATTGCCGGCCCCAAAAAACATTGAAAACAGCGTAATTCCCATTAGAAGCTTGTTTTTGAAATTAAATTTTTCTATCCCATTTTCCATGTTATATACTTCCTTAATATCATGAAAAAATGGCAACAGCGTTTTTTCCTCTCCCACTGTTGCCATTTTTCATATTTTCTGATTTCTACTGTCGATTACTCCCGCGGTGCCTTTGATGACCTCTTCAGAGTAACTACTACATGACGGTACGGTTCATTACCCTCACTGTACGTCTCTACATAGCGGTTGCCCTGCAGCGCAGAGTGAATGATTCTTCTCTCATACGGGTTCATCGGCTCCAATGATACAGGCTTTCTCGTCTTTCTCACCTTGAACGCAATATTTCTGGCCAGATTCTCCAGCGTCTCCTTGCGGCGCTTTCTGTAATTCTCAGTGTCCAGCTTCACACGGATATAATCGCCCTGCTCTTTATTTACAACAAGGCTTGTCAGATACTGCAGAGAATCCAGTGTCTGTCCGCGCTTTCCAATAAGAATTCCCATATCCTCTCCGGAAAAATCAATGTCCAGATTATCGTTTTCCGTGTTATACGTAATTTCGATATTTACCGGAAGTTCCATTGCCTGGAATACACCATCGAGGAATTCTCTCGCAGATTTTTTCAGTGTTTCAATCTCTTCCTCACTTCTCTCCCGCTTTGGTTCTTCCTGCTGAAGAGTTTTTTCTTTAATCACATCATTTTGTGATTTTTCCTCTCGAGAATCTTTCTCTGATAATCTGTGATTTTCCTTTTTGCGATGGTTTTCACGTTTAAAATTCTCACGATTTTCGCGTTTCGGCACTTCTTTGCGGATATTTGTCTGTTCCGGCTCGGAATGCTCTTCTTTTACATGCTCAATATTTTCAATGACAGGCTCCGAAATTGCTTCTTCCTCTTTTTTGCGCACTCTGATGATTGCCGGTTTTCTACCGAATCCAAGGAATCCGGAACTTGCCTCCTGTACAATAGTATATTCGAGGCGGTCGCTGGATACTTCCAGTTCTACACACGCCTTTGTGATAGCGTCGCTTACCGACTCTGCAGAAAATTCTCTGAATTCCATAACCGCGTCCCCCTACTTCTTCTTAGAATTTTTCTCATCAAACTGCCGAACCATATTTGCCTTAGCCGCAAGGCTTCCTGGCTTGGCGCTCGCATTTTGGTAATATTCCGTGGACTTTTTCTGCGCCTGCGCTCTCTTCTCTGCACGTTCTGCCGCTATTTTTTCCGCATCCACCTCAGGCTGAGGCTCTTCGATCTTGCGAACATTCTGCCGTGCCTGTTGTGTGATCTTCTGAGGAGGAAGTCCTGCCTTCGCCCTCTTCTTGGCCATCTTTGCCTGATTTGCTTCGATCAGTTTGTCCAGATCGACTTTATCCATATATTTATTGAGTGCTATCTGCTGGATACTTCGGATAACAGCTCCGGCAATCCAGTAGATACCGATACCAACGGCAAGAGACAGACAGAATACAGCTGACATAATAGGCATTACATTGTTCATAGTTTTCATGGAAGATTCCATGGTACTCATCGGCTGACCGTCTTTTCTGTCGGAATTCGGCTGCGGCATCAGCTTATAGTTAAGCCACTGCGTCAGCCACGCCAGAACAGGAACCATGATTGCCCCGATCAGGAGCAGATATGAATGACTGCTCAGAGAACTCTGAATAATAGCCATGGGACTGTCTGCGATATTCAGTCCCGCAAACTGGCTTACGTCTGCAATTTTATCCGATGTCGAATAAATCACATCTGAAAATCCGGAAAACTTGTCAATTTCCGCAAGTTTATCCCACTGTGCAGGACTCAGTGCATATAAAAAGTCGATAACTACATTATTGGAGGTGCTTCCCTCCACGATTTTAGTTCGCATCATAATATGATTATCTGATACAAACTCGTTCAAAATCTGTTCAAATCCGTTTACGGATACAATTTTATTTACAAGTTCTGTGAAAATTTCTCGTACACTTGTAATATAACCCGGAATCCTGTAAATTACCTGATATAAAGACAGCAGGATGGGCATCTGGATTAAAAGCTGTACACAGCTTCCCATCGGAGATACGCCATACTTCTGATAAACCGCCTGCGTCTCCTCATTCATTTTCATCATGGATTCCTGGTCTTTTTTGCCCTTATACTTCTTCTGGATTCTCTGAATCTCCGGCTGCATGACAGCGTTCATCTTGGAGAACTTCTGCTGGCGGATCTGCAGCGGAGTCATCAGCAGGTAAACAATCACGGTATACAGGATGATGGCAAGACCGATATTCGGAATATGAAGCTTTTCCAGAACAAAATAGATGCCATTCATCAGCCAACCCAGAATGCTTGCGAGCCACCCCAGAATCGGGGTCGTTGACTTCGTTAATAGAATGTCCAAAGGTATTTCCTCCTTCATTCGCTACGGTACGGGATCATACCCGCCCTTTGAAAACGGATTGCATCTCAGGATCCGCCACAGCGCAAGCAATCCACCCTTCAAAGCACCATACTTCTGTATTGCCTCCAGCCCGTACTGGGAGCAGGTAGGAATATACGGACATTTTGTCCTCTTCATTGGCGAAAGATACTTCTGATACAATCGGATCATTTTAATCATTATCGTTTTCATTTTTTTTCTTTTTTTCCATCTCCACAATCTTATGGAGTCTTCCCAGATGCAGCAAGGCGCTTTCAATCTCTTTATAGCCACAGTCTTTGGCCGCAACTCTGGAAACTACGACAAGGTCCCATCCACTATGAAATAATTCCTCATGTAAACGATAGCTTTCCCTTATTAATCTTGTCAGACGGTGCCTTACGACACTGTTTCCCACTTTTTTGCTTACAGATATACCTAATCTGTTCTCCTCTGACTGGTTCCCGAGCGCATACATAACCAGATATTTATTTGCATACGATGTTCCTTTTCGGTAAACCGTTTGAAAATCTCTGTTCTTTTTTAAGCTCTGCGAATATTTCATAGTCCCTCGTCCTCAAAAAAAATAATTAAAGAGAAGAAAAGACCACAATACTGCGGTCTTATATCTTATGCTGATAATTTCTTTCTTCCTTTTAATCTTCTGGCAGCTAAAACTTTTCTTCCGCTTTTAGTGCTCATTCTTGCTCTGAATCCATGAACTTTCGCTCTGGAACGTTTCTTCGGCTGAAATGTCATCTTCATATTCCGGCACCTCCTTTATCCATAACCAATCTGCTTATTCTTTTGTAAATTGGTACATAATTTCTTATGTATGCTAAAACATCATTACAATTATATTCATAAAGCCCCTGAAAGTCAAGGAAAAACTGAACATTTTTAGGATTTGCAGGCCGTGCGGAAAATGTTGTCGAGAGCAGTCACATTTTCTTCCACATATCCCAAATACCGTATTTGGTTATCCACATCTTGTGGATAACTTGTGGATAACTCATGTATTTAGTGTGTATTTTCCACAGTATACCCTGTATTATTCCCTTATTTTACGGAATTATACAGTGTGCATAAGTATCCACAGCATAGTCTGGATAAATCCTTTTTGGCAACTGTCTTTCCACTGGTTATCCACACATTTTTCCCCAGAATGTTGATAACTTGTTGATGAAAACTGGTTGATAAACAGCGCGATTTATTATAAGATATAGTAGAGTTATTATGTTTTTCAGGTTCCAACGTCATGTTTTCATGAAAATCATGACCTTTTGACCCTGCATCATACTATTAGATTATAGAATTGGAGCTTAATCATGGATATTATCGTAGAAAAATGGCAGGAAATCCTGGACTGGGTAAAACAAGAGCATGAGCTTTCGGATGTTTCCTTCAATACATGGCTTGCTCCTCTGAAAGTGTACAGCGTAGAAAATGATACGATATACATCACGCTGCCCTCAGAACATGCGGATGCGATCCTTGGCTATGTACGAAAGAAATTTACTCTTCCTATTATAGTTGCCGTCGCGGAAGTCACCGGAAAAGAATACAATATTGAGTTTATTCTTCCCTCTGAAGCAGAACAGATGGATACAAAAAAGAAGCAAACATCCGCCCGTCAGGCAGATGCTGCGTCCGAAAGAGCGAATCTGAACCCAAAGTATACCTTTGACACTTTCGTAGTAGGCAGCAACAACAAGTTTGCCCACGCCGCGTCTCTTGCCGTAGCGGAATCTCCGGGCGAAATCTACAACCCGCTGTTCCTGTACGGTGGCGTTGGTCTGGGAAAGACACATTTAATGCACTCAATTGCACACTTTATATTAGAAAAGAATCCGTCAACCAGGATTCAATATGCTACAAGTGAGGAGTTTACAAACGAACTGATCGAAGCAATCCGTAACGGAAATAATACAGCAATGACCAAATTCC
>CALWBA010000067.1 GCA_944375815.1 uncultured Lachnospiraceae bacterium | reverse complement strand
GGGCTTTTATGATTTAGCCACAGCCTATCAGTCTGTGCACGTCAACTATTGAAAACGCCGGATACGTGAACCGTATGTCCGGTGTTGTGAGAGGACGGCGGCTAATCACCGCCTCCTACTCGATTTCAGGCTGAAAAGCAGAGAGGGAACAGGCAATCTGCAAAATCTAAACGTTTAGATTTTTATTTTCCAAAGTACATTGTACAGGAGCAGAATTCCAGTATACTTAACTTAGAATCTTTGAAATGGAGGAGCAGCAATATGAAACGATATGGACAGGTCATCAAAGTAAAACCGGAATATCTGGAGAAATACAAAGAACTCCATGCGAATCCCTGGCCGGAGGTTAACAGAAAAATCCGGGAATGCAATATCCGGAATTATTCGATTTTTTATCGTGACGGCTATTTATTCAGCTACCTGGAGTACGTGGGAGAAAATTTCGAGGAGGATATGGCCAAAATGGCGGCTGATCCCATGACACAGAAATGGTGGAAAGAGACAGATCCCTGTCAGGAACCTGTGGACTCTGCCGGACCGGGAGTCTGGTGGGCAGATATGGAAGAGGTATATCATTTAGCGGAAGAGGAGGAAGAAAGATGACTTCAAGAGAAAGAGTTATGGCGGCTGTGAATCATAAGCAGCCGGATTACGTGCCGCTGGATCTGGGAGCGACTCCGAGTTCCGGAATCTCGGCAATTGCTTACAACAGACTGAAAAAGCATCTTGGAATGATCGGAGGACACACGAAAATTTATGATGTAGTGCAGCAGGTTGTATATCCGGAACAGGAGATTCTGGACCGCTTCGGCGTGGACGTGATCGATATCGGCAGAGTATTCAATGACAGAGAGGAGGACTGGTACGATGTTAAACTGGCAGACGGATCAACCGGACAGTATCCGTCCTGGTTCCATCCGCAGAAGCAGGAAAACGGGGACTGGCTTGTATATGACAGTGAGCATACGCTGATCGCCAAAATGCCGGTAGGGGCTACTTTTTTCGATCAGACGTATTTCCCGTATCTGGAAGATTATCCGGATGATTACAGCGATCTGGATCATCAGATGGGAAAAGTACTCTGGAGTGCTCTGGTACACAGCCCATGGGATCATGCGGGAGATGAAAACTTTTATCAGACGCTGCGGCAGAAGGTTCTGGCTTTGCGGGAGCAGACGGATAAGGCACTGATGATCACCTGCGGATGTAATCTGTTCGAATGGGGAACCTTTTTAAGACGTATGGATAATTTCCTTATGGATATTTATGCAGATCCGGAACATGTGCGGGAACTTGTGGAACAGCTGATGATCCGCCATCTGGAGACGCTTAAAAAAGTCTGCGATTCCGTAGGAGATATTGTGGATATTCTGAGATTTGGAGACGATCTGGGAATGGATACGGGAATGTTTATGTCTCAGGAGAAGTACAGGGATTTATTCAAACCATATCATACAAAGCTGAATGAGTACGTACATAAGCACAGCAATATGAAGACATTCCTTCATTCCTGCGGATCAATCTACCCGATTATCGGAGATCTGATTGATGCAGGATATGACATTCTCAATCCGGTGCAGACATCAGCCCGACAGATGGATCCCGGGACGCTGAAACGGGAATTCGGAAAAGATATTACTTTCTGGGGCGGCGGATGCAATACAAGAACTGTGCTGAACAGATCCACGCCGGAGGAAGTGTACACATATACCCGGCGCATGATTGATATTTTTGCACCGGATGGAGGATTTGTATTTAACCAGGAACACAATATTATGCCGGATGTTCCGCCGGAAAATATTCTGGCAATGTATCGCGCGGTAGCAGATGCACGGTAAGAAGGAGAGAAAATATGAAGTTAATATATCAAAATCCGGAAGAATCGCTGGAAAACAGAGTGAAGGATCTGATTTCCAGGATGACGCTGGAAGAAAAGATTATGCAGACCGATCAGTATTACGTGTATGATTTTACAGACAGTGAACCGGGAAATGAAATAGAAAAGCTGGATTTCGCAAAAGTAGAGCAGCTTACAAAGGGTATGAGTGCCGGATGTGTTCAGCTGCGCGGCTGTGATTCAAAAACAGCAAATCAGCTTCAGCGATATGCTGTGGAAAAGACAAGGCTGGGAATTCCTTTTCTGTTCTGTGAAGAGGCGCTGCATGGATTTTTCAGAAGTGAGGCAACCTGTTTTCCGCAGCAGATCGGACTGGCAGGCACCTTTGAGCCGGAGCTTGGCAGGAAGATGGGGGAATGCATTGCAGCTGAGGCAAGGGCATACGGAGTACATGAGACATTCAGCCCCGTGATGGATCTGATCCGCGATCCGCGTTACGGGCGCTGCGAGGAATCGTACGGAGAGGATACTTTTCTGTGCGGGGAATTCGGCAGAGAGACGGTGATTGGTCTTCAGGGAGAGGGGATCAATACGGATCACACGGTAGCCGCAGAGCCCAAGCACTACGTCGGATACGGTGCTCCGGTGGGAGGACTCAACTGTGCGCCCTGTGCAATGGGAAGAAGAGATATGTTTGCGAGCTGTCTGCCGGTGTTTGAGGAGGCTTACGTAAACGGGAAAGCCATGAATGCCATGTGCTCATACAATTCTGTGGACGGACAGCCTGTGGCGAGTGACCGTGAACTGCTGACGGATATATTAAGAGGCGAATTCAAAATGCAGGGATTTGTGCGCACGGACCTGACTGCCGTATCCAGACTCTACGGAACACATATGACAGCGGAGACCAAGGAAGAAGCCATAAGACAGGGGATGGAAGCCGGTGTGGACCTGCAGTTATATGACTTTACACATCAGGAATGGCAGGAAGGTATCCGGATGTTGGTAGAATCCGGTCAGATGAAGGAGGAAGTTCTCAATCAGGCATGTGAACGTGTGCTGCGTATGAAATTTATGCTCGGACTTTTTGAAAATCCGTATACAGATGAGAACCTGATTTCGGAACGGGTACACTGCCTGAAACATCAGGAAACCGCACTTGAGATTGCGCGGAAAGGAATCTGCCTTCTTAAAAATGAAAATAAGCTGCTCCCTCTGCCCCGCAATCTGAAAAAGATAGCGGTCCTGGGACCTGGTGCTGATGAGGCAGCTCTTGGAGACTACTGCGTAGATTTTAACCGGGAACATATGGTAACGGTTCTGGACGGTATTCGGGAAATTGCCGGAAAAGATACGGAAGTAGTATATGAAAAAGGCTGCAGTTATCTGGGAGAAACTCTTATGGCTTTCCGGCCGAACTGGTTCCTGGATGAAGAGGGAAATTCAGGTCTTACAGGCCGCTACTATAATGGAGACACTCCGGAGGGAACTCCCGTATTTACGAGAACAGATCCGATGATATCGTTTAACTGGATTTATGTAAAACCTCATCCGGAACTGGAGTCCGGACGATTCAGTGTGTGCTGGACCGGAAAAATAAAAGCTCCTGAGACGATAGACGCTGAAATAGGATTTGGAGGTCAGGACGCTGTGCGCGTCTGCATAGACGGAAAAACGATAATCGATGCCTGGGGTGACAGCGGAAAAGAAACGCGCAAAGCGGCCTTTTCTTTTGAAGAGGGAAAAGAGTATGACATAAAAATAGAGTTTACGAACAGCAATCGCGCTGCCACGGTATTATTTGGCTACAGCTATGGAAAAGAGCGGGAGGATGCTGCTGTACAGCTTGCAGAAGAGGCCGATGTGGCAATTGTCTGCCTCGGAGGGAATACGGAGACAAGCGGTGAGAATTTTGACCGCACGGATCTCAATCTTCCGGGAAGCCAGCTGGATTTCCTGAAAAAAGTCTATGCGGCAGGGACACCGGTCGTACTCGTACTTCAGAACGGCCGTCCGCTTTCCATCACCTGGGAACAGGAACATATACCGGCCATCCTGGAAGCATGGTATCCCGGTGAAAAAGGCGGAAGAGCGATAGCGGAAATTTTATTCGGCAAAACAGCACCTTCAGGCAGACTTCCCATTTCTTTCCCGAAATCGGTGGGACAGGTGCCATGCCACTACAGCAGATATCCGGGCGGCGGTGTGCGGTATGTGGAAATGGACTGGAATCCGCTGTATCCGTTCGGATACGGTCTTACATATACGAACTTTGAATACAGCGGTCTGCAGCTGTCCGCAAAGGAAATCGGTACAGAGGATGAGATTACGGTCACTTTCCGTGTGAAGAATACAGGGGAGGTTTTTGGCGAAGAAACAGCGCAGGTATATCTGACGGATAAATTCGCCAGCATGGTAAAACCAATAAAGGAGCTGGCCGGTTTTCAGAAGGTTGCTCTTCTTCCGGGAGAGGAAAAAGAAGTTTCTGTAACGATCGGAAAACGCCAGATGCGCACGCTTGGAAAAGATTTCGTCTGGCGTGTGGAGCCCGGAGAGTTTGAGGTGACAGTAGGAGACAATGCGGCGAATGTATTGCTGAGAGACCGGTTCTTTGTAATATCCATGTGAGGCAGCGGCAGGAAAAAGTGAAAGTATAATTTTGTACAGCGAACAGATTTGAATGTATTCCCGGAAAAACCATGCTATATTAACAAAAAACACAATGAAATCTCACGAAATAAAGGAGAAAATAATAATGGGAAATAAAATCAAGCACGTATACATTGTCCATCATTCCCATACAGATGTGGGCTATACCGATCTGCAGGAACAGGTAATTTTTAATCAGATCAGCAATATCCGAAATGTCGTTCGGCTGATCAAGAACGGTTATGCGAATAATACTGCCGAGAAAGATCTGAAATGGAACTGCGAGACCTATTACTGTGTGGAGAAGTTCCTGGAGCAGGCATCTGAACAGGAAAAAGCGGATTTCTTTGAGCTTGTGAAAAAAGGGAATATCGGAATTTCTGCAACGTATCTGAACTTTAATGATCTGGCTGACGGAAAGATGCTCGACCGCAGAACAGCGCAGATGCAGGAAATCTTTACAAAAGAGGGATTCCCGGTTAAGACAGCCATGAATGCCGATATCAACGGAATTTCTCTGGGAGCACGCGACGCGCTTTTAAATAACGGCATTGAGTTCTTATTTACAAATATCCATACACATCACGGTATGTATCCGCTGTACCAGAACCAGAAACCGTATTTCTGGGAGGATGGTAAGGGACGCAGACTTCTGGTATGGAATGGTGAGCACTATAATCTGGGAAATGCTCTGGGAATCGTATTTTCCAAGAATATCAGCCCGGATGCAAGCACACCGCTCGATGAGGAGAAGATGGAAGCTCTGCACACAAACCTTGCCGAGAGCATTGAGGAATATGAGACTTCCGGATATCCGTATGAATTCTATATTACCAGCGTAAGCGGCGTATTTTCAGATAATGCACCTGTAAACCCGGCAATTATTGCCACAGTCAATGCATTTAATGAGCGTTACGGTTCTGAAGTAACTCTTCATATGGTTACGCTGCAGGAACTCTATGATCTGATCAAAGAGGATACAAAGGACGCTCCGGTATATCAGGGAGCACTGAACGACTGGTGGGGAAACGGTGTAGGAAGTACTCCGTATGCAGTAAAGCATTATAAAGAGGCGATCAGACTGTTCCATACCTGTGAGGCACTGGAGGAAAACACCGGCGTGCGCAATGAGAAGCTGATTAAGGCAGCAGAGGATAATGCGCTTCTGTATGCTGAGCACACCTGGGGACATTCCGCTACAATCTTCAATCCGTACGATACGCTGGTGACCAAGCTGGACATCCGCAAGACCAGCTATGCGTCTAAAGCTCACGAGGCTGCTGCAATGTATAAGAATGAGCAGTGCTACAAACTCGGAGACATTCTGCGTTACTATAACCTGAGCGGTGAGGTTAAGGCAGTATCTGTAAGCAAAGAGACAAAAGTTATGCCGGTAGAGTTCTATGTGGAAACGATCAGCCTTCCGAACGTAAGAGTCACGGACCTGAAGACAAAAGAGGTACTTCCGGTACAGCTTTCCGAGCATCCGAGAGGTGTGCTGGTAAGCTTCCTGGCAGAGTTTAAGCCGATGGAAGAAAAACTGTTCTCTTATGAGGAACTTCCTGCGGAGAAAGAAACTATTTACAGCAGAACCGCATGGATCGGCGCAGAGCGCGTAAAGGATATTATTAACGATTACGATACAGAGACATATAAACTTCCGTACTGCATGGAAAATGACTGGTTTAAGATCAGCTATGAGGTCGGCAGAGGATTTACTTCTTTCTATAATAAGAAGACCGGTAAAGAGATGCTTAAAGACGGTCTGGAGAAATTCTTTACTCCTGTTTATGAGAGAACTGAAATCAGAAAAGGTATTTATGCTGAGCGCAGCCGTCTGGGAAGAAATATCCGCGGTCTGCATGCTGAGCAGTTCCAGGCAAAGCTGAAAGACATTAAGATCCTGGAGCATGGAAAAATCTTTACAAAGATTAAATTTGAGTTTGAACTTGAAGGAACATACAGCAGCAGCGTGATCATCAAGATGTACCGCGACCTCCCGAAACTGACCTTCACCTATCAGATCGCAAAGACCTTAAGCGAGGATGTGGAGAGCGTTTACATGCCGCTCGGCCTGAATGCGGAAGAGGGAAGCGCAGTATATATCAACAACGGCGGAGTGGCTATGCGTCCGGGCATTGATCAGCTTCCGGGAAGCAATATGGAATATTATATTGCCGATGAGGGTGTGATTTATCAGGGCAAAGATCACAGTGTTCTGATCAATACTCTGGATACCCCTCTTCTGTACATGGGAGAGATGAAGAGCCATCCGATCCTGCTGTGCGACGGAAAAGAAGAGTACAACAGAAGACCACTCTACAGCTGGATTATGAACAACACCTGGGAGACAAACTTCAAGATGGATCTGTCCGGATTCTGCGAATTCCGCTATGAGCTGGAGCTGACAGAGGGAATGAGTCTTGAGCAGAACATCCAGAGACTGAAAGATAATGATCTGGAGCCGGTATCTTTTATTGTTAAGTAAGTCAAAAGACTGAAATAAGATAAGACAGGAGAAAAATATATGAGCGAACTGGAAAAGATCGAAGAGATGGCAGAAGATACTGCAGAACAGCAGGAACAGGAGAAGGTGGAAAACGGGGTACATAATTACAGTAATGCAGAGGAATATGTATGGCCGAAAGACCCGAAGGTATTGGAAAAGCTGGAATGGTTCCAGGATCAGAAGCTTGCGCTGATGATGCACTGGGGACCGTATTCACAGCTGGGAATCGTGGAATCCTGGGCTCTGTCAGACGCGGATGCAGAGTGGTCCAGAGGGGGAATTGACTGGGATGTAACAGGCAAAGAGTTCAAACAACAGTACTTTGACCTGAATAAGACGTTTAACCCGATCCGCTTTGAGCCTGAAAAATGGGCGGATATTGCCAAGGAAGCAGGAGTAAAATACCTGATTTTTACCACAAAACATCATGACGGCTTCTGCATGTGGGATACAAAATATTCAGATTACAAGCTGACAGCACCGGATTGTCCGTTCCATACACATAAATATGCTGACGCGGTAGGCTATCTGTTTGAAGCTTTCCGCAAAAGAGGCATCGGAATCGCAGCGTATTTCTCCAAAGCAGACTGGCATGTGGACAGCTACTGGGCAGAGGGATTCCCGCGCGGAGATTATATGTACCGCGGACCGTCTTACGTTCCGTCAGAGCACCCGGAAAAATGGGAAGAGTTTGTTACGTTTACTCAGAATCAGATTAAGGAGCTGGCAAGCGAATACGGTAAGCTGGATATTATGTGGTTCGATGCAGGATGGGTATGCGAAGAGAGCGGTCAGGATATCCGTCTTGGAGAAGTGATCGAGGAAATCCGCAAATGGCAGCCGGGAATGCTCTGTGCAGACAGAACCATCGGCGGGCTGTATGAAAATTATATTACTCCGGAGCAGTGTGTTCCGGAAAAACCGCTGAATGTACCGTGGGAGAGCAATATTACTCTTGGAACTTCCTTCTCCTTTAAATATGAGGATACCTATAAGAGCCCAAGAGAAGTAATCCTGCTGCTGATTGACATTGTGGCAAAGGGCGGAAACCTGGCCATCAATGTGGGACCGCAGCCGGACGGACGGCTTCCGGAAGGAGCAGTGCGCTCTCTGAAGGGAATGGGAGAATGGCTGAAAGTGAACGGGGATGCAATCTATGCGACGAGAGTATGTGCTCCGTATAAGCAGGGAACGATTGCGTTTACACAGAATGCAGAGAATATTTATGCGATTGAAACATTTGAATCCGCAGACATGCCGGTGGGAGAACGCGTAGTAATCCCGTGCAGCGCTGATGTGGAGAAAATTACGCTTCTTGAGACCGGAGAAGAGCTGGAATATGTGAAGAAAGAAGCAGGATATGAGGTAACAGTTCCGGCATACGAAGGAAAAGCAGCACCTATTGCAAGAGTCTTCTGCCTCAAAAAAGCCTGAGAACGCAAAGTCTCTGAACTATAGGAGGAATAACGGATGACACCGAGAGAGAAATTTATAAAAGCATTAAAGAGGGAACCGATCACAGGACATGTTCCTACCTTTGAACTGGTAATGTTTCTGACCATGGAATCCATCGGAAGGGTACATCCCATTCACAGGAATTACGAGCAGTGGGATCAGATGAGTGCAAAAGAGCAGGAGCTGCAATTAGAGGATATGGCTCTGGCATATATCGAGACAGCGGAAAAGTATCATCACAGCGCCATTCTGGTTCATCCAAACCCGGGAGTAAATGGAGATATTCCTGACAATCTGAATTCTACCAGAAGAATTCTGGAGAAGATCAGAGAACTTTCAGGAGATAACTATTTCCTGGCGCTTCACGACGATCCGACCATGCCGATTCCGAACGGAAGCCATATCATGGATGTATCTGTCATGATGTACGAGGAACCGGAGAAAATCCATGACTGGACGAAACGCAGAGTAGAGCAGTGTATGCACACGGCGCAGGAACTGAAGAAGATACCCGGACTTCTCGATGGATTTATTCTGTGCTCTGATTACTGCTTTAATACCAATCCGTTCTACAGCCGCGACATGTTTGCCGAACTGGTTGGACCGTATCTGAAAGAGATCCTGGATTTCTACAGAAGTGAAGGATTTTATTCCATCAAGCATACAGACGGAAACGTAATGCCGATTCTGGATATGATTGTAGACTGCGGACCGGACGCAGTACATTCTCTGGATCCGCAGGGCGGCGTGGACTTAAAAGAAGTAAAGCGTCTGTACGGAGACAAAGTGTGTCTGGTGGGAAATGTAAACTGCGGAAAAATGCAGACCGGAACGGAAGAGGAATTGATTGAAGACGTACGCCGTGCGCTTCGTGAGGGAATGCCGGGATACGGATACATTTTCTCTACTTCCAACTGTGCCTATACAGGACTTCCTCTGGAGCGGTATGAGCTGATGAACAGGATCTGGAGAGAAGAGGGAATCTACAAATAATAAGAGATATTGAAAAGGAGTATGCGGATAATGAATGGACTGGAACGTGTTCAGGCGGTTTTAAGGGGGGAGATACCGGACAGAGTTCCGGTCATTCCTCAGGGGTTTATGTTCAGCGCTCATGATGCGGGATACGAGATCGGGAAGATTAACAGAAATCCCAGACTCATGGCAGAGTGCCACAGGATCTGTCAGGAAAAGTACGGATATGACGGATGCGTGATCGATGTAGATGATGCTTCACTGGCAGAGGCATGCGGTGCAAGAGTAATCTACAGAGAAGACAGTGTGGCGGTGGTGGACGAAGCCCATCCGCTTCTGGAAGATTTACGGGAGATTGAAGATTTAAGGCTTCCGGATCCGCAGAAAGACGGAAGACTGCCGGAATGGCTTGAGACGTCTCAGCGGCTGATGGAAATGATCGGCGATCACGTCTTCATCATGGGGCGGGCTGATCAGGGACCTTTCAGCCTATTATCTCTGCTCAGGGGAACGCAGGAGTTTATGATGGATCTGCTGACAGAAGATGAGGATGTAATCATTCGGGCATTGAACTGGGCAACGGAAGCACATGTCAGATTTGCCGAAGCTCAGCTGAAAATTGCCCACGGATCCAGCATGGGAGACGCATATGCAAGCCCGGAGCTGATCTCGCCGGAGATGTACAGCCGATTCGCACTTCCGTGTGAGAAGAAAACGGTGGAAGCACTCCAAGCTATGCAGAAGCCCTATTCCATTCATATATGCGGCGATACCACCGGCATTATCAGAGATATGGGAACAGCGGGAGCCAATATTCTGGAGATAGACTGGAAAATTTCCATGGAATATGCAAGAGGTGCAGTTCCCGAAAATACCGTATTAATGGGAAATATCAACCCCAGTGATCCAATGTGCATGGGAACACCCGAGCAGGTGGAACAAAAGGCGGAGGAAATCATCCAAAGCACGCGGGGAAAGGGGATTATTTTAAGCTCCGGATGTGCTCTGGGAGCAAATACAAAGCCGGAAAATATAAAAGCACTGGTAAACGCGGCCGAGAAATATGGGCGCTGCGATATATTAAGATAACAAATGCCGGAGATCCGAAGCGGTGACAGAGAAAAGCGTATTTAAGCTTTCTCTGTCACCGCATTTTTTTTGAAAAAAGCAGCTGATAATGAACATATTCTGGCGTCAATAAAAACTTTTGCTGTCAAGCGTTGTGAAACGAAAAAAATTATGATAGAATAACGATAGTAATGACAACATCTTGAGGATGAAAAATCTGGAGGCGAGACAATTATGGAGAAAGAAAAATATGTCGCATACGTCGGAACGTATACGTATGGAAGCAGTATCGGAATTCATTTATATGATGTAGATGTGGAGGAGGGAACGCTTAAGGAACGTAAAGTTGTCCCGGTGAATAACTCTTCCTATCTGGCGCTGTCGACGAACGGAAGATTTCTGTACTCGATCGCCGATGAAGGCGTGGCGGTATTTAAGCGTCACACTGACGGAGACCTGGAATATATGAATAAGGTAGACATCGATGGCATGAGAGGCTGCTATCTTTCCGTGGACAAGACCGGAAAGTACCTTTTCGTTGCGGGATATCACGACGGCAAGGTGACAGTTGTACACACCAGAAGAGACGGAAGCCTCGGAAGTGTAATGGACGGCGTATTCCACAGAGGACTTGGCAGCGTGGCGGAGCGCAGTTTCCGTCCGCATGTTACCTGTGTGATCCCATCCCCGGACAGCAGATATCTGTGTGCAGTGGACAACGGAATCGATCAGGTAAAGATCTACCGTATAAATAAAATGAAGCATAAGCTGGAGCTGGTCGACATTCTTCGCTGTGAGCTGGAGAGCGGTCCGCGTCTGATGAAGTTCAGCCGTGACGGCAGATTCGCATACATTTTATATGAACTGGCAAATAAAATTGATGTATTTGCATATAATGGAGAGGGCAAGACTCCGGAATTCGAGCGTATACAGAGTGTGAGCACTACATCAGATACGATTGATCCTGTGCATGACGCAGCGGCAGCCATGAGTATGTCTCCGGATGGAAACTTCCTGTTCTGCTCCACCGCAGGCGACAATACAGTTGCGATGTTTAAAATTAACCGCGAGACCGGTATGCTGGACATGCAGTTTGCGCTTCCGATCAGCGGTGAATTCCCGAAAGACATTGCGCTGTTCCCGGACGGAAAGCATATTGCAGTTGCAAACCACGAGTCAAACAGTATCACGACGTTTACCATAGATTATGAAAAGAAGCTGCTTATCATGAAAGGCAAGCCGATGAAGGTGGAAACGCCGAACTGTATCAAGATCATAAAAGTACCCGCAGAGGAATAAATTAAAAAGCATCCCCCGCAGCCGAACAGAATTGCTGCGGGGGATGCTTTTTTGATTTTATTGTTCAAGAAAAACGATTTTTTGAAAGATTTTACATAAATTTTTACACACGCTTGCTGTAATAAAAAATAACATATAAAATTTATAAATATTCTATTTACTATCAGAAAAATAGATGATATACTAACTATATCCTAAATGATTGGGGAGCATTAAAAATATTAAAAGTTAAAAGGAGGAATGTAAATGAGAAAACTGAAAAAGAGTTTGCTTGCTGTATGTGCTTCAGCAATTATGATAGGTGCCATGCCTGTTACTGCTTCAGCTTACTGGTTTGAATTGGAGATGCCAAGCTATTTTGTTGGAGGCATGAGGTCGACAGAACTAAATAAGAAAACTTCATCATCTACGCCGTATGTGGATCCTGATATAGCTACCTTAAATACAGCTTATTTCTTGTCGCCATATCGGCTGAATCGGACAAACGCAACTAATGTTGTAAGTATTTCGAATGGTGCTAGGAGAACCTTCTCTTGGCAATCTGGACAGGGGTCCCAGGGCTCTTTATATTGTTTATCTGCTTATCCAAATGTGAATGCGGCTACTTGGGATGCCTACAATACTAGAGGAACTTGGGGAAACTAATAAATAATCTACGTGCAGTATAGCCTAAGAGTCAAGCTCCCCGACTCTTAGGCTATACCTATAGGAGGGAACATATGAAAAAAAAGCTTCTAATATTAGCGGTGATTTCATCCATATTACTGTCAGGCTGTTCAAACAATAAAGTGTCTGATATACGTACAGATATTCCCGATACGTTAATAGTCGATGCGGATTTACCTCAAGATGTACCGTCTAATGTGTCAACATATAAGGTTTCATATAAAAACTTTGACACCGACAAATTACTGGAGCTGTTTAATATGAATCCCGTTTCTTCGAGCGGAAGAGATGCTCTTGGAAAGCTATATTACTCGGGCAATTCACAATTATGGGTTTATGATGATGAGGGGGTTATGCATGGCGGTTTTAGCTACAATAAAAATATATCTACATATATCAGCGGGGTGATAACTACCTATTCTTATACCGATATGATAATGGATAAAGCATTAGATGATTTTTCTAATATAAAGGCTCTGGACTTTTTTAAAAACATTGGATTAGAACAATTAAAAGTGGATCGGGCGTATGAGATTTCAGGGGAAGAGTTACAGGAATTTGTAAAATCATCCAATGACTATGAGGATTATGTAGCAGATGAAATTAATCCTGAAGACACGTATACATTACTTTATTTATCACAATATATTGACGATATTCCGCTTGCTGATTTTCCGTGGGAATATGGCAGCATAATTGCAACGGAGACAACTGCTGAAGTACTACTTTTTGAAAATCAAATAATAGAGAATCGTTTTATAAATATATACGATGTGGGCGAAGAGATAAGAAATGATGAAATTATATCTCCAAAGGAAGCTTTCAAAATTTTTGTAGATGATTACAACAAAAAATTACAACTGAATACAACTACGATAGAAAATATTGTTTTTAAATATATAGTTACCGTTGATAAAAAAGGAGAAATGTACGCACAACCAGCTTATATTTTTGAATATGAACGTCTGGAAGAATCCGAAAACTCGCCAGAGCCAATACCTATCGAAGAGAAGAAAGTGATCTCTGCGAGAACCGGAGAATTTATACTGTCAACGGGGGTGGGGATTTGAAAGTGCGGAATATGTTTTTTATCTTTTTAAGGCAAAGCGTGAATTGGAAGCTTTGGCTCTGCGGGGTTATCACAACGCTCATCATGAGCAGCACAATCGTTGGGCTTTTTGCTCCGAGCACATCGGTCTGGTATTTACTATCTATGGCGATGGGTGGAAGCGGAGCAGTGAATTTAGTCATCTGTATACTTCCCATCCTTCCGTATGGGGGAAGCATGGCAGAGGAATATGAAACAGGGATCATGCGATATTACACGATAAGGACAGGGAGAACGATTTACTTTGTAAATAAAATAATTGTAAGTTTTATCAGCGGGTTTCTGACAATGTTTCTCGCTCAACTATTATTTATAGTGATATTTATGCAATTTTATCCCCTGTTTGGGTCTGCTTCCGCAGTAGAACCGTATGGATATGAGCTGATGATGGTAAACGGTGAAGTGGGAAAGGCATTCCTCGTTTTTATGGTGCACCTGTCGTTATCCGGTGCTTTTATGGCTGTAATAGCGGTATTTACCTCTGCTGTGATTCCAAATCAATTTGCAGCGATTTCAGTACCTGTAATCGTTTATTTTACATTTACAAGAATCATTGTGGCAGATGCGAACCTCCCGAAGTATTTAAAACCAAGTAATTTAATAGCAAATGCTATGGAGGTAGAAAATCCATATACGGAACTCCTGGTAAAGTTTTGTACTATCTTGGTTTTTTCGGCAATCCTTGTGATTCTGGGGAATCCTGTATTAAAAAGGAGGATTGCAGATGCATAGCGCAAGACAGATTTTCAGTATTATTACATCTTCATTATATAATTTGGTGTTTTCCAAAAAGTTTGTGATATTTCTTGGGGTTGCGTTTATCTTTTGTTTTTATACCTTTGAGGGGTTAAATGATATTGCGGTATTTTATGATGTAAAGGTATCTGCATACGTTTTTCCATTTTATTTCAGCAATCCTGCTATGATGTTAATCTTTGGTGCGCTGATAATTTATCTTTTTTCGGATGTGCCTTTTACGGAGCAGAATACATATTTTATACTTGCCAGAGCTAACAGAAAGATCTATTATATAGCAAAAATAGCATATATTTTTATTGCATCGGTAGGAATTACGGTTACGTTTGTTTTACTTTCCATACTAGTCATTATTCCGAACGCGGACTTTACTAATCAATGGGGAAAAATCATCTATACCCTGATATCAGACGCACAGACGATCAGAGAACAGACACAGGCAAGTCTCGGTTTTGGCGTAAATGGTCTTGTTGTAAATGAATTTGCGCCGTTGACGGCGATGGCATATTCGATTCTTTTAATGGTATTGGCAGTCTTCTTTATGGGAATTGTCATTATGTTTGTCAGTGTCATGATATCTAGGAGCGCAAGTTTTGTTGTCGGCGGATTTTTTGTTTTCCTGTCCGCTTTTGCTGTCGCTTTAGGATATATTACCTTCCAAGGCTTTCTGTACTTTGTCTCTCCTTTTTCCTGGTGCAGCTTGAACTGGCTGGATATTTACGATAGCGGCTTAGCTCCCAGTCCACCGCATGCGATGCTCGCGATCCTTTGCATCACTGCTGTGCTGGAGATTATAGCTTTCTTTAAGTTTAACTATTCCGATTTAAAAATACAGTGAAAGGAGAGGCAGTATGGATAATATCATTGAAGTTAGCAATGTAAGCAAATCGTTTAAAGAGACAACGGCTCTGGACGATGTGAGCATAGCATTCGAGAGAAAAAAGATTCACGGGATTATAGGCAGAAACGGTTCTGGGAAAACGGTGCTCTTAAAATGTATCTGTGGCTTTATGATACCGGATAAGGGCAGCATCTGTATAAACGGCAAAAAAATTTCGCCGCAGAAGTCGCAGGAGATTGGAATTATCATAGACAGCCCGGGGTTTAATCCGAATATGAGCGCTTACAGGAATTTAAAAATGCTTGCTTCCTTAAATCATAAAATATCCAGGCAGCAAATTAAAGAGGTTATTTCGTTAGTAGGCCTTGATCCCGACAGCAAAAAGCATGTGGGAAAGTTTTCTATGGGAATGAAGCAGCGTCTGGGACTGGCGCAGGCGATCATGGAAAATCCGCCTTTGCTGATCCTGGACGAGCCGATGAACGGACTTGACAAAGAGGGCGTCAGTCAAGTCAGAGAGATCCTTTTGTCTTTAAAAGAAAAGGGAATCACGATTCTTCTTTCCTCTCACTATACGGGAGATATTGAGCTGCTGTGTGACACCGTAACGGAGATGGAAGCAGGGAAAATAGTGTCGACAACAACCGGAGGTCATACAGATTCTTCGGAATGACTTAGTAAATGAAGGATGGAGCTATCTCCGACCGGATGAAATGAAAAACCGGAAGAAATACCACTTAGATTGTGGGGTTCTTCCGGTTTTTGATATTACTTCCAGATCTTCTGAAGATTCTCTAGTTTTGCGCATGCGCCTGTCATCAGAGCATCGAGCAGTACGATCGCGATCATGGACTCCATGACCACAACGCCGCGGGCCACGATAATGGGATCGTGGCGTCCTTTGATATTGATTGTGATATTTTCGCCGGATGTATTTACCGTATTCTGGGGAGAATAGACGGAAGGAGTCGGCTTAAAAGCTGCACGGACAACGATGTCGCTGCCGTCGCTGATGCCGCCCAGGATTCCGCCGGCGTGGTTGGTTTTCTTCTGAATCCTGCCGTGTTCATCGTAATAAAAAGAGTCATTATTCTCCGTGCCGCAGGAGCGTGCCGCCGCGAAGCCGTCACCGATCTCGACGCCTTTTACTGCTCCGATGGAGAAGAGTGCTTTGCCGATATTTGCGTCCAGCTTGTCAAAAACAGGATTGCCCGCACCTGCCGGCATACCTGAGACGATACACTCAGCAATTCCGCCTGCGGAATCCCGGTTTGCCATACAGCTCTCGAGAAATTCCTGAGCACGCTCGGCAGCCTTCGCATCCGGCATATTGAAAGCGTTTTTTGCTATCTCATCACTGGAAAATGTGGAGATCTCGATCGGTCCGATGGAGCGGACGTAGGAGCAGAGTGTAATTCCAAGCGTAGAGAGGACTTTGGATGCGATGGCTCCGGCTGCCACGCGTCCGATGGTCTCTCTGCCGGAGGAACGTCCGCCGCCCCGGTAATCGCGGAAGCCGTACTTTGCATCATATGTGTAATCTGCGTGACCCGGACGATAATACTGTGAGATCTCGCTGTAATCGTGGGAGCGCTGATCCGTATTTTCAACGAGCAGTGAGATCGGAGTTCCGGTAGTTTTCCCCTCGAAGACGCCGGAGAGTATACGAACGAGGTCCGACTCGGTTCTCTGGGTGGAATAGCGGCTCTGTCCCGGCTTTCTGCGGTTTAGAAACTGCTGAATATCTGACGCGCAAAGCGGCACGCCGGCCGGGCAGCCGTCCACTACGACGCCGATGGCACGGCCGTGGGATTCTCCCCAGGTGGTTATCTTAAATAAGGTTCCGAAAGTAGAGCCTGACATAAATGATCCCTCTTTTCTATAAAAAATATATACCGCCATTATAGCGAAACAGAAGCAGTTTGTAAATCGAAAGCGTATGACTTGTGCAAAACTTGGGTTAAAGTTTTGGGAATTAAATTGACAAACCATAGGGCAGGTCTTATAATTAGGATGTGTTTTTGGGCTTATGAAAACACCGGAAAGATAAATCAGTGAAAGGATGTGTTTGTATGGAAGGCGGGCCTTGTCCTGGGCAGACAGACAGTAAATTAGAAGAGACAGAACAAAAGAATACTAAAAATCTGTAACAGAACACGGCGGCACCTGACTTTCGTGTTCTTTTGCAGGCACGAAAGGAGCCATATAACATGATTCGTATTTTCAGAACGATTGACGGAAGCGTTCATCAGATCAGCGAGGCGCAGGAGGGAAGCTGGATTGCACTTACTGATCCCACAGCTACGGAGATCCTCGAGATTTCCGAGAAGTACAATATCGATGTGGATGATCTGAGAGCACCTCTGGATGAGGAAGAGCGCTCCCGTATTGAGGTAGAGGAAGACTACACTCTGATTCTTGTGGATATCCCTGTGACCGAAGAGAGGAACGATAAGGACTGGTATATTACGATCCCTCTGTCCATTATTGTGACAGAAGAAATGATCTTTACCGTATGTCTGGAAGATTCCCCTATTCTGAGCGCGTTTATGGATGGGCGTGTGCGTAATTTCTACACGTATAAGCGTACCCGTTTTATTCTTCAGATTCTGTATAAGAATGCATCCATGTTCCTGCATTATCTGAGAATTATCGACAAGAAGAGTGAGATGATTGAGACAAAACTTCACAGATCCCAGAGGAATCAGGAGCTTATTGAGCTTCTGGAGCTGGAGAAGTCCCTGGTGTACTTTACAACATCTCTGCGGGCCAATGAGGTCGTGCTCGAGAAGCTTTTGAAAGTGGACAGGATCAAGCAGTATCCGGAAGATGAGGACCTTCTGGAAGATGTTATTGTCGAGAATAAGCAGGCAATCGAGATGGCAAATATCTACAGCGGTGTGTTAAGCGGCACGATGGATGCATTTGCCTCGGTTATTTCAAATAATCAGAACATAGTTATGAAGTTTCTTGCCATCGTAACGATGGTAATGTCGATTCCGACCATGATCTTCAGCGCATACGGCATGAATGTCAATTCTGCGGGAATGCCGTTTGCAAACAATCCGATGGGATTTCTGTATGTCATACTCTGTTCGCTGGTTTTAAGTCTGGTTGTAGCATTTATTTTTTCTAAGAAGAATTTATTCTGATCATTAAGGAGAATTATGAGATTAATGGACAAAATGGAGCGGAAGTTCGGGAGATTTGCCGTTCCGCATCTGACACAATTTATTATACTGACGTATGTGCTGGGCTATATCATCTCATTTCTGACGCCCAACCTGTTAAGGTATCTGACACTGGATCCGTATTTCATTCTGCACGGACAGGTGTGGCGTATTGTGAGCTGGCTTTTGATTCCGCCAAGCAGCGCAAGCAGTGTAATGGATATCTTTTTTGTGATCATTATGCTGATGTTTTATTATTCTATCGGTACTGCGCTTGAGCGGACCTGGGGAGCATTCCGGTATAATGTATATATCTGGGGCGGCATACTGATCACGCTGATCGGTGCGTTTATTTTCTACGGTGTGGAAGTGGTGCTCATGGGAACGGCTGCGATCACGTTCGGCAGCCTGTTCAGCACATATTACATCAGCCTTTCCATCTTTCTCGGATTTGCAGCGACGTACCCGGATATGCAGGTAATGTTTTATTTCCTGTTCCCGATCAAGATCAAATGGCTGGCATATCTGGATATCGCATACCTGGTTTTCAACATGGTGATTGGAGGCTGGGTCACCAGAGTCGTGATTATCTGTTCCCTGATGAACTTTATTATATTTTTCCTGTCGACCCGGAATATGCGGCGGTATAGTCCGAGGGAGATCCACAGAAAGAAAGCATATACCCAGGCGGTACACAAGGGACAGATGAATGTGACAAAGCATAAGTGTGCTGTGTGCGGCAGAACAGAGCTGGACGGGGATAACCTGGAATTCCGATTCTGCTCCAAGTGCAATGGCAATTATGAGTATTGTCAGGACCATTTATTTACACATGAGCATATTAAGTGAGGAAAGGGACGAGTAATTATGAAGAAAACCAAAATTGTATGTACGATGGGACCAAATACTGACTCTAAGGAGATGATGAAGAATCTGATCGAGAGCGGTATGGACGTGGCGAGATTTAATTTTTCCCACGGCGACCAGGCGGAGCAGGCAGCCAGAGTTCGTATTTTAAAAGAAGTCCGAAAAGAGCTTAAAGTTCCGGTGGCTATGCTGCTTGATACAAAGGGACCGGAGATTCGTACCGGACTTCTCAAAGACGGCAAAAAGGTACTGCTTAAGGAGAATGAAAAGTTCGTAATCACCACTGAGGAGCGTGTGGGAGATGAGACAGGCTGCTCTGTGACATACAGTGAGCTCCCGCAGGACGTGGCTCCGGGTAATACAATTTTGATTGATGACGGATTAATTGAACTCACTGTTGAGGAGATTAAAGGAAATGATATCGTCTGCCGAATCGTGAACGGAGGCGAACTCGGACAGAGAAAAGGTGTAAATATTCCAAACGTCAAGGTAAACCTTCCCGCAATCACAGAGAAAGACAGGCAGGATATCCTTTTCGGCATTGAGCAGGGCTTTGATTACATTGCTGCCTCC
This sequence comes from uncultured Lachnospiraceae bacterium, assembly GCA_944375815.1. GTDB lineage: Bacteria > Bacillota > Clostridia > Lachnospirales > Lachnospiraceae > Egerieimonas_A. The sequence continues at coordinate 2,010 of CALWBA010000067.1, read as the reverse complement.
TTTGTCAGAAATGCAGATGCAGTACGTCAGATCCGCGAGATTTTAAGAGAGCATGATTCTTCCATTGATATCATTGCCAAGATAGAGAATGCGGAGGGCGTTGAGAATATTGACGAAATCATTCAGGAGGCAGACGGCGTCATGGTAGCACGCGGTGACCTCGGCGTGGAGATTCCGGCATATGAGGTTCCGTACATTCAGAAGCAGATTATTGAAAAATGCAACCATGCATACAAACCGGTAATCACAGCAACTCAGATGCTTGATTCCATGATCCGCAATCCCCGCCCGACAAGAGCGGAGGTTACAGACGTAGCTAATGCAATCTATGACGGTACCGACGCGGTAATGCTCTCAGGAGAGACTGCTATGGGCAAGTATCCGGTGGAGGCAGTCCGTATGATGGTGCAGATCGCAGAATCCACAGAGAAGCATCTGAAGTTTGAGGAGTACCGTGATCATGCGGTTTTAAAAGGAAAGCTCAATGTTTCCAGCTCCATGGGATTTGCTGTGGTAAATATTGCGAATAATATTAATGCGGCATGTATTGTGACTCCAACGGTAGGAGGAAGGACAGCCCGTCTGATTTCCAACTTAAGACCATCGGTGCCGATTTACGCCGTAACTCCGAATGATTGGGTACAGAGAAAGATGCAGCTTTACTGGGGTGTTGTGCCTCTGGGCGGATATGAGGAGGATTCTACAGAGAATATTATCTCCCACGCACTTTATATGGTAACACGCCAGAAGGTAGTAAAGCCGGGCGATATGATGGTGTTTACCGCCGGAGATCCGGCAACGAATGTCGTGAAGGGTGAAGGTGCAATGACCAACATTCTTCAGGTCATTCAGGCAAGATAAAATAAATAGAGGAGACGACTTATTATGAAAAAAAAGCCTTTTGTAACTTTAGAAAAACTGCAGGAGATCGTACAGCAGGTTCCGACTCCATTTCACCTGTATGATGAGAAGGGAATCCGGGAAAATGCAGCTGCACTCAGAGAGGCATTTTCCTGGAACAAGGGCTTTAAGGAATACTTTGCAGTGAAGGCAAACCCGAATCCGGCTCTGATTCAGATTCTGCGGGAGTATGGGTGCGGCTGCGACTGCTCATCCTACACGGAGCTTTTGCTGTCACATGCCATGGGATACACAGGGGACGATATCATGTTTTCGTCAAATGATACCCCGCCTGAAGAATTCGCGTATGCGGATGAGATCGGTGCGATTATCAATCTCGACGATTTTACACATATTGTGTGTCTGGAGCAGACGATCGGCAGAATTCCGAAGGTAATCAGCTGCCGCTACAATCCGGGCGGACTGTTCAAGATCAGCAACGACATCATGGACAATCCTGGAGATGCCAAGTACGGTATGACAACAGAGCAGCTCTTCGAGGCATTTAAGGTATTAAAAGCAAAAGGGGCTGAGGAGTTTGGCATTCATGCATTCCTTGCCAGCAATACCGTAACGAATGAATATTATCCTATGCTGGCCAAGGTGCTCTTTGATGTGGCTGTAAAGCTTCAGAAAGAGACAGGAGCGCATATTAAGTTCATTAATCTGTCCGGCGGAATCGGTATTCCGTACCGTCCTGACCAGGAGCCGAACGACATCCGCGTGATCGGCGAGAGCGTGCGCCAGGTTTATGAAGAAGTGCTCGTTCCGGCAGGCATGGGTGATGTTGCAATTTATACAGAGCTGGGCCGTTTCATGATGGGACCGTATGGCTGTCTGGTTACAAAGGCGATCCATGAAAAGCATACGCATAAAGAGTATATTGGAGTGGATGCCTGCGCAGTAAACCTTATGCGCCCTGCAATGTACGGAGCGTACCACCACATTACGGTTATGGGCAAAGAGGATATGCCGTGTGACCATGTTTACGATGTGACAGGTTCTCTGTGCGAGAACAATGACAAGTTTGCGATTGATCGGCATCTGCCGAAGATCGACAAGGGAGATCTGCTTGTGATCCATGATACGGGAGCTCATGGATTTGCAATG
>CALWBA010000066.1 GCA_944375815.1 uncultured Lachnospiraceae bacterium | reverse complement strand
TATACTGATGGCACGAGCGGTCAGGGGCGGGAGAATCCGAAGCAGTCCTTAAGAGACGATCCGGCTCTGGCGGATGAGATCGAGGCAAAGGTAAGAGCACATTATAATCTGCCGTGTGACCTTGTATCCTCACAGGAGAGTACAGCAGTTTCAGAAGAGGAAACACAGGAATAAGATATGGATCGCAAAGAGATACATGAGCAGGCCTGTGAAGAACAGGAAGATAATTTTTTAAGGGAGGTACAGCAGGCGAAGGCATATTGTCTCCGCCTGTTGGTATCTTTAGACCGTACCGAGAGCCAGCTTCGCACAAAATTAAGACAGAAGGGGTATTCCGAGCAGGCAGCAGATGAAGTCATATCTTATGTAAAAGGACTCCGCTATCTGGACGATGAGCGGTATGCATCGTACTATATCGCATCCAAAAGCGAGACAAGAAGCAGAAGGCAGATTATCCAGGACCTGCAGCGAAGGGGAGTTTCCAGGGAGACGATTGAACGCCAGATGGAGGAGGCTGATGAGATTGATGAACTGCCGATGATCCGCCGCTGGATGGAGAAAAAGCATTTTGATCCGAATCAGGCAGATGAGAAGGAGACATGGAGATTCTATCAGTTCCTTCAGAGAAAGGGTTTTTCATCTTCAAATATCCGCAGGGTTCTGCGCGGCTTCGATATGGAATGAGCATTTCTGACAGAAAGCAGCAGCCAAAGAATACAACAGTTTTAAGCAGATATTTTTGTAAGAAATGTTTAAAAAAATCAAGGCTGCGCTTGACAGGAGTGTGAAAACAGTATAAAATTTAACTGTTGTATTGAACAATGAAAATTGAATAAGGAGGTGCTCCTGTGACAACTGCAATTATTGCATTTGTTGCTGTAGTGATCGCGCTGTGTATTGCGGTTCCTGTTTCAAGCAAGGTGGCGGTTACCAAGAAGACTCAGCAGGATGCGGAGAAAATTGGGACAGCCGAAGATAAGGCAAGAAGCATCATAGATGAAGCATTAAAAACTGCGGAAACTAAGAAAAGGGAAGCTTTGTTGGGCATCCAGGAAGAATCTTTAAGGGCAAAGAATGATCTGGAACGAGAGACAAAGGAGAGACGCAATGAACTGCAGAAGATGGAGAAACGCCTGGTTTCCAAGGAGGAATCCTTAGATCGCAAGGCAGATGCCATCGAACGCCGCGAATCTGAGTATGCAGCAAAAGAAGCGGAATTAAGAAAGAAAGAAAAGAAAGTTGACGAATTACATGACCAGGGAATGCACGAGTTGGAAAGAATCTCAGGACTTACCTCCGAACAGGCAAAGGATTACCTGCTTGAAACTGTAAAAGACGAAGTCAAGATCGACACTGCAAAGCTCTATAAGGAACTTGAGTCCAAGGCAAAGGAAGATGCAGCACGCAAGGCGAAGGAGTATGTTGTGAACGCTATTCAGAAGTGTGCTGTAGACCATGTGGCAGAATCCACAATTTCAGTGGTACAGCTTCCAAGCGATGAGATGAAGGGAAGAATCATCGGACGCGAAGGAAGAAATATCCGTACTCTTGAGACGCTGACAGGCATCGACCTCATCATCGATGATACCCCGGAGGCGGTTGTACTGTCCGGCTTTGATCCGATACGCCGTGAGGTGGCAAGGATTGCTCTCGAGAAGCTGATTGTGGACGGACGAATTCACCCGGCACGCATTGAAGAGATGGTAGAGAAAGCACAAAAAGAAGTAGAGACCATCATTCGTGAGGAGGGTGAGGCAGCGACTCTGGAGATCGGTGTACATGGCATTCATCCGGAACTGGTTCGTCTGCTGGGCAGAATGCGTTTCCGTTCCAGCTATGGACAGAATGCGCTGAAACATTCTATTGAGGTTGCGCAGCTTTCAGGGCTGCTTGCAGCAGAAGTCGGCACGGATGTCCGTCTTGCAAAACGTGCCGGACTGTTACATGACATAGGAAAGTCCATCGACCATGAAGTGGAGGGTTCCCATATTCAGATCGGTGTAAACCTGTGTAAGAAGTATAAAGAGTCTGCGGTAGTCATCAACGCGGTGGAAGCACACCACGGAGATGTAGAGCCGGAATCTCTGATTGCCTGTATAGTGCAGGCGGCTGATGCAATTTCCGCCGCTAGACCTGGCGCCAGAAGAGAGACTCTGGAGACATATACAAATAGATTAAAACAGCTGGAGGATATCACCAATTCCTTCAAGGGAGTGGACAAGTCCTACGCAATTCAGGCAGGAAGAGAAATTCGGGTAATGGTGGTACCAGAGCATGTAACAGATGCGGACATGGTACTGCTGGCTAGAGATATTTCCAAACAGATAGAAGCTGAACTGGAGTATCCAGGACAGATTAAAGTGAATGTGATTCGCGAAAGCCGCGTTGTCGATTACGCGAAGTAACATCGGTTATGTAAATTTTGGTAACAGGTAAACAAAGCAAAAGTCAACTGAAAATGATCCCATGGCGAGTGCGGATAACTCCGCGCGCCATGGGTTTTCTTTTTGGCTAAGAAAAACGTAAGAATTTATTTCCTTCGGAAAATTGTAATTCAAAATAAGGTATGCTATAATCAATCCAGAACTTTTGAAAATCTACAGATGACGAAGCAGCAGAAAGGCTGAATATAAGGGAGGTAATTTAATATGAAAAGAAAAGGAATAGCAGTGATGGCGGCAGTGCTGGCAGCCGGTATGTGTGTACCGACTCTGAGTGCAGCTGCAGAGCCGCAGGATGAGATCCAGGCGCTGACAGAATTTACCCCGGATACATTGATTGTAGAGGAAGTCAGTGAGGATAAGACGAATGTAACAGTTGTGGATGAGTCTGTTGCAGAAGCTCAGTATATAAAGGGTCAGGGAATGACAGTAACATCCGTTTCAGCCGGAACAACAGAGATTAAATGTACAAATGCACAAGGCGAGATGGATCGTTTTACTGTGACAGTATCTTCAACAGGAGCAATTTCAATTTCTGATTTTGTGCCCTGGGACGGCTGGTATATTGCAGGCAAAGATGATAATGGGAATGATATTAAAAAATATAACCGCAATGGTTTACCTGTGACGGGATGGGTTGAGATTAATAATAAGCGGGAATGGTACCACTTTGACGATAACGGTGTGCAGGATGTGGGCTGGTTCCAGGACAGAGAGGACAATGATAACTGGTACTATCTGGATCCGAACCAGGACGGCATGATGCAGAGGGGATGGCTGACGGATACTACGGGATGGAAAACGTATTATCTGGATTCAAACGGAAGAATGCAGAAAGACCAGTGGGTAAATGCAGGGGCAGATAATGAGCTGGGACGTCCGGCTGGATATTATAAGCTTACAGCAGACGGAGCCGTACAGATGAATGGCTGGGCACCATCTGTGGATAACCCGAATATCGAATGGTTCTGCAATCCGGGCACCGGTTTGTTCGAAGTAAACAATCCAAAGTCATGGAGATCTGTTGGATAAAGAAAAAATAGAAGAGGCTGCCGCATCCGTGAGTGAAAAATAGTGCGGCAGCTATTTTTTAAAAATAAGTTGAACGTTAAACCTGATCGTGATATAATCATGAAAAATGACAAAGGAGATTACAGAAATGGAGAAAACATGGTGGCAGAATAAAGTGGCGTATCAGATTTACCCAAAAAGCTTCTGCGATTCCAACGGCGATGGAATAGGAGATCTCCGGGGAATCATCAGCAGACTGGATTATTTAAAAGAGCTGGGGGTGGATATTATCTGGCTTTCCCCCATCTATAAGTCCCCGCTTGTGGATCAGGGATACGATATATCGGATTATTACAGTATTGATCCGCGCTTTGGCACGATGGAAGATATGGAGGAGCTGCTTGCAGAGGCCAAGAAAAGAGATATGTATATCGTCATGGATCTTGTGGTAAATCACTGCTCTGACCAGCATGAATGGTTCAAAAAAGCAATGGCGGATCCTGACGGTGAGTATGGACAGTACTTTTATATTCGTGAGGGAAAGGATGGAAAAACGCCGTGCAATTGGCGTTCATATTTTGGAGGCAGCGTCTGGGAGCCGGTTCCGGGCCACGAGAATAAATACTATCTGCATTTGTTTGCAAAAGAGCAGCCGGATCTGAACTGGGAAAATCCGAACCTCAGAAAGGAAATCTACAGGATGATCAACTGGTGGCTCCAGAAGGGGCTGGCAGGTTTTCGGATCGATGCGATCATCAATATAAAAAAGGATCTGCGCTTCCAGGACTTCGAGACAGACCGTGAAGATGGGCTGAGTGATATTACTCTTATGCTGGAACAGGCTAAGGGTGTTGGAGTGTTTCTGCATGAAATGAAAGAAGAGACATTTGCAAAGTACGGAGCGTTTACAGTGGGAGAGGTATTCAATGAAAAGGCAGAAGAACTGCCCGAATTTATCGGTGAGAACGGTCACTTTTCCACCATGTTTGACTTTAATGAGACAGTGTTCGGCAGCAGTGACAAGGGCTGGTACGATCGAACAAAGATAACAGGGGAGGACTATAAACGATGCTGCTTTGAGTCCCAGCGCAAAGTGGGAGATATAGGATTTCTCTCAAACATTATCGAGAACCATGATGAGCCGCGCGGTGTCAGCCATTATCTTCCATCGGGCGAGGTGACAGAGGACAGTAAGAAGATGCTCGGAGGTCTGAACTTTATGCTTCGAGGTCTGCCTTTTATTTATCAGGGACAGGAACTTGGCATGGAAAACTGTAAGTTTTCGGATATTTCAGAGATTGACGACATCTCAACACTGGATCAGTATCGCGTAGCAATTGAGGCAGGGCTTTCTGAGAAGGAAGCATTTGAGGCAGTCATTGATATGTCAAGAGACAATGCCAGAACTCCGTTTCCGTGGAATGACGATAAAAATGCGGGATTTACGACCGGAACTCCGTGGCTGAAAATCAATCCGGACTATGTACGCATCAATGCAAAAGAGCAGATGGAACGAAAGGATTCCGTTTTCCATTTCTACCGCAAATTGATTGCGCTCAGAAAATCAGAGGAGTACAGTGAGGCGGTTGTGTACGGCACCTGTGAGCCGGTACTTGAGGAGCAGAAGAATCTTATGGCATATTTCCGCAGAGGAAAAGAAAAGACGCTTCTTGTGATAGGAAATTTTCAGAAAGAGGGACAGAGCGTACGGCTGCCTGAGAAAATGAAAAAAGTGCTGATAAACAACAAAAAGGAACTCAGCCGGGAAGCAGATACGCTACATATGGAAGGGTATCAGTTCGTGGTACTGGAAATGGAATAAGTGTACCCAGACGCGCATAACCATGAAGCATAGGGGGTATGCGCATGAAGCAGTGGACAAAATCGGAGAACAGCCTCTATTGGAGACTGTTCTTCTTTCTTTATATGGGTGGCTTTATTTTGGGAATTGTGTTCTGCAATGTGACCTGGCGATATCACATCAGGGACGTGGAGAGCTTGCGGGAGGGAGTGGTGCTTGGGAAATTTGAAACGGGTGTCGAAAAGGGAAAGTTTTTTGAATACCTGCTGTTTGCGCGTGGGGGGATGCCGCTGTTTGTAATTTTTCTCGGCATAACAATTCTCGGATCAATTACAGTGGCAGTATTGCTGCTATGGTATGGTTTCCTGGCGGGAATTCTGCTTACAGCGGCTCTTTTTCAGATGGGAATTCAAGGCATAGGATATCTGCTCGTGGGCATGTTCCCTCAGATGCTTGTCTATGTTCCTGTTACAGCGGCGCTATTTCTGCTGGTCTATCAGATGTCACAGAAATTCTGGCGTCCCAGAGAACAGACCGTCAAGAGGTATCTGAAATATTTTCTCCAGTGCTTTACGCTCTTTGCAATATATCTGTGGGGAATTCTTCTGGAATCGTATGTAAATCCCGTGATTTTAAAACAGTTTTTCTGACGAAAGTATTACCAGATATGGTAGACATAAGTGATCCGGAAACCATATATGGGGATTTGCGCAAAACCATGGAAAATCCGCGTAAAAACAGGAAAAATTGCGATTGATTTTGTGCAGAAACGCGATTATAATAGGGAATGCAAAAAATACTGTATTACATAAATCCAGCGAAACGGAGAAGAAAAAATGGACGGTACAATCGAGAAATTTGTCATTTATCTTCATGATGTGAAGAAGACATCAAAGAATACGGAGGTTTCCTATGAGAGGGATCTGAGGAAAGCGGCAGCGTATTTCAGAGAACAGGGAATTGAAGATGTAAGCGAGATATCTGAGACAAATCTGAATTCATATATGCTGTATCTGGAGCGGGAGAATTTTGCGCCGTCCACGGTTTCAAGGAGCGTAGCGGCGATGAGGATGTTCTTTCAGTATCTTGTGAAAGAAAAACGAATTGCAGAGGATCCTTCGGAACATCTGCATCCTCCAAAAGCGGAGAAAAAAATGCCGGAGATCCTGACTGTGGAGGAAGTAGATTTACTGCTGCGCCAGCCGGATGCAAAGTCGGCAAAAGGACTGCGTGACCGGGCAATGCTGGAACTGCTGTATGCCACAGGCATTCGGGTAAGTGAACTGATTCATTTGAGAAGCAGTGATCTGCACCTGCAGATGGGATACATTACATGCACCGATGAGGGGCATGAGCGGATTATTCCTTTTGGAACTGCTGCAAAACGGGCGCTGGAGGCGTATTTCAAAGGGGCAAGAGAACAGCTGTGCCCTGGAGGGTCATGCCATTACCTCTTTACAAACTGCTCCGGAAGCGTTATGAGCCGACAGGGGTTCTGGAAAGTATTAAAAGGGTATGCAAAGTCGGCGGGTATAACGAAGGACATCACGCCGCATACGCTGCGTCATTCCTTTGCGGCACATATGATCCAGAATGGAGCGGATCTGCGCAGTGTACAGGAGATGATGGGACATGCAGACATTGCAACCACACAGATGTATCTGAACTTAGAACTATATAAAATGAAAGATACATATGCAAAAGCACATCCGAGAAAGTAACAGATGGGGGTGTCGGATAAATCCGATTTTGAACCCCTAAT
>CALWBA010000065.1 GCA_944375815.1 uncultured Lachnospiraceae bacterium | reverse complement strand
ACGCCCGATCTTCGTAGCAGCTGACGAAAATGATGAGGTGCTCGGATACGCGTTCTGCAAAGTGATTCAGTATGAAAACGATGCGATCCTTACTGATATCCGGACACTCTATATCGATGATCTGTGTGTTGATGAACATCAGAGAGGACAGAAGATCGGTGAATTTATATACTGCCATGTGAAGGACTATGCCCGCTGCCAGGGATTTTACAATCTTACCCTGAATGTCTGGAGCTGCAACACAGCTGCTCAGAAGTTCTATGAAAAAATGGGACTGAAGCCGCAGAAGATCGGAATGGAGTGCGTTTTATAAAAGTTGCGTCAACGAACTTGTATTTGAGCGGCTGCCATGGTAAAATAACCGATGTAACTGAATAGCGTTTCAGGTGAACTGCTCCGCTGAATAGCAGCGCGGGGCAGCGAGAGGGAACCGGGTGAGAGTCCCGGACGGTCCGGCCACTGTAAACGGGGAATCGTGTTTCGTATATGTCATTGCGGCAGATGCCGTGAGAAGGCGGGAACACAGGTTATGATCCGCAAGTCAGGAGACCTGCCTGAAATGTGTGAAGGGATGAGGCTTCCGAAGAAAGCAGTCATCGAAACAGCATCGTGCGCAGTCAGGATGTTTGTTTCCAATGGATCTGTTTTCTGTAAGAAAACAGATTTTTTTGCTTTATGGCAGTTTGATTCCTCAGATCAGAATAAAGAGAAAGAGGAGAAGAACACATGAGAAACAAAACAGTTGCAAAAAGAATGGCCGCTCTGCTGTTGGCGGCAGGAATGGCGGCAGGAACGGCCGCGTGCGGCTCTGCCGGAAATAACAGCGGGGATCCGGAAAGAAAAAGCGCGGAGAGTATCAAAGAAGACAATCAGGCAGCAGACAATGAAGGAGAAAATTCCGCAGCGGATACGGCAGAAAAAACGCAGACCGCGAAGCGGACGGAATATCCTCTGACAATTTCCACTTACACTTATGAGGGAAAAGAGCTGACAACCGTTTATGAAAAAGCCCCCGAAAAAGTTCTGGCAGTATATCAGGGTTCCATAGAGACAATGCTTGCGCTGGGACTGGAAGATCATATCGCGGCAGCGGCCGGCCTGGATAATGAGGTGCCGGACGAACAGAAGGCGGCATTCAGCGGGATTAATTATCTGGACGAATTCACCCCATCCCTGGAGACTGTAACAATGCTGGAGCCGGATATGATTTTTTCATGGGGCTCCCTGTTCTCTGAAAAGACACTCGGTGATTCTGCCGGATGGGTGGACAAAGGCGTGAATACATATATAAATACCAATACGCATAAAAGCGCAGAGCCGTATAATAAGACGCTGGAGAACGAGTACCAGGATATTTTAAACATCGGAAAGATTTTTGATGTTCAGGATAAGGCGGAAGCTATTGTAAATGAGATGAAAGATACCGTAAGCAATGTGCTTGCCCAGACTGAAAATCAGACAGAGAAGCCCGAGGCGATGATCATAGAGTTCCTCGGAGACTCTATCAGCAATTATGGTGCCGACAGTCTGGGAGGCGATATGGTGACACAGCTTGGGGCGGTTCTGGCAAGCCCGGATGCTTCCTCTCTTGGAAAAGAAGACATCATAAATGCAGATCCGGATGTTATTTTTGTGGTATATATGCCTTATACCGGTGACGACCCGGATGAAGTCAGGGAGACGAATCTGCAGAAGCTGACGGGTGATGAGGCGTTTGGAAGCCTGAGCGCAGTGAAAAACGGCAGAGTAGTTCCGATTATGCTCAGTGAAATGTATGCCAGTGCGACCCGCACGCAGGACGGCATTATTACATTTGCAAACGGACTGTACCCAGATCTGAATCTGGAGGCATAAAGGAGTCTGAGATGACAGGAAGCATTGAAAAAAACAGAAATCGAAAACACGGCAGTGCTGCATTTGCGGCCGCATTTACAGCCCTGCTGATGTTTTTGATTTTTTCTGTGCTGGCGTCTATCACGTTTGGCAACGCGGATATTTCTCTGAAAGATGTATACCGTGTTGTGGCATATGAGCTGTTTCATGCAGACAGTCTCTCTGACTACGGTCAGGGAGCTGTCCATGATGTGGTCTGGCTTATCCGCTTCCCGCGGGTAATTCTGGCGCTCTGCGTTGGGATGGGGCTGTCTGTCTGCGGTGTGGTTATGCAGGCGATTGTGAAGAACCCTCTGGCGGATCCCTATATTCTGGGAATTTCTTCCGGAGCTTCGCTGGGAGCGACACTTGCAATCATGCTGGGAGTCTGTACATTTTTCGGAAGTAATTTTGTGGGAATTATGGCATTTGCCGGTGCACTTCTGACCTCATTTTCTGTTATAGGAATTGCCAACATGGGAGGCCGGGCAAATGCAGGAAAACTGATTCTTGCCGGCATGGCGGTTAATGCAGTCTGCTCTGCATTTTCAAGTTTTGCCATTTATATTGCAAATGATAATAATGGGGCAGCCGAAGTAGCCCGCTGGACAATGGGAAACCTTTCCGCTGCATCCTGGAAGGATAACAGGGTAATTCTTCCTGTGATCGTCGGGGGAACGCTGCTGTTCTGGACGCAGTTCAGGAATCTGAATCTCATGCTGCTGGGAGATGAGACGTCCGTAACGCTTGGAACGGATCTTCACAAAGCACGTCTTGCTTATCTGATACTGTCTTCCGTTATGATAGGATTTTCCGTATACTGCGCCGGAATGATCGGGTTTATAGGACTGGTCATTCCGCATGCAGTAAGGATGTTCTTCGGAACAGATCACAAGCGGCTGATCCCTCTGTGTGCACTTTTAGGAGCCAGCTTTCTGATCTGGGCGGATGTCTTCAGCCGCATCATCCTCAGAAATGCGGAGATGCCTGTGGGAATTCTCGTATCAATGATAGGCGCTCCCTGCTTCATTTATCTGATGGTGCGCAGACGCTATGGATTTGGGGGTGCAGGGGAATGAATATTAAAACTGAGAATATCGGGATGTCTTTTGGAAGCGCACAGATCCTTCGGGACATTGGGGTGGAGATCTGCGATAAGGAGTTTATTGGAATTATCGGACCGAACGGAAGCGGAAAGTCTACCCTTTTAAAGTGTATTTATCGGGTATTGAAACCGGACAGCGGCTGTGTCTGGCTCGGCAGTGAAGAACTCAAAAATCTGCCAATCAAGGAGTCCGCCCGCAGGCTTGCGGTAGTAGCACAGCACAACTATTATAATTTTGAGTTTTCTGTCCGGGAAGTGGTTCTCATGGGGCGTGCTCCGCATAAAAAGGCTCTGGAGCGTGATAATGCCGAGGATTACCGGATTGTGCAGGAATGCCTGGAAACTGTCGGAATGGCAGAGTTTGCAGAGAGAAGCTTTTCCACTCTGTCAGGAGGAGAACAGCAGAGGGTGATTCTCGCACGCGCACTGGCGCAGAAAACACCCTGCCTTGTACTGGACGAACCCACGAATCATCTCGATATCACGCACCAGCTTCAGCTTATGAAAATTGTGCGGACACTTGGCGTGACAGTTGTATCGGCGATCCACGATTTGAATATTGCGGCAGCATTTTGTGACCGGCTCTATGTCATGAAGGACGGAAGAATTGCAGGAGAGGGAACACCCCAGGAAGTTCTGACGCCGGAACTCATCCGTGCAATTTATCAGGTGGACGCTGAGATCGTAAGAGACAGCAGAGGAAATATGCATATTCTTTTTCTGTAAGAAAAGACAAGCGGAGTGCATCAGCGCTCCGCTTTCTTCTCTTCTCTGTATTCTTTCTGCAGAGAAAAGCCGCGTCCCTTCACTTCATTTACTTTTCCGATAATCATAAATGCCTGAGGATCCACTCTCATGACGAGCTGATTTAACGCGGGCAGTTCACGGTTTGATACAACAGTGAGCACCATGAGCTGTTCCTTCCCCATATATCCTGTCTGCGAGTGGATCAGTGTGGTGCTTCGGTCCAGTGTCCGGATAATTTCAGAACTGATTTCGCTGTATTTAGAACTGATAATCTTCACCTGAGTCTGCGTGGTTCCCATGAGAAGGATCTTGTCCAGCACGACTGTATAAATCAGCACAAGCAGAATACCGTAGAGAATCTGTTCCTTATTGGAGAAAATCATCTGCAGGAGCAGAATGGTCACATCAAAAACATACAGCATCACAGAAACCGGCAGTCCGAACTTTTTGTGAAGTACAAGAGGGGGAATATCCATACCTCCGGTGGAAGCTCCGGCACGAATCACAATTCCGATGGCAAAACCGATCATGAGTCCGCCGCACACGGTAGCAAGCATAGGATCATCCGTAAAATTTCCAAGGCCCGGAATATTTTCCAGTATACCGAGAATGACCGGATAGTAGAATGTACTTACCAGCGTGGACAAGGCGAATGCTTTTCCAAGAACAAAAGCTCCCAGAAGGAACATAACCAGGTTAAAGCAGAATACAAAGCCGGAGATAGGCACAGAGAACCAGTGCTGTGCGCTGAGGGCAAGTCCGGTAGTACCTCCCGTGATAAGTCCGCCCGGAAGAATGAACATGGTAACAGCCAGTGCATAAACGGTATTTCCGAACAGGATGAGCAGCAGATTGATGAGATGTTTTTTTGTTTGGCGCATAAAAGATGACCTCCATTTCGTTCTGTTAATGCTGGGCAGGATGGCATAAAATCTGGTATCAGATTACCAGATTAAAGCGAAAAAAACGGGCTGCCCAACGGCAGCCCGCAAATCTCAAAAAGATCCCCTAACCCACAAATCTCTGTAATCATATCATAAAAAAAATGCCATGTAAAGGACTGCGGCCGTGCAGGCGTCCTTTTTTGCTTTGACAAAAGGGCTTGCAGGAGGCCTTCCTTTGGGAGTATAATACCCAGAGCAAAGTTATACAAAGAGAAGAGGAATGAAAATGGCAAAGGATTTAACCGTTGGAAAACCATCCGTCGTACTCTGGAAGTTTTCCATACCTATGTTTATCAGCGTGATTTTTCAGCAGCTGTACAGCATTGCGGACAGTGTAATTGCCGGAAAATTTGCGGGAGAAGATGCGCTTGCAGCTGTGGGAGCATCTTATCCGATTACGATGATTTTTATGGCGATTGCCGTGGGAAGCAATATCGGCTGTTCTGTAGTAATCGCCCAGCTCTTCGGTGCGAAGAGTTATGCGAAGATGAAGACTGCTGTCACAACCACACTTCTGACCGCGCTGGGGCTCTCCGCGATTCTGACTGTTGCAGGTCTTATCGGCAGCCGTGCCCTGATGATCATGATACAGACACCGGAAAATATTTTTTCCGACGGTGCACTGTATCTCAGAATTTATATTGGAGGATTTGCTTTCGTATTTCTTTATAATGTTGCCACAGGCGTATTTACAGCTCTGGGAGATTCCAGGACACCGCTGTATTTTCTGTTTGGCTCCTCTGTAGGAAATATAGTTCTGGACTTACTGTTTGTCTGCGTATTCCACTGGGGTGTAGCCGGTGTTGGCTGGGCAACCTTCATCGCGCAGGGAATTGCCTGTATTCTGGCTTTATTTACGGTGATTTACAAGCTGCGCCAGATCAATACAACGGACAGACCGGAGCTGTTCTCTGTACCGATGCTTAAAAAAATTGGAAAGATTGCGATTCCGAGCATACTTCAGCAGAGCTTTATTTCTGTAGGTAATATCTTTATCCAGGGACTGGTAAACAGCTTTGGATCGTCAGTGATTGCGGGATATTCAGCCGCTATTAAACTGAATACATTTACAATTACAAGTATCACAACACTTGGAAACGGTATCTCAAATTTTACGGCGCAGAATATTGGTGCCGGCCTTCCCGACCGTGTACGTGAGGGATTTCGCGCCGGCCTGAAACTGGCGATCGCGGTGTGCATCCCGTTCTTTGCTGCTTTTTTCCTGTTTGGAAAGCAGATGACTCTCCTGTTCATGGATGAGAGCAGCATATCGGCGCTGAATACCGGTGTGGAATTTCTGAAAATTGTTACCCCCTTTTATTTTATCATTTCCATTAAGCTCATTGCTGACGGCGTACTTCGCGGAGCCGGGGCAATGGTACAGTTTATGGTATCCACGTTTTCAGATCTGATTCTGCGAGTGGCAATATCTTTTCTCCTGGCGATTCCTCTGGGAACAACAGGAATATGGCTGTCCTGGCCTATCGGATGGGTACTGGGAACCGGGCTTTCCTATTGCTTTTACAGATCAGGGTGCTGGAATCCGCTGAAAACAAAGCAAAATTAGAATATTGATGGGCGCAGATTTTTTGCAGAGGAAGCGAAAAAATTGCGCCCATATTTGATTTTCGCTAAAAAATTTGTGTAAAACGTTGACAAAGCAAAAAAGAGTTGCTAGAATAAACGATAAGTTGGTTGCGGCAGTAAATGCCGCACCTGCTAGAAAGAGTAACACGAGAAAGCAGGTAAGCGTATGAATAAGAGAATTTTATCTTTGCTTGTAGACAATACGGCAGGTGTGCTGAGCCGGATTTCAGGGCTGTTCAGCCGGAGAGGCTACAGTATTGAGAGCCTGACCGCGGGACCGACCGCAGATCCGAGATTCTCCCGCATGACCGTAGTGTGCAGCGGCGATGACCTGGTGCTTGAACAGATCACGAAGCAGCTTGAGAAGCTCGTGGATGTCCGCACAATCAAGGTTCTGGAGCCGGAGGAGAGCGTGAACCGCGAGCTGATTCTCGTGAAGGTGCGCACGACCCCGGAGGAACGCCAGGCAGTGATTTCGATCGCGGATATTTTCCGAGCGAAAATCATCGATATCGGCACAGAGTCCATGATCGTGGAGCTGACCGGAACGAAATCAAAGCTGGAAGCGTTCATTAAATTGCTGGATGAAGGGCATGAGATTCTGGAACTGGCACGTACAGGACTTACGGGACTCTCAAGAGGCACCCAGGACGTCTATTATTTATAGCACGCTAGAGGATATACCTGATACATACAGGCAGACCCCTAACATCATATACCGCAGCCGCCCGTCTATCGGACGGAGGCGAGAATTTTACAAAATTGGAGGACAAAAATTATGGCAGTAAAAATTTATTACCAGGAAGACTGCAACATTGACTTACTGGAGGGAAAAACTATCGCGATTATCGGCTACGGCAGCCAGGGACATGCACATGCACAGAACCTGAGAGATTCCGGATGCAACGTAATCGTTGGATTATATGAAGGAAGTAAATCCTGGGCAAAGGCTGAGGCACAGGGATTCAAAGTATATACAGCTGCAGAGGCTGCAAAGCAGGCAGACATTATCATGATTCTGATCAATGATGAGAAGCAGGCAAAGATGTATAAAGAATCCATCGAGCCGAATCTGGAAGAAGGCAACATGCTGATGTTCGCACACGGCTTTGCAATTCACTTCGGACAGATCAAACCGCCGAAGAATGTCGATGTAACCATGATCGCTCCGAAGGCTCCTGGCCACACTGTAAGAAGTGAGTACCAGATCGGAAGAGGAACTCCGTGTCTCGTGGCAGTAGAGCAGGATTACACAGGCAAAGCTCTTGACAAAGCTCTTGCATATGCACAGGCACTCGGCGGAGCCAGAGCAGGTGTTCTGGAGACTACCTTTAAGGTTGAGACAGAGACAGACCTCTTCGGTGAGCAGGCAGTTCTGTGCGGCGGTGTTTGCGCACTGATGAAAGCTGGATTTGAGACTCTTGTTGAGGCTGGATACGCTCCGGAGAATGCATACTTTGAGTGCGTACATGAGATGAAGCTGATTGTAGACCTGATTTACCAGAGCGGTTTTGCAGGCATGAGATACTCCATCTCCAACACAGCAGAGTACGGCGATTACATCACCGGTCCGAAGATCGTAACAGACGAGACAAAGAAAGCTATGAAGCAGGTATTAAAAGACATCCAGGATGGTACTTTCGCAAAAGACTGGCTGTTAGAGAACCAGGTTGGCTGCACACACTTCCTTGCAATGAGAAGAGCAGAGGCAGAGCAGCAGTTAGAGGAAGTCGGAGCAGAGCTTCGTAAACTCTACAGCTGGAACAATGAGAGCAAACTGCTGGATAACTAATCAGATATAACGAATTGGCGCCGCCGCATCATATGACACATTGTATGGTGCGGCGGATTTTTATGTTATTCGACTATTGTTCGGAGAAAGCTCTGAACAACAGGGAGAGATTGCTGCTCTCTGCGAAATACGACGCCGATCTCACGCTTTGGAAAAGCAATTCCCGTATCCACCTCCTGCAGCGTTCCGCTGTTAAGATCACCCAGTACAAAATCACGGATTACACATCCGATTCCCAGACCTATACGGGCAAATTCGATCAGCAGATCCATTGTTGACACTTCAAGCGTGTTGGCAAGCTCAATACGATGCTCACGAAGCTGACCGTTTACATACTGTCGGGTAATATTCTCCTCATCCATAAGCATAAAGGTTGCCGCCTCAAACAGATGCTCCTTTGAAGCTCTTGCAAACAGATGCTCCAGGTAAGATGGGGAAGCTGCAAATGTATCCTGAATTGTCTGGACCGGAAGAAAGCTATATCCGCGTGTATTTCTCGGCTTTCCGACGAGTCCTACATCTATTTTCTGCTCTTCCAGAAGTTCGAGTGTACGGTATGTGGACTGGCAGGTAATAGTCACCCGGACATTGGGATGATTACGGATGAAATCTTTGAGCCGCGGCAGCAGTACATACTTACTCAGCGTTGTGCTGGCACCGATGCGCAGCTGCGAAATACCAAGTTCATGGTTGTGTGCCAGAAGCTGTTCGCCCAGAGTGAGAGAAGCGAAAGCGTTCCGTACATGTTCATACAACAGCTCCCCATCGCGGGTAAGCGTGACGCCGCGGGATCCCCTCAGAAAGAGAACGGTGTTCAGATTTTCCTCCAGCCTGCGAATGGACTTGCTGATGGCGGGCTGACTGATAAACAGCTCCTTTGCAGCGCCGGAAATATTTCCAGTGCGCGCTACAGTGTAAAAAATATGATAGAGAGACAGACTTTCCTGCATGTATAGTTCCTCCTGTGATATAATTTCAAGTTATATTAAGTATTCATTATATGTATTTCTATTATATCAGAAGTTGTGCTAAAATACATCTAGATCAGAAATTTCGGAGGAGGAAATTATCATGGGAATGACAATGACACAGAAGATTCTTGCCGCTGCAGCGGGGCTTGACAAGGTGGAAGCCGGCCAGCTGATCGAGGCGAATCTGGATCTGGTGCTGGGAAATGATATAACATCGCCTGTTGCGATTCATGAGATGGATAAGATGACTGTAGATACAGTATTTAACAAGGATAAAGTGGCACTTGTTATGGACCATTTTATTCCGAATAAGGACATTAAGTCAGCAGAACACTGTAAATGTGTCCGCGAATTTGCCTGCAAGCATGACATCACTAACTACTTTGACGTAGGAGAGATGGGCATTGAGCATGCTCTGCTGCCGGAGAAAGGTCTGACCGTTGCCGGAGATGTGATTATCGGAGCGGATTCTCATACCTGTACATACGGAGCTCTGGGAGCATTCTCCACAGGCGTTGGAAGTACAGATATGGCAGCCGGCATGGCTACAGGAAAGGCCTGGTTTAAGGTACCGTCTGCGATTAAATTTAATCTTGTTGGGAAACCGGCAAAGTGGGTGAGCGGAAAGGATGTTATTCTGCATATCATCGGAATGATCGGTGTGGATGGCGCGCTGTACCGTTCCATGGAATTCGTTGGCGAGGGCATTCAGCATCTTTCTATGGATGACCGCTTTACAATTGCGAATATGGCTATTGAAGCAGGTGGAAAGAACGGTATTTTCCCGGTCGATGAAGTTGCGGAGGCGTATATGAAGGCTCACTCCAGAAGATCATATAAGATTTATGAGGCTGATGAAGATGCGGTATATGACGAGGAATACACGATTGATCTGAGCACATTAAAGCCGACAGTTGCATTCCCGCATCTGCCTGAGAATACAAAGACGCTCGATGAGATCACGGAGGATGTAGTGATCGATCAGGCGGTGATCGGATCCTGCACAAACGGCAGAATAGACGATCTTCGCATCGCTGCTGAGATCTTAAAGGGACGCAAAGTGAAAAAAGGTGTGCGCTGCATCGTAATTCCGGCGACGCAAAGCATTTA
>CALWBA010000064.1 GCA_944375815.1 uncultured Lachnospiraceae bacterium | reverse complement strand
TATGTGACCGGAGACTGCCACAGCAGGCTGGAACGGCTGAACACCAGGAATTTTCCGGAGCAGAAGGAAATGACAAAGGAGGATCTGGTGATCGTCTGCGGCGATTTCGGCGTGGTATGGAACAGGGAACAGGAAGACCGGACGGAGACCCATCTGCTGGACTGGCTGGAGGAGAAGCCGTTCACCACCCTGTTTGTGGACGGGAATCACGAGAATTTTGACCGCCTGTACGCATATCCGGAGGAGGTACGGTACGGAGGGAAGGTGCACGTGGTCCGGCCATCGGTCCTTCATCTCATGCGGGGCCAGATCTTTGAGCTGGAGGGGAAATGCTTTTTCACCTTCGGGGGAGCCAGCAGCCACGATGTGGACGGCGGCATTCTGGACCCGGAGGACCGGGATTTCCGGAAAAAGAAGAAGGAGCTGGACAGAGGATGGAAGCCCTACCGGATCAATCATGTAAGCTGGTGGAAGGAGGAGCTTCCCACCCGGGAAGAGATGGAGGAGGGCCGCAGAAACCTTCTGGCTAAGGGGAACCGGGTAGACTTTATCGTTACTCACTGCTGCTCGTCCGGCACCCAGGCGCTGATCAGCTTCGGGGCCTATAAGAGAGATATTCTGACGGACTATCTGGAGGAGATCCGGCAGACCGTGGAGTTTAAAAAATGGTTTTTCGGCCATTACCATGACAACCGGAATGTAAGCGAGAAGGAGATCCTGCTGTATGAGCAGGTAATCCGGGTGGTATGAGAAGGAATGATCCGGAAACAGAACAAAGGAAAACAGGAGGAAAGGGACAGATGAAAAAGATAATCGGATACTGCGGACTGGATTGTGAAAGGTGCGATGCATATATTGCCACGGTCAACGATGACCAGGCCCTGCGGGAGAAAACGGCCAGACTGTGGGCGGAGCTGAACCAGGCGCCCATACTGCCGGAGCACATCAACTGCGACGGCTGCCGTATGAATGGGGTAAAAACCGTATTCTGCGAGAGTCTCTGCGCTATCCGTCAATGCGCGGTGAAAAAAGGCGTGGACACCTGCGGAGACTGTGCGGAGTTTAAGACCTGCTCTGTGCTAAAAGCGATTACGGAACATAATCCGTCTGCGCTGGAGAATCTGAAGGGGTGATGGGGGAAGACCAGGAATCGTTCCTATGAAAACAAATTGACATCCTTTGACAGGCAGAATATGATATTATATAAGATTCGGCAAAATATTCGAAAAGGATATGACGAAAAACAATAAGACCTGTAAATGACATCCAATTATATATATCGAATGAAAAGCATTGCGGATCCTCTGTATCGGCAGTGCTTTTTGTTTATGAAAAACAGTTGCAGACCGGAAAAATCGTGGTTGATAATACGCGAAAAATACAAGTGCTTTTAAGAAAGGCTTTATCAGGCTAATAAAAATAAGGAGATTCAGTTATGGCAGAAAAAAAGTATTTGGAAGGCTTAAAATCTTCTGCTCAGAAGGCTGCGGCATCGATCGACATGAATGTCATTAAGGAAAAAACTGCCGGGGCAACGGAAGTCATGAAAACGAAGGCTGCGGAGGCGAAGGAGGCGGCTGTATCCGCAAAGGAAGATGTTGTGAGCAGGCTGACGGAATTGGACCGGATGCTTCAGGATTCTATCACAGAGTATAATGATGCCTATACTCTGATGAATGACAAAGGGGTCCAGCTTTATGTTGAGCGCAGTCGCTCGATGGATACGATTCTGTTTGCAGAACAGCTCGTAAACAGCATTGCAAACCGTCCCAAATCTTTTGATGCGGAGTTTGAGGAAATCGAGTCCGAACGCAGGAAATTTACGGACTCCTGCGAGTATGCAGAATGTGAGCTGCAGGAAGCGCGCAAAGCAGCTGCAGGCGCAGGTGCAGGACTTGCAGCAGGTGCATCGGTTGCATTTATGGCTCCTACTGCAGCAATGTGGATTGCGACAACATTTGGCACGGCTTCAACCGGAACGGCTATTTCAACATTATCAGGCGCAGCGGCCACAAATGCAGCACTGGCCTGGTTAGGCGGAGGTACCATAGCTGCAGGAGGAGGCGGTATGGCTGCAGGCAATGCACTTCTGGCGTTGGCAGGTCCTGTTGGCTGGACAATTGCCGGAGCGACGCTTTTATCGTCCATTCTGATTTTTGCCGGGAAGAAAGCAAAATTAAACAAACAGAAAAATGAAGAAATTCAGTCAATTAAAGACAATACTGAGCGTATTAGGGAAATGGACGCGGAAATCGGAGCGCTTCTTGAAAAAACAGCGGGAATCAGATCCGGACTGAATGAAATGCTTTTCAAAGCATTTTTCCTGTCGGGGGCCGATTACCTTTCCCTGTCAGCTGAGCAGAAGCAGCTTCTGGGGGCGGTGGTAAATAATACGAAAGCAATGGCAGCAATGCTTGGAAAAACGATTGGTGAATAATCATGGGTATTACATTGGATAATTTCATACAGGATTTATGCATAGAACAGCTGATGAAATCTCCGGTGGGGGATAAGCTGCAGCTCGCAGTACATACGCTGGAAACGATCCAGGCACACTTCTGTGCGCTTTCCGATAAGCAGAATGAACTGGACATAACCGGCATGAAAGCTGTGACAGTACTTACCTTCGCGATGCTGAAGAAACTGGGCGAGGGAAAGAAAACGTCTGAATTGACCAATGACGACTGGAAAGATATCGCGAAGGTAGTCTCTGATTATGCAGTTTTAGCGGATGACCGGTTATATTCGGTGTTTGTCTTTCGCATATTTGAGCGATATCTTCTGGGTTCTGCAAAGATGATAGAAAATATCGCGTCTGCGGATACTTCAGATTCCATCAGAGGATTGGCTGAAGATCTTCATCGGAAATCTGAGCTGTTTGAATCCGATAAAATCTCAGAAACAGCCTATATAGAGGACTGTCTCTGGATCTGCCTGGAAGGAATGATAAAACTGACAGCTTCGACCGCTTTCCTGTCCGGCAGCAAAGAAGTATCGGGACTGGTCCAGGCATTGTCCATCTATGGCTTTGAATACGGGAGAATGATTCTCTATAAAAAAGAGCAGGAAATGATCAAAGAATATCTTGAAGGGCAGCATCAATTGGACGATGAGCTGGAGAAGAAATATACGGAATTCTTATCGGAGCTTCAGGAGCAGGCAGCGGAGTTCCGTGTACTGATTGACAATGCCTTTGCAGCGGATTTCAGGGAAACATACCTGAATTCTGCCAAGTTGGCTTTATATGCCGGGGTTCCGGAGAGTGAAGTCTTAAAAACGGATGAAGATACTGATGATTTCTTTTTAAACTAGACATATGATTCAGGCAGCAAACGTCGGTGAGAGTTTGCTGCCTGAAAATCCTGCGGAAGGAGAAATTATGGCAAAGAAGAGTCTTTTGGATCTTGTGCTTGACAGCATTTTTGATGATGAATGGGTGGGAAAGCGGGGGGAAAAACTCACTGAGCGGGAGCTGAAATGGGTGAATCTGTTTGGACGCAAGGGAAAAATCCTGCGAAATGTATATCTGCCGACTGATGATGGAGGAACCTCTGAGCTGGATGTACTGTATATCACGCAAAAGGGCATATTTGTATTTGAAAGCAAGAATTACTCCGGCTGGATATTCGGAGATGAGAAGAGCCGCAATTGGACAGCTATGCTGCCTAATAAAGTGAAGAACCAGTTTTATAATCCCATCATGCAGAACCGGACACATTTAAAATGGCTGGCCAATTTTATCGGTGATGAAATTCCACTATTTTCAATTATCGTATTTTCAGAGCGATGTGAGTTGAAAAAAGTTACTGTACAGTCAGAGAATGTAAAAGTCATTAAGCGGGACAGAACTTATGCCACGGTTCGAGAAATATGGGAACAGAATACGGATTGTGTGGAAGCGGATCGCATGGAGGAAATTTTTCAGAGGCTGAAGCAGCTTACAAATGTGGATGAGGCCGTCAAAGCGGCCCATGTAGCAAATATCAGGAATCGTTTTCAAAATTCAACAGCTGAATCAGTGTCCATAGCCGCTTCGGAAGAGAAAGTCTCCGAACAACCCATTCCGTCAAACGCAGATGAGCTGATTTGCCCTCGCTGCGGAAGCAGGCTGGTGTTGCGGGAAGCGACCAAGGGGGCGAATGCCGGTAACAAGTTTTATGGATGCAGCCGTTTCCCCAAGTGCCGGTATATCAGGAATCTGTAGAAGGATAAAATAAGGCATTCATTTTGAAAGACTATTTGCTGTGGGAAAGGAGCAGCCCCGGATGGAAAAGAACATTTCTGATGAATATGTCTATAAGAAAGAGGCGGACTGGTCGCTGTTTCACTATGGCTTTGCCATTCCCATTGAATATCAGGTGGTGTTCGGCCAGATTGCCGGGCGTTTTATTCAGCGAGGAGAATCCAAAGATATTATGCTTTATTTGAATGGGAAATCGTATAAAGCCAAGCTGAATAATTATCGTATTGATAAGAAATTTAACCGCTATGCAGATATTGTGCAGATCCGATACGGAGAGAACAGCGATCTGGCGGAGGCGCTTCGCGGCTGTTTCCGGAGAAGTTATGCCTATATCAGCAAAATGAAACAGATGCAGGAAAAGGGATCCAAAAAGCATATTTCACTTCCGGAGGAGCTGAAAGAGTACCTTGCTGTCTATACCACAGAGTATGACGATACCTATGTATTGGAAGCAATCGGTTCCTGTGATATGGAAGTACTGCGGGACATGGTGTCAGGCAAATCAGAGCGAACCATGGAAGCACAGTTCAATTTTGATGAAAAAGATGATACTGCCGGTTTTAAAGAAAAAGAGCAGATCGTTAAAATACGAAAGTTAAATAAAAAAATCGGAGATAATCTCAAGCGTCTGTACGGATACCGCTGTCAGATCTGCGGCAAGGCAATTGGAGAAAAATACGGCTGCCATGTGGCTGAGGCACATCATATCGATTACTTTGTCAAAAGTTTAAATAATGATGCGGGAAATCAGATGATTGTGTGCCCGAACCATCACAGCATCATTCACGATGCGGATCCGGTGTTTGACAGAACGCGGCTTTTATATGTGTATGCCAACGGATTGGAAGAGAAGCTCGTACTAAACCGGCATTTATAGGAGGGAAACAGGTGATGGATACCTTAGACTATTACAATCGAAATGCAGTCTCTTTTGTGGAAAGCACCAGGCATACGGATATGCAGCCGGTGCAGGACCGGTTTCTTGCATTTCTGAAGGCCGGCGATTTCATACTGGACTTTGGCTGCGGATCCGGCCGTGACACCAGATACTTTCTGGAGAAAGGATACCGTGTTGCCGCAGCGGACGGATCGACAGAGTGCGTAAAACTGGCAAGTGCTTACACGGGAATCGAAGTGAAAGAGCTGCTGTTTCAGGATCTGAATGAGTTTTTCGTATATGACGGCATCTGGGCCTGCTCCTCCATTCTGCATCTTCCGAAAGGAGAACTGCTTCCGGTTCTTTGGAAGATGTGCAATGCGCTGAAAATTCCGGGGGTGATCTATACCTCCTTTAAATACGGGGAGTTTGAAGGGGAGCGGAACGGCAGGTATTTTACAGATTTTACGGAAGACAGTTTTCGGGATTTCATCCGGGAAATTCCGGAACTGGTTACGGAAGAGTGCTGGATTACCGGGGATGCCAGGCCGGGAAGGGGGG
>CALWBA010000063.1 GCA_944375815.1 uncultured Lachnospiraceae bacterium | reverse complement strand
TCCACGCAGGAAGAATTTTTCCATACCTTCAATACACTCCACGGAGCGAAAAAGCAGATCATTCTTTCCAGTGACCGACCTCCAAAAGATATGGAAATCCTGGAAGAACGTATCCGTTCCCGCTTTGAATGGGGACTTCTGGCAGATATTTCTCTGCCGGATTATGAAACGCGAATGGCAATTCTGCGCAAAAAAGAGGAATTAGACGGTTATAAAATTGACGATGCAATTATTGAATATATCGCTCAGAATATTAAGTCCAACATACGTGAACTTGAGGGATCTCTCAATAAAATTATAGCATACGCAAATCTGGAGAAGCGTGAAATTACCATGGAACTTGCGGAACAGGTATTAAAAGACATTATTTCTCCGAATGAAAAGAAGATTATAACTCCACCTCTGATTATAGAAACAATT
The DNA here is from genome assembly GCA_944375815.1 of uncultured Lachnospiraceae bacterium. Taxonomy (GTDB): domain Bacteria; phylum Bacillota; class Clostridia; order Lachnospirales; family Lachnospiraceae; genus Egerieimonas_A. The sequence continues at coordinate 10,619 of CALWBA010000063.1, read as the reverse complement.
GCGGAGCATTTTTCCATTACTCCTGCCGAGATTACCGGATCAAAGCGCAACAGTAAAATTGTATTTCCGCGTCAGATCGCAATGTATCTGTGCCGCGAGCTTACAGAAGTTCCGCTCAAATCCATTGGACAATATCTGGGCGGAAGGGATCATACTACCATCATGCACGGATGCGAAAAAATAGAAAAGGAAATTGCAACTTCGGAGAATACCCGAAACATTATTGAGATCTTAAAGAAGAAGCTCAACCCGCCGAATTGATCGGACAACGTGCATTAAGTGCAGCTTGAACTTATTCACATTGTCCCCGTGTATACGGTGTGGATAAGATGTGGACAACATTTTTCCAAAAAGTTATATACACGCTCTACACACGTTGTCTGCACACTTTTCACAGAGTTATCCCACCCGAAAATCCCTTAATCTACAAGGGGTTCGGGTACTTTTTCACATATTCACACCCCCTACGGCGATTAAGACGGATTTTTAATCCTTTTATATTACTTTATACAACATTCGCAGAAAGGAAGTTTTCATCAACATGAAACTAATTTTTTCAAAACAAGACCTCTTAAAAAGCGTCGGCATTTCTCTGAAAGCGGTTCCGTCAAAGACAACAATGCCGATTCTTGGATGTATCCTCATTGATGCATCATCGAATGTAATTAAATTTACATCTAATGATATGGAACTTGGAATCGAAACAACAGTAGACGGAACGATCCTGGAGAAAGGTATTGTTGCATTAGATGCCAGAATTTTTTCAGATATTGTACGCAAACTTCCGGAAAATGATGTTACCATTACAACGGACGAAAACCTGAATACTACCATTACCTGTGAGAAAGCCAAATTCAACATTCCTGGAAAATCAGGAGAAGATTTTGCTTATTTACCCATCATTGAGAGAAATGAAGGAATTACTATTTCTCAATTTACTTTAAAAGAAGTTATTCGTCAGACAATATTTTCAATTGCTGCGAACGAAAACAATAAATTGATGACAGGGGAGCTTTTTGAAATCCGGGATAATGTTCTTAAAGTTGTCTCCCTGGATGGACATCGCATCGCAATTCGAAAAATTGAACTTAAAGAAAATTATGCAGATCGCAAGGTTGTCGTTCCTGGAAAGACACTCAATGAAATCAGCAAAATTTTATCCGGAGAGGTAGACGATCAGGTAAATATTTTCTTTACTGAGAACCATATTGTCTTTGAGTTCGATCAGACAGTTGTGGTATCCCGTCTTATTGAGGGAGAGTTTTTCCGCATAGATCAGATGCTTTCCAGTGATTATGAGACAAAAGTTGAAATTAATAAAAAAGAGCTTTTGGATTGTATCGACCGTGCAACATTGCTGGTAAAAGAAGGTGACAAAAAACCGATCATTATCAGTGTGGAGGACGGCTCCATGGAGCTGCGGATTGATTCGCAGATCGGTTCCATGAAAGAGGATATTGATATTGAGAAGGAAGGTAAAGATATCCTGATCGGATTTAACCCGAAGTTCTTAATAGATGCGCTTAAAGTTATTGATGACGAGCGTATAACGATTTATCTGGTAAACCCGAAGGCACCGTGCTTTATCAAAAATGATGAGGAGAGCTATATTTATCTGATTCTCCCTGTCAATTTCAATGCGGTACGCTGAATCAGGAAAGGGGAATATTATGGAACTGAAACTGAGAGATGAATTTATTAAGCTGGGCCAGGCTCTAAAGGCAGCGGATCTCGTGGGAGACGGAGTAGAAGCGAAGTTCGCGATTCAGGATGGAGAGGCTTATGTCAACGGGGAAGTCGACACGCGCAGAGGCAGAAAGCTGTACGAGGGCGATGTTGTCACGTTCCGGGGACAGGAAATCAGGATCGTGAAATAGTCATGTATATTGAATCCATAGAACTGCAGAATTTCAGAAATTACGGAGAACTCTCGCTGAAACTGGATCGGGGAACAAACATCATTTACGGTAATAATGCACAGGGGAAGACAAATATTCTTGAGGCAATTTATGTGTGCGGCACGACAAAATCCCATCGGGGAAGTAAAGACAGAGAACTTTTGCGATTCGGTGAAGAAGAGGCACACATTCGTATGTTTGTATGCAGACAGCAGATGCAGTACAAAATTGATATGCATCTGAAGAAAAATAAGTCCAAAGGGATTGCAATCAACGGCATACCAATCCGGAAGGCATCAGAACTGTTCGGGATTGTAAACATCATTTTCTTTTCACCGGAGGATTTGAATATTATCAAGAATGGCCCTGCAGAGCGCAGAAGATTTCTGGATCTGGAGCTGTGCCAGCTGCATCAGTATTATCTGTCGGAACTGATTGCGTACAATAAGGTTGTGGCGCAGAGAAACAAGCTGCTTAAGGAGATTGGATTTGCTCCGGAGCTTTCCTGTACGCTGGATGTATGGGATGAACAGATGATTTCTTACGGAACACGCATCATCCGGGAACGTGCTGCGTTTGTAAAGCAGCTTGGTGTGATACTCAAGGAGATTCATGCGGGGCTTACAGGCGGAAAAGAGGATATTGAGCTTTTATATGACCCGGATGTTGCAGCAGATAATTTCGCTGATCAGCTATTAAAGAGTAGGGAGAAGGATTTGAAATTTAAGATCTCCGGCGTTGGACCGCACCGGGATGATCTGTGCATCCTGGTAAACGGAGTGGATATACGCAGGTTTGGCTCGCAGGGGCAGCAGAGGACAGCGGCTCTTTCGATGAAGCTGTCTGAAATATATCTTGTCAAGCAGATGATCCGGGATACGCCGGTGCTTCTTCTGGATGATGTATTGTCCGAACTGGACAGCAGCAGGCAGAATTATCTTCTGCAGAGTATCCATGACATACAGACACTTATTACCTGTACCGGTCTGGACGACTTTGTGAATAACCAGTTTTCCATGAACCGGGTATTTGAGGTCGTAAATGGTACGGTAGCTAAAAATAATTAGGAGGAATAACATGAGCGCAGAATACGGAGCAGATCAAATTCAGATTTTGGAGGGGCTTGAGGCGGTGCGCAAAAGACCGGGTATGTATATCGGCAGTACCTCCGCCAGAGGGCTTCACCATCTGGTATACGAAATTGTAGACAATGCAGTAGACGAAGCTTTGGCAGGCTACTGTGACACCATCGACGTGACCATACACAAGGATAATTCTGTAACGGTAATTGACAACGGTCGTGGTATTCCTGTAGGTATAAATCATAAGGCAGGCATTCCAGCCGTCGAGGTGGTCTTTACCATCCTTCATGCAGGAGGAAAATTCGGCGGCGGCGGGTACAAGGTATCCGGCGGTCTGCACGGTGTGGGTGCATCTGTTGTAAATGCACTTTCTACATGGCTTGAAGTTACAATTTTTACAGAGGGCAAGATGTACCGCCAGCGCTATGAGCGGGGGAAAGCCATGTACAAGCTTAAAGTTGTGGGAGACTGTGATCCTGAGCGTACGGGAACTATGGTTACGTTTCATCCTGATCCGGAGATTTTTGAGGAGACAGTTTTTGACTTCGATACTTTAAAGCAGAGATTTCGTGAGATTGCATTTCTGACCAAAGGTCTTAAAATCATAGCAAGAGATGAACGGACAGAAGAGCCGAAGGAGAAGAGCTTTCACTACGAAGGCGGCATCCGTGAATTTGTAGCGTACCTCAATAAGAGCAAGACCCCGCTGTATGAGGATATTCTTTACTTCGAAGGCATGAAGGAGAATGTCATGGTGGAAGTGGCAATGCAGCACAATGACTCCTATACAGAAAACAGCTACGGATTTGTCAATAATATCAATACCCCGGAGGGCGGAACTCACATTGTAGGCTTTAGAAATGCACTCACAAAGACATTTAATGATTATGCCAAGAAGAATAAGCTTATCAAAGAGGGTGAGTCCCTATCCGGAGAAGATATCCGTGAGGGATTGACTGCTATCATCAGCGTGAAAATCGAAGATCCGCAGTTTGAGGGACAGACGAAGCAGAAACTTGGAAACAGTGAGGCAAGAAGAGCAGTAGACAATGTGGTAGGAGATCAGCTTGAGATCTTCCTGGAGCAGAATCCGGCAGTGGCAAAGATTATTGTTGAAAAGTCTCTGCTTTCACAGAGAGCCAGAGATGCTGCCAGAAAAGCCAGGGAGCTGACGCGCAGAAAGTCTGCACTTGAAGGAATGTCCCTTCCGGGAAAACTTGCCGACTGTATGGATAAGGATCCGAGAAACTGTGAGATCTATCTTGTAGAGGGAGATTCGGCCGGAGGTTCTGCAAAGACCGCCAGAAGCCGTGCGACTCAGGCTATTCTTCCCCTGCGCGGAAAAATTCTCAATGTAGAGAAGGCACGTCTGGACAAGATCTACGCCAATGCAGAGATTAAGGCTATGATCACGGCGTTCGGAACTGGCATTCACGACGACTTTGATATCACAAAACTGCGTTATCACAAGATTATTATCATGACAGATGCCGATGTGGATGGAGCACATATCGCAACACTGCTTCTGACATTCCTGTATCGCTTTATGCCGGAACTGATCAAGCAGGGACACGTGTATCTGGCAAAGCCGCCGCTGTTTAAGATCGAACGCAATAAAAAGATTTATTATGCCTATACGGAGCAGGAGCAGGAGCAGATTTTAAACGAGATAGGAAGAGACGGAAATAACCGAATCCAGCGATATAAGGGACTCGGAGAGATGGACGCAGAACAGCTCTGGGAGACAACCATGGATCCCGAGAGACGTGTGCTGATGCGCGTGACTATGGATGAAGAGACATCCTCTGAGGTAGATCTTACATTTACAACATTGATGGGAGATAAGGTAGAACCAAGACGTGAGTTTATCGAGGAGAATGCAAATAAAGTCATTGACCTGGATATTTAGCCGAGAATAAGGAGAAGACAAAATGGAAGATAATATTTTTGACAAAGTCCAGGAAGTGGACTTAAAGAAAAAAATGGAAGATTCCTACATCCAGTATGCGATGAGCGTCATCGCTTCCCGCGCACTGCCGGATGTAAGGGACGGGCTCAAGCCGGTGCAGAGACGTATCCTGTACTCCATGATCGAGCTGAATAACGGACCTGACAAACCGCACAGAAAATGTGCCCGTATTGTCGGTGATACAATGGGTAAATATCATCCGCATGGAGACAGCTCCATTTACGGAGCACTCGTCAATATGGCACAGGACTGGTCTACGCGCTATCCCCTCGTAGACGGCCATGGAAACTTTGGTTCCGTGGACGGCGACGGAGCAGCCGCTATGCGTTATACAGAGGCTCGCTTAAGCAAGATATCCATGGAAATGCTGGCAGATATTAACAAGAACACCGTAGATTTCTCTCCGAACTTTGATGAAACCGAGAAGGAGCCTACAGTGCTTCCTTCCCGTTATCCCAATCTTCTGGTAAACGGTACCTCCGGTATTGCAGTCGGTATGGCCACAAATATCCCTCCGCACAACCTGCGGGAGGTCATTGGCGCTGTGGTAAAGATTATCGACAATATTGTGGAGGAAAACCGGGAGACAGAGCTTGAAGAGATCCTTGGAATTATTAAGGGCCCGGATTTTCCGACAGGTGCAACTATTCTGGGAACCAGAGGAGTTGAAGAAGCGTACCGCACAGGAAGGGGAAAAGTGCGTGTGCGTGCAGTGACAAACATTGAGACCATGCCTAACGGCAAGAGCCAGATTATTGTTACAGAGCTTCCGTACATGGTTAATAAGGCACGGCTAATAGAGAAGATGGCAGAACTTGTGCGCGATAAGAAGATCGATGGAATCACTGCGATCAATGACCATTCCAACCGAGAGGGAATGCGTATCTGTATTGAACTGCGCAGGGATGCCAATGCAAACGTAATATTAAATCAGCTGTATAAGCATACACAGCTTCAGGACACATTCGGGGTTATTATGCTTGCGCTTGTGCTGGGAGCAGACGGTAAGCTGCAGCCGAAAGTGTTAAATCTTCTGGAGATGCTGCGCTATTATCTGCAGCATCAGGAAGAAGTAGTGACCAGAAGGACGCAGTATGATTTAAATAAAGCGGAAGAACGTGCACATATTTTAGAGGGTCTGTTAAAGGCACTGGAACATATTGATGAAATTATCCGCATCATCCGTGCTTCCAAAAATACGGCAGATGCAAAGATCAACCTGATAGATAAGTTTGAATTTACAGATCCGCAGGCACAGGCGATCGTCGATATGCGTCTGCGCGCACTCACAGGTCTGGAACGCCAGAGACTGCAGAGCGAATATGATGAACTGACCCGCAGAATCCGGGAGTTAAAGGCGATACTTGCAGACAGAAATCTTCTGCTGCGAGTTATTCGAAAAGAAATTCTCGAGATTTCTGAAAAATATGGAGATGACAGAAGGACTGCGATTGGTTTTGATGAGTTTGATATCTCTACAGAGGATCTGATCCCGAAAGAAAATACGGTTATTGCGATGACAAAGCTGGGTTATATTAAACGTATGACCGTTGACAACTTCCGCAGTCAGAACAGAGGCGGCAAGGGAATCAAGGGTATGCAGACCATTGAAGACGACTATATTGAGGAACTTCTGATGACTACCACGCACCATTATCTGATGTTCTTCACAAATATGGGAAGAGTATACCGCTTAAAGGTATATGAGATTCCTGAGGCGGGCAGAACTGCGCGTGGAACAGCCATCATTAATCTGCTGCAGCTCCAGCCGGATGAGAAGATTACAGCAGTCATTCCGATCCGTGAATACAAGAAAGATCAATACTTGTTTATGGCGACCAAGAAAGGACTCGTGAAGAAAACGCCAATTCTGGAGTACGAAAACGTCAGAAAGACAGGTCTGGCTGCAATTGCACTGCGCGATGAGGATGAACTGATTGAAGTAAAGTTTACGGACAACCATAAGGATATTATTCTTGTTACGAAGTTTGGCCAGTGTATTCGTTTCCATGAGACAGATGTCAGAAGCACCGGCAGAATTTCCATGGGTGTGCGCGGCATTAACCTTTTTGAGGATGACGAAGTTATTGGAATGCAGCTTAACACGCAGGGAGACTATTTGCTGATTGCGTCCGAGAATGGATACGGCAAACGTACGTCCATTGGTGAATTTACTCCGCAGAACCGTGGCGGAAAAGGCGTAAAATGCTATAAGATTACCGAAAAGACCGGAAATGTTGTAGGGGTTAAAGCTGTCAATGAAGACAACGAAATTATGCTGATCACGACAGAAGGAATTATTATCCGTATTTCCTGTTCGGATATCTCTATTCTCGGAAGAATAACATCTGGGGTAAAGCTTATGGATGTAGCGGAGAATATTGCAGTTGCAAGCATTGCAAAGGTGAGAGAGAAGAAAGAGGAGACAAACCAGGAATGGACTTCTGCAAAGAGTGCGGATGAAATTCAGGGAACAGAAGAATAATACAGCCAAGGCTGCAGAATAGGGAGGCAATAAAAGTGCGTATCGTAGAGGTAGCAAAGATTACGGAAAATATTAAGGAGATGTGTATTGAGGCAAATCATTTCCTGTCCAGAGACATGGAGGAGTGTTTTCAAAGAGCGGTAGAGCAGGAAGAGTCTCCGCTTGGACGCCAGGTTTTAGGTCAGCTTCAGGAAAATCTGGAAATTGCGGGCAGGGATATGATTCCCATTTGCCAGGATACCGGTATGGCAGTTGTATTCCTGGAGGTTGGCCAGGATGTGCACTTTGAGGGCGGAAGCGTCGAGGATGCAGTAAATGAGGGGGTACGCCAGGGATATGTAGAGGGATTTCTGCGCAAATCTGTGGTAAAAGATCCTCTGATCCGTGAAAACACAAAAGACAATACCCCGGCAGTTATTCACTATTCCATTGTGCCAGGTGATGAAGTAAAGATTACTGTAGCTCCCAAGGGATTTGGAAGCGAAAATATGAGCCGTATCTTTATGTTAAAACCTGCAGATGGAATTGAGGGCGTTAAAGAAGCCATCCTTACCGCTGTCCGTGAGGCAGGATCGAATGCGTGTCCTCCGATGGTAGTGGGTGTAGGTATTGGCGGAACATTTGAGAAGTGTGCCTTTCTGGCAAAGAAAGCACTTACCAGAGATGTGGGTGTGCGGTCTGAAATTCCGTATGTCAAAGAAATGGAAGAGGAGCTTCTGGAGAAGATCAACCGTCTGGGTATAGGACCTGGCGGACTTGGCGGCAGAATTACGGCTATGGCAGTCAATATTAATACGTATCCGACTCATATCGCCGGGCTTCCGGTGGCAGTTAATATCTGCTGCCATGTAAATCGCCACGCGGTTCGCACTATTTAGAGAAGGAGAGGATATACCATGGATAAACATATTACAGCGCCTCTGAAGGATGACGAAATCAAAGACCTCAGAGCAGGAGACTATGTTTTTATTACAGGAACTATCTATACGGCGCGTGATGCGGCGCATAAGAGGATGAAGGAGGCTCTCGATGCGGGTAAGAGTCTGCCGTTTGACTTAAAGGGAAATGTGATCTATTATATGGGACCGTCTCCGGCTCGCGAAGGACGCCCGATCGGCTCTGCCGGTCCGACGACTGCCAGCCGAATGGATCGCTATGCTCCGGAGCTTTTAGATCTGGGGCTGAAAGGTATGATTGGCAAAGGTAAACGTACACAGGAGGTCAGAGACGCTATAGTACGCAATGGAGCAGTATATTTTGCAGCAGTAGGAGGAGCAGGAGCCCTTCTGTCACAGCGCATTAAATCTGCCGAGGTGATTGCATATGATGATCTCGGGGCTGAAGCTGTACGCAAATTAGAGGTCGAAGATTTCCCGGTAATTGTTGTAATGGACTCTGAGGGAAATAATCTGTATGAAACAGCCGTACTTGAGTACAGACAGGATCAGTAAAGGGAGAGACAGATAATGAAGAGGATTCTCATGATGGTACTGCGCAATCTGCTGCTGGTACCATATGGCTGGTTTAAGCTATGTTATTATGCATCCCATGTTGAGAAGTATACGGAAGAAGAGCGTTATTCGTTTCTGAAGTATCTGGACCGGCGTGCAAACTGGGGTGGAAGAATTATAATTGACGCCCATGGGACAGAGAATATTCCAAACCAGGATGGATTTATGTTTTTTCCCAATCATCAGGGACTGTACGATGTATTAGCAATCATTCAGGCGTGCCCCAGACCGTTTTCTGTTGTTATGAAAAAGGAGATACAAAATATCCCATTCCTGAAACAGGTTTTTGCCTGCATGAAAGCAATTCCTATTGACCGGGAAGATATCAGACAGTCTATGAAGGTTATTCAGCAAGTGACAAAAGAAGTAAAATCAGGAAGAAATTATCTGATTTTTGCGGAAGGAACCAGAAGTAAGAACGGAAATAAGCTTGGTGAATTTAAGGGCGGCAGTTTTAAGAGTGCAGTAAAGGCACAGTGTCCGATTATACCTGTAGCACTGATCGACTCATATAAATCTTTTGATACAAACTCTATAGCAAAACTTACGGTTCAGGTACACTTTTTAAAACCGATTCCATATGAGGAATATAAGGATATGAAGACTACTGAACTGGCAGCTTTAGTAAAATCACGTATCGAAGATACTATAAGCGAATTCGAAAATAAATAGAAAATCATGACTGTTTAAGCAGTAGAAAGTGCCGGAACCCAGCTAGATTCCGGCACTTTCCTGCAGATTTACAGGAAATTTAAAAAAATTTGAAAAAAGCGTTGACAAATGATGGAACGTTTAGTATAATTCTTCTTGCTTCACAAAGTTAGAAGCATGTAAAACTTAACATTAAGATTTTGGAGAAGTACTCAAGTGGCTGAAGAGGCGCCCCTGCTAAGGGTGTAGACGGTTCGCGCCGTGCGAGGGTTCAAATCCCTCCTTCTCCGCTTAATTAAAAAAGTTTTACAAAATAACACTTGACAATGGTTGAGAGTTATGATACACTTCAGGAGTTGCGCCGAATGAGCCTTTGAGCCGCGGCAAAACAAATGAAAAAAGTGCTTGACAAAATGAAGAGCACATGATATGATATCGGAGCTGTCGCGAAAGAGCGATAAACACGAAAAACAAAAAAGTTGAAAAAACTTAAAAAAGTTCTTGACAAGCTCGAAAAGATATGATAAAATATCAAAGCTGTCAAAACGACAGGAACCTTGATAACTGAACAGTAAAACACATCCTCGAAAGTTCTGAAAAAAGTAATTCTTAAAGGACATTCGAAATCCTTATAAACAGTAAAAGGGATAAATTAGCCAAGAGTTGATTTTGATCTGGAACAAACATTTATTTAGAGAGTTTGATCCTGGCTCAGGATGAACGCTGGCGGCGTGCTTAACACATGCAAGTCGAACGAAGCACTTCGGATTCTTCGGTTGAAGAAGCGACTGAGTGGCGGACGGGTGAGTAACGCGTGGGTAACCTGCCCCATACAGGGGGATAACAGCTGGAAACGGCTGCTAATACCGCATAAGCGCACAGTGCTGCATGGCACCGTGTGAAAAACTGAGGTGGTATGGGATGGGCCCGCGTCTGATTAGGTAGTTGGTGCGGTAACGGCGCACCAAGCCCGCGATCAGTAGCCGACCTGAGAGGGTGACCGGCCACATTGGGACTGAGACA
>CALWBA010000062.1 GCA_944375815.1 uncultured Lachnospiraceae bacterium | reverse complement strand
TAGTATCGCATTACGGCTGGTACATTTGTTTTATAGTCCCCCTTTTTAGTCAGAATTCCATGTTTTTTTGTTATTTTACCTCTCACTATTTAAAATGTAAACCCTAAAGCGTGTGTAATTATAATAGAAGTTTAGGTATTTTCTTTAGACGGAGCCGGGGCAAAATAATACAAAAATTTTACAAGAAAATACATTTCCTTTTTCTGCTGATAGATTATGATGGGGTGTGAAAAAAGGATCTGCTGCAAGAAGCAGACGGCAAGAAAGAGGAGGTACATAATGACACCTATGAAGTGGTTCTATTCCTTTTTAAAGGAATACCGCCCGAGAATTATCCTGGGACTGTTTATGGTAGCGGTCATGGCGGGTGCAGCGCTCGTTAGCCCTGCAATCTCAGGGCAGATAGCGGATGAGGTGCTACAGGGAGGAGATTACGGCGCGCTGCCGCGGCTGATTGCAGTGCTGATTGCGGCAACAGTGGTCAGGGCAGCACTCCGCTTTGCAGTCCCCTATAATTTTGAGATCTGCTCCCAGGGGGTACTCTACAAGATGAGGGATGCGGTTTTTGAAAAGCTGCTGCAGGAGGATTTTGAATTCTACAATCAGAACCGTACAGGAGACCTGATGTCCCGTCAGACCGGAGACATGGAGGCGATCCGAAACTTTGTGGCAGCAAATATCTATGCAGTTTTTGAAAATATTTTATATTTTGTGTTCGCTCTGGTCATGGTGTTTACAGTCAACGTAAAGCTGGCATGGCTGATGGTCTGTATTCTGCCCTTTACGGCCATAACGACTCTGCTGCAGATGAGAGCTGTAAAGCCTGCATTTCATAAGATTCGCCGGCAATTCTCATCTATTAATACCTACGTTCAGGAGAATATCAGCGGAAACCGTGTGGTGAAGGCGTTTGCAAAAGAAGACTTCGAGATGCAGAAGTTCGAGCGTGAGAACGATGACTACCGTGACTCCGAACTTGCCTGCGCCGCAATATGGGAAAAATATATACCGGTGTTTGAATTCTTTGCAAACATACTGACAGTGGTGCTGATGCTGTACGGCGGTATTCTCGCAATCCGCGGTCAGATCAGCGTGGGTGATATGGTTACGGTTAATGGTTATCTGTGGATGCTCAACAGCCCGCTGAGAATGGCAGGATGGTATATCAACGACATCCAGCGGTTTGTGACATCTGTAGAAAAGATCTATACTACGTTTTCCGTGCAGCCGAGAATCAAATCTCCGGAGGAAGCGGTACATATGGATCATATTCGCGGCGAGGTAGAATTCAGAAATGTCTCTTTCCACACCAGAAATGCGGATGTGCTGGAAGATGTCAGTTTTCATGTCAAGCCCGGTCAGACGGTTGGTATTCTCGGACCGACGGGTTCCGGAAAGTCGACTCTGATGAATCTGCTGTTCCGGTTCTATGACGCCAAGAAAGGCGAAGTGCTTATTGATGGTGTTAATGTTAAGAAACTCAATCTTCAGGATCTGAGAGACAATATCGGTATTGCGATGCAGGATGTATTTTTGTTCTCTGATACCATAGAGGGGAATATTGCCTATGGCCGTCCGGACTGTTCTTTTGAGGATGTAAAACGTGCCGCAATCGCTGCGGATGCGAACCATTTTATAAAAGGAACACCGGAGGGTTACGATACGATTGTTGGTGAGCGCGGTGTGGGTCTTTCCGGAGGACAGAAGCAGAGAATTTCTCTGGCACGTGCTCTGACCAAAAATCCGCCGATCCTTGTGCTGGATGATACGACCTCGGCTGTTGATATGGAGACGGAGACGTATATCCAGGATCAGCTGAAGAAGCTGGAGGGATCGCATACAATTTTTGTGATTGCATACCGTATATCTTCTATAAAAGATGCGGATCTGATTCTGGTGATGCAGAATGGAAGAATTGCGGAGCGCGGTACGCATGAGGAGCTTGTGAAAAAAGGCGGCTATTATGCCCGCGTATTTGAGCATCAGTATGGAAAGGAGGCGCTGGAAAATGGCCAGAAATAAGTATGATGTGGACGAAATCATGGAGGAAAAGTTTGATGTCCATCAGCTTCTGAGATTTGCGAAGTATGTACTTCCATACAAGAAGAAAATGATCTTTGCAGGCGTACTGATGCTTTCCTCAAGTGCGCTGACCATGTTGATTCCGCGCTTCTTCATGAATGTTCTGGATGACTGCGTGCCGGAAAAAGATGTGGCAGGAATTATCAAATACAGTATTTTTACACTGCTGATTATCCTGTACTCCGTATTGACGTTAAAGACGAAGATTCGCATTACGAATGAAGTGGGACAGGATGTTATCCATAAGCTGCGAACAGATATTTTTGAACATCTGCAGGAACTGCCGTTCTCCTATTATGATAACCGCCCGCATGGAAAAATTCAGGTGCGTGTTGTCAATTATGTAAATAACCTGAGCAACCTGCTTTCAAACGGCCTGATCAATACGATCACCGATCTGTGCAGTCTGGTTTTTATCATCATTTTCATGCTGACGATTGACTGGCGGCTGACACTGATTTGTATGTGCGGACTGCCGGTGCTCGGAGTCTTTGTTGCGCTGATCAAAAAGAAGCAGCACCGGGCATGGCAGATTCAGAGTAATAAGCAATCCAACCTGAACGCATATATTGCCGAGAGTATTAACGGTGTGCGTGTGACACAGGCGTTTGTGAGAGAAGAGAGAAACCTGGATATTTTCAATCGCCTGAGTGACAGCTACAGAACTTCCTGGATGCATGCGGTACGGTATAACTTCATGATTGGTCCTGCGGTGGATCTGATTTCAGTAGTGACTACAGCGTTTTTGTATGTGATCATGGTAAGCTGGCTGGTCAACGGAGAGGGCGGCGCATCTGTGGGTGTTATGGTTGCATTTACAGGATATATCAGCCGTTTCTGGTCTCCGATCACGACGCTGGCAAACTTCTATAACTCTCTGCTGACTGCGATTTCGTATCTGGAGCGTATCTTTGAGACGATTGATGAACCGGTTGCGGTTAAGGACAAAGAAGGTGCCGGTGAAATGCCGCCGATCCGGGGAAAAGTAACTTTCGATCATGTATGTTTCAGCTATGAAGACGGTGTGCGCATCTTAAACGATGTAAGCTTCACTGCGCAGCCGGGTCAGTCTTTTGCAATCGTGGGACCGACGGGAGCAGGAAAGAGTACAATCGTGAACCTGCTGAGCCGTTTCTACAATGTAGACAGCGGGCGCGTGCTTGTGGACGATATTGACATTTCTGAGGTAACGCTTCACTCTCTGCGCACGCAGATGGGAGTAATGATGCAGGACAGCTTCATCTTCTCTGGAACCATTATGGATAATATTCGCTACGGAAACCGCACGGCAACAGATGAGGAGGTAGTACGCGCAGCGAAGACGGTATGTGCTCATGAATTTATCATGGAAATGGAGCAGGGATATCAGACCCAGGTGAATGAGAGGGGAAGCCGTCTTTCCGTCGGGCAGAGACAGTTGATCTCTTTTGCGAGAGCACTGCTGGCTGATCCGAAGATCCTTATTCTTGATGAGGCAACTTCGAGTATCGATACGGAGACGGAAATTGCTCTGCAAAAAGGGTTAAACGAATTGCTGAAGGGACGAACCTCGTTTATCATTGCACACAGACTTTCCACGATTCAGAACTGCGATACGATTATGTATGTAGATAAGGGAGGCATCCGTGAGAGAGGCAGTCATAAGGAGCTGCTGGAAAAGAAGGGATTGTATTATGATCTCTATATGTCTCAGTACAGTTTCCTGAATAATTGATTTTAATCAAATCATAAAGAGGTTGTTCCGGAAGTCTTTTTAAGACTTTGAGAACAACCTCTGTTTTTTATGGCTTATTTTTTTGCAGGGCCTGAGGACTGACGGATCATGAGCTGCGCATGAAGCAGAAGCGTGCTTACAGGTACTCCGTTTAACAGACTCTGCAGCGCGTAGTATCCGCTTTTGCCAAGATTAAGTCTGTCCTGGCGGATGGTGGTCAGAGGCGGTGAAGTGTACGCTGCGATCGGAAGATCGTCAAAGCCAATGATGCTCAAATCCTCCGGAATGCGGTAGCCCATTTCTTTGCACTGAATCATTGCCGCATTTGCAAGCTGGTCATGCGAACAGATGAGAGCTGTGATCTTCTGATCGAGAATATGGGGCAGGTGCTTCTGTATGCACTCAAGAATAAAATATCCTTCTGCTGCAACGGATGATTCCGCGTACAGTCCATAGCGGTGCAGAGCAGAATAAAATGCGCGGTAGCGCTGCTGTACGACATAGGAACCAAGTCCTGTGCTTAAATATCCAACGCGGCGATGCCCCTGTTCTTTTAAATGAGAAAGAATCAGGTTCATGCCTTCTGCTGTGTCGACACCGATGTAAGCAGTGCTGGGATTCGCCACATAGTTGTCATAGAGTGCGGCGGGTGTACGGCTGGTCTTCAATTCTTCGTGCCAGGGATCGCTGAGAGACATACCGAGGAAAAATGCACCCACATAGTCATTTTCCATCATATAGATATCGTATTTTGTTTCTTTTTGCATCTGTTCAGTAATTTCCACAATATCAACAGTATATCCTTCCGGCTCGGCGAGCTGGCGGAAACCCATCACAATGTCATAACCGAAGTGAGAGGGGTCGGAGTATCCCATATTTTCAATAAAAATACAGAGCCGTTTTCCGGAGTCTCTGTAGCGCTTTAGCTTAGTATAGCCCATTTCGACGGCGGTTTCAAAGATTGTTTTTCGGAGAGTTTCGCTGATGTCTGCCGCTCCGCTCAGAGCTTTGCTGACGGTACTCTTGGAAATACCCAGTCTGTCCGCGATGTCTGCCATAGTTGTCATAGAAAAACCCCCTTTATAAAAGTTTCGTAAATAATCGGATATATAAGAACACTTTTTCTTATTATATAAGAAAGAACTGAAAGTTTCAATAAAAATGATTCGCCATGATCGGATGAGACGTGGAATTGACAAAACTTTACGAAACAAAACGGATAAAACAATGGATTGATAAGAAGAAAGAAGGATAAAACCTCTGGAGAACGGGTTTATAAACTTCGGAAGTTTCGATAATAGTTAAAAGTTTCGAGAAGTTTATAGGTAAAACATACAAAAATATACAGATAAATTTTAGCAAATAGACGAAAAAATCCAAGACGGCAATAAAATAATAGAAAAAATAACGAATAAAGGGGTTGACTATTGGGGTAAATGGGAGTATATTTGATTGCAGCTAAACAAAACGAAACTTTTAAACAAAAAAAGGGAGGAACAGACATGAAAAGACGAATGTCATTACTGCTTGCCGGGGCGCTTGCAGTATCCGTGCTGGGCGGCTGCGGTTCACAGGACAGCAGCGAAACCGGAGAAAAGGTCAGACTGATGGTATGGTCACCGTCAGAAGACCAGTCTAAGAACAGCGGAGAGTGGCTGCAGACCTGCTGTGAGAACTTCGCAAAGCAGCATCCGGAATGGGATATCACGTTTGTTTACGGAGTTGCTGATGAGGCGACGGCAGCAGATGCGATTGCCCAGGATCCGGAGGCAGGGGCGGATGTATTTATGTTCGCAAACGACACACTGACAAGGATGACAGATGCAGATGCACTGGCAAAGATCGGCGGAAAATACCGGGAGCAGGTGGAGAGCACAAACTCTCATGAAGTGCTGAATTCACTGATTAAGGACGATAATCTGTACGGAGTGCCGTTTACCACGAACACCTGGTATATGTTCTACGATAAGAGCGTATTTTCTGAGGAAGATGTTCAGAATCTGGATACGATGCTTGAAAAGGGTAAGGTATCATTCCCGTTCACAAACTCCTGGTATCTGCCGGCGTTTTATCTGGGAAACGGATGTACACTGTTCGGAGACGGAACGGATGAATCGGCAGGTGTGGATTTTGGCGGTGAGAATGCCGTAGAAGTTACAAACTATCTCATTGATCTGATTAATAATCCTAATTTTACTGTTGATGCAGATGGTTCCGGTATAGCGGGAATCCGTGACGGAAGTATCAGTGCAATGTTTACAGGATCCTGGGATGCAGCAGCAATCCGTGAAGCGCTTGGCGAAAATATGGGAGTCAGATCTCTTCCTGCTTATACATTAAACGGTGAGGAAAAGCAGATGCTTGCATATGCCGGCTCTAAAGCAATCGGTGTCAACCCGCAGAGTGATTATCCGGTGCAGGCTGTTGAACTGGCAATTTATCTGGGATCTGCCGAGGCTCAGCAGCTTCACTATGATTTGAGAAGTGTGGTTCCGTGTAATACCGAACTGCTCTCGAGCGGAGAGATCGCGTCTGATGAACTTGTCAAGGCGCAGAATGATACCTTCAATAATACATCTATACTTCAGCCGTTCGTAGCGCAGATGAATAACTGCTGGACACCGGTAGAGAATATGGGCAAAGGTATCCGAAACGGAAGCATCACCCATGATAATGCCGGAGAACAGACAGAGGCTATGAATGATGCTATGAACAGCAACGGCATATAAAAGGGGGGACGAATATGAAGTTATTCGGCAAAAAAGAAAAAGAGTTTTTTGAACCATATACCTGCAGGAATGCGATCCGCGAGGGAAGCGGCGCGACGAAACTGTCCATGCTGGTTATGGGATTCGGTAATATAATACGCGGACAGATCGTAAAAGGTCTGCTGTATCTGGCTGCAGAGATTGCATACATAATTTTCATGATCACTACAGGACTTCACTGTCTGGCAATGATTCCTTCCCTGGGAAGTGTACAGCAGGAAGAGGTCTGGAACGAGGAACTGCAGGTGTATATGTACACACAGGGCGACCAGTCGATTCTGATTCTGCTTTATGGGGTTGCGACCATCTGCCTGACAGCCCTTTTCTTCCTGCTGGTATGGAGAGGGTCTCTCAAGAGCGCTTACAAGGCGGAATGCCTCGCAAAAGAGAACAGACATCTTGCGACCTTTCAGGAGGATATTAAGAGTCTTCTGCATGAAAATCTGCACAGACTTCTGATGACTCCGCCTATGGTATTTATCTCCTGCCTGACGATTCTTCCTCTGATCTTTATGATCTGCATGGCATTTACGAATTACAGCAAGATAGACAACCATCTGGTATTATTTGACTGGGTTGGACTTGATAACTTTGCGGCGCTGTTTGATTCCTCAAGTATTCTGGGAAGTACATTCTGGTCCGTACTGATCTGGACCATCGTATGGGCGTTTTTTGCAACGTTTTCCAACTACTTCTGCGGCATGATCCTTGCCATTGTTATCAACCGTAAGGATACAAAGGCAAAGGGTTTCTGGAGATTCTGCTTCGTACTCTCCTGCGCAGTTCCGATGTTTGTATCCCTGCTGATTATGCGAACCATGCTTCAGCCTGAGGGAGCAGTGAACGTACTGTTGAGAAATCTGGGTATTATCGCTCCTGATGCGAGTCTTCCATTCTTTACGGATCCGACCTGGGCACGTGTGACAGTAATCATTATCAATATCTGGGTTGGTGTCCCGTACACGCTGCTGCAGCTTACCGGAGTTCTTCAGAATATTCCGGGTGAGCTGTATGAAGCTGCCAGAGTAGACGGTGCAAATCCGGTACAGATTTTCAGTAAAATTACACTGCCGTACATGCTGTACGTAACCACACCGTATCTGATCGCTACATTTACAGGAAATGTAAATAACTTCAACGTGATTTACCTGCTCTCCGGAGGTGACCCGGTGACGAACCTTTCATCCACGGCAGGAAGCACGGATCTTCTGGTTACCTGGCTGTACAAATTGACTGTAGACAAACAGTATTACAATATCGGTGCGGTTATCGGTATTCTGACATTTATCATTCTGGCAGTCGGCGCTCTGCTTACGTACCGCAACAGTAAATCCTACAAAGATGAGGAGGCGTTCTAATTATGGCAGGAAAAAAATATAAATCAGCGTCCCGAAAACGCTTAATCAACAATACAATTGTACATATCGTACTTGCCATTCTGGCAATAATCTGGGTATTCCCGATATTGTGGGTTATTATGACCAGCTTCCGCGCTGAGCAGGGTTCCTATGTATCGACGTTCTTTCCGAAAGCATATACGCTGGATAACTATATAAGGCTTTTTACGGATACAACAGTTCTGAACTTCCCTAAGATGTTCATGAACACGCTGATCATAGCAATCTGCTCCTGCATTCTTTCAACTTTTTATACGCTGGCAGTTTCCTACTGTCTGTCAAGGCTTAAATTTAAGCTCAGAAAGCCTTATATGAATATGGCAATGATTCTGGGACTCTTTCCTGGATTTATGTCCATGATTGCAGTATACTTCATTCTGAAGGCGGTAGGTCTGACAGAGGGAGCCCTGATCCGCGTGGCGCTGATTTTAGTTTATTCCGGAGGTGCCGGACTGGGTTTTCAGATTGCGAAGGGATTCTTTGATACGGTTCCAAGGGCGATTGATGAGGCGGCTCTTCTGGATGGCTGTACCAGGTGGCAGATTTTCACAAAGATCACTCTGCCGCTGAGTAAGCCGATCATTGTATACACGGTTCTGACTGCATTCATCGGACCGTGGGTAGACTTTATTTTCGCAAAGGTTATCTGCCGTGCAAATTCTGACCAGTATACGATCGCGATTGGCCTGTGGCGTATGCTTGAGAAAGAATATATTGACAGCTGGTATACCTGTTTTGCAGCAGGAGCGGTACTGATCTCAATTCCGATCGCAATTCTGTTCCTCTGCCTGCAGAGATATTACGTTGACGGCATGTCCGGAGCGGTGAAAGGATAATAGAATAAATGGAAAACAGACAGAACACATTTGACAGGAACTTCCACGAGAAATATTTTTACGGAGGCAGAGATCTCGGCGCATGGCGCCGGGACGGCCGAACCGTATTTAAGCTTTGGAGCCCGAATGCCGATGAGATTCTTCTGTATCTGTATCCCGACGGCAGGAACAGCAACCACATACGGCAGGTTTCTATGAAACCTGCCAAATGTGGTATATGGATCTATGAGGCAGAGGAGGACTTAAGCGGCACATATTATGATTATGAGATTCGAAGAGGGGAGCAGAGCTGCAGGACAGCTGATCCCTATGCAAAAGCATGCGGCGCTAACGGGGCGCGCAGTATGGTGGTGGATCTGGCTGTCACAAATCCTGCGGGCTGGGAGGAAGACTGCCGCCCGAAGGCAGCAAAGGATCCGCTGATTTATGAGCTGAATGTAAAGGAATTTTCCTGGGATCCGTCCGGCGGATTTCCGGAAGAGGTACGCGGCACATACGGAGCTTTCCGGTATGCCGATACTACTCTGCACGGAGAGGGAATATATTCGACAGGCATTGCGCACATGAAGGAGCTGGGCATTACGCATGTGCAGCTTATGCCGGTATATGATTTCGGCTCTGTGGATGAGACAGGCCCGAAAGATCAGTTTAACTGGGGCTATGATCCCGTGAACTATAATGTACCCGAGGGCTCTTACGCAAGTGATGCGGCTGACGGTGCGGTGAGGATTCGGGAAATGAAGGAGATGATTCAGTCTCTGCACAGAAATGGTTTTCGAGTTGTGATGGACGTGGTGTATAACCATACGTATGTCCGGGACTCCTGGCTGGAACGCACGGTTCCGGGATATTACTATCGCCGCTGGGAGGATGGGACGCTGGCAAACGGATCTGCGTGCGGAAATGACGTGGCGACGGAACGTCCGATGTGCACGGAGTATATCTGCGAGTCGGTGATGTACTGGGCAAAAGAGTACCATATTGATGGATTCCGCTTTGATCTGATGGGGCTGCTTGATGTGGATCTGCTGAACAGGATCCGCAGAGAGATGGATGAAGAATTCGGCAGGGGCGAAATTCTGCTCTACGGAGAACCGTGGTCTGACGGGGCTTCTCCGATGGAGGAGGGCAGTATGCCGTGCACAAAAGACAATATATCGAAGCTCGATACTCTGATCGGGGTTTTCTGCGATAATACAAGAGACGCTGTGCGCGGACATGTATTCGAGAAAAAGAAGCCTGGATTTGTGACCGGGGGCAGAAACATGGAACAGGATATTTACTGTTCTGCTCTGGCATGGCGCTTTGGAGATAAAGCGTTTACGCCGAAGGCACCGACACAGGTGCTCAGTTATATATCGGCACACGATAATCTGACACTTTGGGATAAGATTGTGGAGACAGTAGAGCCGAAGGGCGGTTTCCAGACGGAAGATATACACGTGCGCAGCATATATCGCCTGTCGGCAGCGATTTATCTGATGTGTCAGGGCATGCATTTTATGCTCTCCGGTGAAGAATTTGCCAGGACAAAACAGGGAGATGAAAACAGCTATAAAAGCAGTATAGAGATTAACCGGATGGACTGGGAGCTTGTCCGAAAGAACAGAGATATTCTTGTGTATTACCGCGGACTGATTGCGCTGCGCAGTCAGCTGCCCGGTGTACGTGACTTTTCCGAGCGCGCAGCAGCGCGTACCGGATACCCTGTCCTGGAGGACGGATTCGTCAGTTACCATGTGGATAATGCAGGCAGCGGCAGATGGGAGGAACTTCTGATAGCATTTAATGCTTCGGGGTGTGAACGAACGATAGAGATTCCTCAGGGGGACTGGGAACTCCTGGCAGATGACAGGGACAGCTTTTTATGGCGCAATCCCTGTCCGGCAGGCGCAGAATACCGCATGGCTTGTGTGGGAGCGGTTATTTTGGGCAAAAGCAGAAAGTAAGGGAGACTGAGAGATGAAATTTATTTACGGGAAAAACGATTTAAAAACATTAGCACGCGCGCAGGAAAACTGCTACCTGCTTACTAATGGAATGGGAGGTTTCTCATCCTGCACGATGGCAGGATCTGTGTCGAGAAATGATCATGCGTTTCTGATGGCCTGCGTCCAGGCGCCGAACTTCCGTATCAACATGATACATCGGTTACAGGAGTCGCTCGAGGTGGAAGGAGAGGTAATTGCGCTTTCCAGCCAGCAATTCTCGGACGGCAGCGAGGAAAATGGACTGAAGGCACTGACATCCTTTTCTTTTGAGGATTATCCTCAGTGGCTCTGGCAGACCGGAGGCGTTGAGATTCAAAAGCGTATTGGAATGAAGCAGGGAGAGAACACGGCAGCAGTTATCTATGAGATTACAAACCGCAGCCGCCGGGACTGTATGCTGAAAGTTGTTCCGTATCTTCAGTTTACGCCAAAGGGAACCAATCTGGAAAAGGAACAGGAATTTACAATTACAAACGATTGCGTATGCTCTGCGGGGTATCAACTTTATTATAAGGGAAACGGTACGTTTAATAGCTTTCCGATTTCCTGGGAAGAATACTATTACGATTATGATGACTGTGACGGCAGACGGGCGACAGGACTTGCAGCGGCGAACCATTGCTGGACGATGAAGGCTGCGGCAGGAGAAAGCGTCTGCCTGGAACTTGTCTACTCCATGGATCCGGTCCGGGAGAGTGCTTTCGATGTCCTGGAGGATACGGTTCGGGAGAGAACAAAACTCGCGGAGCAGGCTGGATTTTCGGATACAAATGCATCAGTGCTTGCAAAAGCGGCAGGACAGTTTATTTCTTACCGCGCTTCTACGGAACAGGATACAATACTTGCAGGTTATCCGTTTTTTGAAGACTGGGGACGCGATACAATGATTGCTCTTGCAGGCTGCTGTATTTCCACCTGTCGATTTGAGCAGGCAAAAAGTATACTTCGTACATTTATGAAATATCAGAGAAGGGGATTGATGCCCAATCTTTTCCCGGAAGGCGGGAAAGAGCCGATGTACAATACCGTAGATGCTGCGCTTCTATTCGTGAACAGTGTATACCTGTACTGTGAGAAGTCCTGCGATATGGAATTCCTGAAAGAAGCGTATCCCGCAATGAAGGAAGTTGTCCGGTGGTACAGGAGAGGTACGGACTTTGCAATTCGCATGGATACTGACGGGCTGATCAGCGCCGGAAACGGACTGGATCAGGTGACATGGATGGATGTGCGCGTCGGAGAGATTCTGCCTACACCGCGCCATGGAAAACCGGTGGAGATCAATGCTTACTGGTATAATGTACTGAAAATTATGGAGCTGTATGCGGCGAAGATGGGAGAAGATGCAGCACCATACGGAGAGCTGGCCAAGCTTGTGCGCCGGTCTTTTAACGAGAAGTTCTGGATGGAGGATAAGCAGTGCCTGAAAGACGTGCTCTCCGATACAGCGGCAGATGAACAGATTCGCTGCAATCAGATCTGGGCTGTCTCCATGCCGTTTGCAGTGATGGATCGAAGCAGAGAGTGCGCAGTTGTAAATACGGTATTCGAAAAACTGTATACGCCTTACGGACTTCGTACACTTGAGGAGAGCGATGCACAGTTTCATTCGTTTTACGGCGGAGAGATGATGGAACGTGATCTTGCGTACCATCAGGGGACGGTCTGGATGTTTCCGCTGGGAGGATACTATCTGGCGTATCTCAAGGTGAACGATTTCAGCGAAACGGCAAAACAGACAGTTCGATTACAGCTTGAGGTTATGGAAGCGGCGCTTCGCGAAGGCTGCATCGGACAGCTCCCGGAGATCTATGACGGCGAAAATCCGACAAGATCCAAGGGCTGTTTCGCACAGGCCTGGAGCGTGGGAGAGATTCTCAGAGTATACGAGGCACTGGAGGTGTAAGGCAGAAGATGAGATTTGCGGAAGTTTATCACAGATCTTCGGAGCAGATGAGTTATGCGCTGAATGAGGAAAAACTGGTAATTAATATTAAAACGGGATACGATGTACATCAGGTATTCATTCATCACGGAGATCCGTTTGAGGCCGGAATCCTCGGGGGAAAGGAAAAATGGACCGGGACGCGTACGGAGATGACTGAAAAGAAGAGACTGCGCCATCAGCTCTGGTGGAGTATTACGCTGCGTCCCGCTTTTAAACGATGTAAATACTATTTTGAGCTTCATACGGACAGAGAAGTCTGGTATTATTTTGAGGACGGATTTGCAACGGCGCAGGAGAAGGAAATGGAGGGCAGAATTCTTCAGTGCTTTATCGTTCCATGGATGAATCCGGCAGACCTTGTACGCACGCCTGCGTGGGTAAATGAAACGGTCTGGTATCAGATTTTTCCGGATCGTTTCTGCCGCAGTCAGGCAGGCGCAAAAGGAACAAGGGAGTTTGAACTATGGAGAGAGGGAGAGGTTAGCGCGGGAGAACGCTTCGGCGGCAACCTTCAGGGGATTGAGGAAAAACTTCCGTATCTGGAAGAACTGGGGGTCAGCGGTATTTATCTGAATCCGATCTGGGCATCACCGTCCGATCACAAATATGATACGGAGGACTATCATCAGGTAGATCCCGATTTCGGAACCGAGGAGGATCTCATCCGGCTTGTGCATGAGGCGCATAGCCGGGGAATCCGTGTGATGCTTGACGCCGTATTCAATCACTGCGGCAGAAGATTTGCTCCGTGGCAGGATGTACTGGAAAACGGAAAAAATTCCAGGTATTTTGACTGGTTTATGATTAACCGATATCCCTTTGACGCGGCTCGCAGGGATACAAGAGACGGCAGCTTTTACAGTTTTGCATTTACTGCAGGCATGCCGAAGCTGAATACCAACAACGAAGAGGTAATCCGATATTTTTCAGATCTCTGTGCGGATTGGATACAGCGATACGGAGTAGACGGAATACGATTTGATGTAGGAAATGAGGTATCACACCGGTTTTTAAAAGAGGTCTGCGGGAGAATCAGAAGAATCAGTGGGGATGTTTATCTGCTCGGTGAAATCTGGCATGATGCGATTCAGTGGCTGGAGGGAGATGAATACGACTCTGTCATGAACTATCCTCTGATGGAGAGCATTAATGATTTCTTTCTGGAAAAGAATCGAAACAGCCGCGAACTGGAGGCTATGCTGAACCGCTGCTATACCATGTACAGAAAGCAGAACAATGATGTTTTGTTTAATCTGCTTGATTCTCACGATACGCAGCGGCTGATAAGCCGCGCAGGAAACGGGGATGTATTCTTTCAGCAGCTTGTCCTGCTTTTTGCGATGCCCGGGAGCCCTTGTATCTACTACGGGACCGAGATTGCCCTTGAAGGGGGACACGATCCGGACTGCCGCAGATGTATGCCATGGCATCGGATGAAGGAACCGGAACTTCACGCCTGCAGGGAACAGGTCCGGACACTTATCCATCTTCGAAAATCCCTGCCGGCGCTGCGCAGCCAGGAATTCAGATTCTTCAATACAGAAGAAGACACGCGCAGAGTGCGTTTTGAGAAGAAAGCCGGCGATGGAAGCTGCGTGGAGATACTGCTGAACTGTACAGAGGAATGCTGGCAGTGCGGCGAATTAGGCGAGGTGCTGTTTGCCCGGGGGTATGAGAATGGAGTACTGGGCGTGAACGGCGCAGTGATTGCAAGAAAGAAGAACTAATAGAAAAGTGTGCCTGAAAAG
Source organism: uncultured Lachnospiraceae bacterium (assembly GCA_944375815.1). Classification (GTDB taxonomy): domain Bacteria; phylum Bacillota; class Clostridia; order Lachnospirales; family Lachnospiraceae; genus Egerieimonas_A. Next base: position 17 of record CALWBA010000062.1, on the reverse strand, counting down.
CATATCAATGAATTTTC